>NZ_JBITJK010000049.1:0-60988 GCF_044459945.1 Streptomyces sp. NPDC050164
GACGTCGAACACCTCTCTCAACGGCACCGGAGCCTCGTGCGTTGCGGGAGGCCACCCCGTCACCCGACCGGTGGCCACTCTGAAAACGCTCACTGCCAGTTCGGGATGCGCGCGCGTGGGGTTGGCCAAGAGCAGGCGAGATCAGCGATGATGCGTCGGCAGGCACGGTCTTCCACTCGCGCCCCATGACGGCGCCCAAGCCCTGCTGCACCGACCGGTGACGGTGCAGCCGTCGGCTGGCAGGCGTGACCTTGTCCCGATCTGCTGCGGATTTCGAGGACGGAACATCACATGGATGTCACCACTCTGCGCGGCGTCGTCGCGGATTACGGCAGTCCCGTCTACGTCTACGAACTGACCGATATCGACGCTGCCCAGGCCGCGCTGCGATCCTCCCTACCCGCGCCGAGCACGTTGTACTACTCACTGAAGGCCAATCCCCATCCGGTGCTCGCCGCTCGGCTCCACAGGGCCGGCTGCCGGGCAGAGATCAGCTCGACGGGCGAGCTCACCGCCGCCTTGGAAGCCGGGTTCCGGGGAGTGGACTGCCTCTACACAGGCCCCGGCAAGACCGTGGACGAGGTGGCCAGGGCACTGACGGCGGGAGTCCGGAGATTCTCCGTGGAATCGCGAGAGGACTACCTCCGAGTGGCCCGCACCGCTCGGAGGTGCGGTGTCCTGGCCGACTGCCTGGTCCGGCTGAACAGTGGCCATACCCATGGCGCGAGCAGCCTGCGCATGACCGGCCGCGCCTCTCAGTTCGGGGTCGAGTCCGCGGCAGTCCTGGAGGCACCGGAGCGGTGGGCGCCGCTGCCGGGAGCCCGGATCGCAGGCGTCCACTTCTTTCCGCTGAGCAACGCGCGCAGCAGCGACGACCTGATTGCTGAACTGCTGGCCGGCGTCAGGCTGGCCGCACGGTTGCGAGACGAGGCCGGTATCCCGTTGGAGGTCGTCGATCTGGGGGGCGGATTCGCCGCACCGTACGCCAAACCAGGGGAACTGCCGGAGTACCAGGCGGTGCGAACGGCGCTCGAGCCTGTTCTCGATGAGTGGATGCCCGGCTGGCGGGCGGGCCGGCCCGAAGTCGCTTTCGAGTCGGGCCGCTATCTCGTGGGTACCAGCGGTCAACTGGTGTGCACGGTCGCCGACGTGAAGAGCAGCGGTGAGCGCACCTTCGTGATCCTGGACTCCGGTATCCACCACCTGGGCGGGCTGGCCGGCCTCGGCCGGCTCATGCCGATAACAGCCGTGCCGTTGCCTCTGTGTTCCGGCGACGACCGCGCCTCCCGCCCGGAGGGGAGCCAGGGCCGAGGGGCACTGGCAGGACCGTTGTGCACCCCAGCCGATCTCTGGGCACGCGATACTGACGTGACGTCTCTTGCCGCGGGCGACGTGGTTACCGTGCCCAACGTCGGTGCATACGGGCTGACCGCCAGTCTGATCGCTTTTCTCGGCCGCCCGACGGCTGCAGAGGTTGCCCTGGACAGCGGCCGCGTCGTGAACGCCTCCCGGCTCGAACTACGACGCAAGCCCCTCACCGTGCACCGCCCCGACGGGCCTCTTGGCGCCGGGGCCGAGGGGTGACACCCTGGCCTCTCTACTTCCTCCCTCGCCCATCCGACACACACGTCGACTCCTCAACTGCCCTTGGCCCGGCCGCGGAGGCGACTGCTGCCGTGGAGGCGGGGCTGCCGCTTATGGCCGCTTATCCGGCCCCCAGGCATGGGCGATGCTCTGTCAGCCGAGGCGACTCTCTGCACTGCCTCGGTCCCGGCTGAACCCGGCGGGAATGCCAACTTCTTACAGCAATGTCGGGCCAGTACGTGCGGTTTCCCTCTTCACCATGCAGGCCCCCGAGGAACTGGAGACATCGGGAACGACCTGGTCTACGGGCCGGAAGTAGATCAACATAGTGATCTGCCCCCGTTGGACAGGTTGGGCATGCACCGCACCGAGGGCATCGGACTTCATCTGGCAAGGGAACTGCTGGCTCCCATGACGCCGCTGGGCATTGTCCCTGCTGAACGGTGTGGTGCGAATCGTCTTAGACACACGGAAGTCGAGGCAACCGCCCAACACGTCGTCCCCCGACGGCAGACAAGCACGACAGCCATGCCGAGGACCGTCAGAAAGGCGGAAACGCATGTCGCACACCGGTTGGCCGGAGCAGTTCGAAAAGATCCTCCGCAACAACCTCACGGAGTTGGAGCCCGGCACGGAAATCCGGCCCGACAGCGTGCTCAACCAACTGGGCTTGGATTCCATGGGTACGGTCGCACTCCTGATGGATCTGGAAGAGACCTTCGACGTCACCATCCCAGACGAGCACCTGGCAACCCTGTTGACATCCGGCAGCGTGAGGGAGTTGTGGTCGCTGGTCAATGACCTGCGTGCCTGACCCTCACGGAGCGGCCCGCATTCCTTCGCTCGGCCAAGCGAGATGAGGTTTCCACCCTGTGGCTACTCAAGATGTCCCCATCACCGACGTGCGAGGCACGACGGTCCGACTGCTGCATCATCTGCTGGACCAGGCGGCGGAAAGCCATGGAGAGGCCGCGGCACTGCGTGACACGGCCGGCGTCTGGACCTACGCGGAACTCGCCGCGGCATCGCAGGCGGCTGCAAACTGGCTGAGAGCGCAAGGGGTGAGGCCAGGACACCGGGTCGTAGTAGGAGCGTTTCCGCAGCGGCATGTCGTGGCTCTGCTCTACGGCTGCTCGAGGCTGGGGGCGGCATTCGCTCCGGTAAGCCCCTACATGCCGGAATACCAACTCAACGCCGTCCTGGCCGATATCCGTCCGAGCCTCACCTTGTGCGACGCACAAGAAATCGTCGCCGCCGTCGCCTTCGCCGAACGAATGGCGGCGACGAGCGCACGCCCCGCAGCAACCACGCCTCCCGGCCCCGAGGGCTCCGCCGTCGAAGTCACCCCGCCCGTGCAAGGGTTTCCACGGCCCACGGACACAGCACTTCTTCTGCTGACGTCTGGCAGTACCGCCGTTCCGAAAGCCGTCATCTGCCCACACCGGCCGATCCTCTTCGCAACCGACGCCATCGCCCGCCGGTTGCGCTACCGGCCTGACGACGTCGTGTACTGCCGACTGCCGCTGTCCTTCGACTACGGGCTCTACCAGGTATTTCTCGCCGCTCAGGCATGCGCTGAACTGGTGCTGGCCGAGGCGTCCCCGGCTGCCGACGCGCGCTTGCTCAGCGCATTGCACACAGCCGGCGCCACGGTGGTACCGGTGGTGCCCTCGCTTGCCACCATGCTGGTCCGCCTCGCTCGTCGGCCCGGGCCCCGGCCCCCTGTCCGCCTGTTCACCAACACAGGTGAACATCTCTCCCAGCAGTTGGCCGATGAACTGCGAGCGTCTTTCCCAGGCGCCGGGCTGCACATGATGTACGGGACAACAGAGTGCAAGCGCGTCACGATTGCCGAACGCGATGCGGATGTGGAACATCCAGGCAGTGTGGGCAAGCCACTGGACGGCACGACGGTGCGCATTTCCGGCCCGGACGGCAGTCCGCTGCCACCCGGTCAGAGTGGGGAGATCACCGTGAGCGGCCCTCACCTCATGTCAGGCTATTGGGAGGCTCCCCAGCTGACGGCGCAGGTTTTCGGGAATGATCCGGAAACCGGTCAGCCTATGCTGTACACCGGCGATTTCGGGCACATGGACGCCTCCGGCCACTTGTACTTCGAGGGTCGGCGGGATCACATCTTCAAACAGCGTGGCGTCCGTACCTCAACCGTCGAAATCGAAGCGGCAGCGCAGACCCTTCCAGGCGTGATCTCGGCAGTGGTCCTGCCGCCCGGATCGACGGGCGAAGCGGTGCTGTGCGTCTTGGGCGAGGCACGGCAAGAGACGGTGCAACGCGGACTCCGGTCACTGGTTGGTCCCGCCAAGGTCCCGCCGGTGTGCCGTGTCTTCCGAGATTTCCCGCTCACCGCAAATGGAAAGATCGACCGGAATCGCCTGACCGTACTTGTCCGTGATGAGGACGACTACCGCTAGCACGTGCCGCTGACCTACCCGAAGTCGGCACAGTCCTCCGCGAGTGCGCGCAAGGGCGACGGAAGGGGTGCGCGGAGCCGCTGGACGAAGTCGGTTGTGAAGTCCAGCTGTCCCTGGCTCATCGCCACCGAGCCGGAGCAGTCGAGGCGCGCTCGCAGCACCTCCGGGAGGTCGTCCCCCTGCGCTGCCACCTCTGACAGGAAGACGGTCTGACCGCGGGTCAGCCCCAGGTCACAGGATACAGCCACCACACCCGGCTCGGTCGATACAAAACGCTCATCGACAGCGACGCCCACCGTGAGGGGATCATGCAGAAAACAGTGATCAGACCCAGTGAACCGGGAGTACGCTCTCAAGTAATCACGCATCAACTGCGCCGAAAGCCCGGTCATCGCGCCCGGACCCTTCTCCAAGTGGGCGAGATCCGCCGAGGTGAAAATGGCCTGATGCGTCGCGTCCAGCCCCACCATCGTATAAGTTATCCCGCTGGACAAAACGATATCGGCAGCATCCGGGTCTGCCCATATATTGAATTCCGCCACACTCGTCATGTTTCCTGGAACCATTGCGGCTCCACCCATGAATACGAGGTGACGAATTCGGCCGGCGAAAGCTGGATCGAGAACAAGCGCCGCAGCTATGTTTGTCAGCGGCCCTGTAGCCGCAACGGTCAATTCACCTTCGAACTGGCGACTGAGTCGGAGCATTGCCGACACCGCGTCTTCTGACGGCGTCGGCGCCTTCGAGTCCGAAAGAACCATCTGACCCAGCCCAGTCGGACCATGGAAGGAGGACCGAACTTTCACGCGACTGATCGGCCGTCCGGCACCTTGGAATACCGGTACGTCGTCATCAATCCCGAAGGCCGACGCCAGCGCGCGTGCATTGCGAAAGGTGCATTCCACCGGAAGATTTCCACCGACAGCAGTGTAGGCCTTGAGTTCACATTCCTGGCGCGTGAGCAGATAATGCAGTGCAACTGCATCGTCGAGACCAGGGTCGCTGTCCAGCAAGATCGGCGTCCGTCTCATCAGAACCCCTTTTCGAGCCAAGATCCGCATCATCCGGATGAGAAGATCCAGCAGTTGATTTCAAGGGTCTCGCCGTCAGGCTCTCCCGGGCCGGGAGTCCGGCGCGAACGTCGGTGAGCGCAGCAGAACCGTCTCCACGGCCCACGGGCCGAGCTCCAGTTGCAGCCTTCCTCCGTCGACCTGCAGTCGCTCCACCGGCTCCTCGGTCAGCATGACGCGCCAGCACTCAGCGCCCTCGGGAACCCCGGCGAGGCTGGTCGGGCCCCCGGAACCCGACCAGTCCACAATGCGGCAGATCAGGCCGTCGCCCGAGTCGGCCCACTTGACCGCGGTGAGCAGCCCTGGGCCGGTCGTGTCGAGTGTGGGAAGCCGGCGGTGTGTTCCCGGCACGGTGTCATGTTCCGCTGCCACGCTCGGCCTCCGGACCACGGGGCGACGTGCCAGTTGCTCGGCCAGCAGGGGGAGTTCGGCCTCACGCCAGGTGCCGGCGTGCGGGAGGAGCGAGTAGCCAAAGACGTGTCTGCCCACGTCGGCGTCGCGGACCGGGTCGTAGGAACCGCGTACCAGCGACACCCGGACGCGGGGCCCGAGCGCGTCGTAACCGTGTCGGTCACCGGCGATGATCGCGATGCCGTGGGATCCGTCGGAAACATCCACCCAGCGCTGCATCGGGAACTCCTGGCCGTTCGCGGGATGGTCGACGACACCGGCAGCGGCGGCCGCGTGTACCGTCGCTCTCGGCAGGTCGGGGGCACAGGCGACCTTCAGGGAAGCGACACCGTGGTCATTGCCGGAGGGCTCCTGCCAGTCGACGGCCAGCCTGACGTCAATGCGCGGAAGATCACGGTAGACCGTCATGTCCTGCACGATCGTCGTGGCGCCCACGGTGTGTTCAGTGCGCAGGACGACTCGCAACGGCCCTTGTTCCAGCCAGGACGTCCGGCCGGTGTGGATCAGGCTCTCCTCCGAGAAGACCTCGTGAAGGTGCCAGGCAGACATGGCGTGGGGCCGCTCCCGAATGATCTGGAGCACGTTGAGTCCGAGTTCGGGGCGCGCCGTGTTCGAGAATGTGGTCCTGCGCTTCGTCCCGTAGGACACCAGCTCCCGGTTGCCGTCCCGCATGACCAAGGACACCAGCGATCCGCTGTCTCCGCGCATCAGCAGCGAGAAGTACTGATTGCGTACGGCGAAATACTCCTTGCGGTTCTCCTCTCCTACGAATACCTCTGTCGATCCTTGCTCGCTCCACTCCAGGGGCATCGGCTGGGCTTCGACCTCGGTCATCCCACCGTCTTCAAGACGGTATTCCGTGACGCTCCATGGGGCGAGCTGTGCCAGGAAGCCGATCCCGTCCTCGCTCCGCTGTACGGGGTGGCGCCGACCCGCCGGGGAGGCCACCACGTCAGCCCCCCTGCCCCCGCCCGTCTGCGCATCGTCGATGACCACCCACTCGTGCCGGGCCCAAGGGGCCGGGTTGACCACCGTCACGTCTGCGTCCGTGCTCCCGGTCAGCTGCCGGGTAACACCGTCCCTGATCTCCCCTACGGCTCGTTGCCAGGCCTCAAAATCCGCGGCCAGCCGTTCATAGACGCTACGCACCGCGGTCCCCGCGGCGGTGTCGTGGTTCTGCCAGAACTGCAGGCACCGCCACGCTTCGGCCAGGGCGTCGCGTCGGTCAACACCTGCCATGCACGTCAGCGCCTCCACTTCCTGCAGTGCCGTTTCCGCCTGGTGGATGACCTGCTTGGCGACGACCTGAGTGGTGTAGGTCGCCTCGAAGATGGTGGGCGGCCGTCCTGAGAACGAGGGCAATTCCTGGTGAGCGAGGGTGCCGACGAATTCTTGCAAGGTGGAGTAGCGGACCGGTGGAAGCCCTTGGTCAACCGTCCATCCGGCTAGCCGCCTCAGCGCTTCCTGCACTTCCTCTCCGGAGTGTCCGTCGATGTCGAAGAAGAGCAGACCCGTTTCCAGCCCGGAACGCCGAGCCTGCACTGCCGCTTCGGCGATCCGGCTGGCGAGCAGTTCGCCATCGTAGGCGTCCGTCACCACGCCGATGACTTCGGATCCGTCCGGCCCGGTCCAGCGGTACGCGGGTCCTCCGTGCTCCGGCAGCGGATGACACCGGGTGTGGAAGTACGCCGTGCATCCGGCTCCGGTCAGCAACGCGGGCAGGCCGACCGGATGTCCGAAGGTGTCGGCGGACACACATACGCGGGGCCGGGTTCCGAGCACCCGCTCACTGAACCGCTGTCCCGCAGTGAGCTGACGGACGATGGACTCCGTGTTCGGCACATTCATGTCGAGCTCGACCCACGTCGTGGTGACCGGTTCCCACCTACCTGCGTCGACCAGGTCCCGGATCAACGCCAGAAGTGCCGGTTCCTCCTGGCGGAGCATGTCGTAGACGGCTGACTGGCTCAAGCTGAACCGCAGCTCGGGGTTGGCAGCCAGGAGTTCCGCGGCGCGGGCGCACACCGCTTTGGCGGCACGCTTGGCCTGCTCCCAGTTCCACAACCATTCGACGTCCAGGTGGGCGTGTCCGATGAGGTGCACGGTCGGCAGCCTCGCTGCCCCCTCCGTGCGCTCGTCCGGCGGCAGCAGAGCCGTGATGAGGTCCGGCAGTGTGTCCGCTGTGGCCCGGAAGGCGTCCTCAATACGCTGGTCGAGCATGCTGAGGAGCGCATCGCGGGACTGGGGACGGCACTCCGATGCGAGCAGGAGACGGGCCCATTCCCCATCGCCCTCGTGCCATCGCTCCCGCAGCCCAGGGGTGGAGAAGGAAAGCCGGAAGCCGTAGGCCACCAGGTCGTCCGGCACATCGATGGTGAGCGTCAGGTCGTGCTCCGAGCCGGGCGTCAACTCCGGCACGACGGTGGCGAAGACCTTCCCGCGGATGATCGGCGCGTCCACGCACCTTACCGTCTCTCGCCCATCGCATGTCAGCCGGAACGGAAAGCGGCTGAAGACGTGACACTGCATCGGCTCACCGGCCAAGGAGATCCGGCCGACCTTCTCCGGGACGAGGAGCCGTGACTCCATCCGGACCGTCTCGCCCGGAGGCAGGTCTGGACCGATGAAGTGACCGGCCGTTGTCTGCACCACCGTTCTGCCCTGTCCGGGTCCGAGCGTGACTCTCCAGCGCTGCGGCGGGAAGCCGTATTTGGTCCGGTTGAGCATGTCGCGCAATTGGTGGAGCCGCTCGTTGAGCGGTGCGCTTCCCGGGTAGCCGTCCGTCGGCATGTGGCCCCTTCGCATGTCACGTTTCTGTTTGGCAAGAAGGCATTCAGTGCGGCAGGAACGGGGACCGGACGTGTGCCGGTCCGGCGCAGGTGTCGTGGCGTCGTGACGAGCCGACCGATCCCGATCGCCAGTCGGGCGCTGTGCCGCACGACCTGTTCAGTAGCATCGGCAAGGCCCCATACCTGCTGCTGCGATCGCTGAACGGACGTCACGGGTTTCCGGGACATGCGAGGAAAGGGGTCGTTCGCGGAGGGATGCCGACTGCGGCCCGAGCCGGCGCAGCCCCGGGTGGACTTGGTTCGGCGTCAGATCGCACCACTCGGATGTCTCAGCAGGCGGGCCGAGACGTACGGTCTCGTACATCCGGAATGATTGCAATCGGACAGGCTCGTCTTGGATTCAGCCCATCAGCGGGTGATGGCAGAAGCCGCACGGCTCACCTGCTCCACGGTCCGTCATGCAACGACCGGCGGAGCGGTGCAGCGCTCTCGGCATTCCTTCTCGGGCAGGCCTGCTAACCCCACCGCAGCCCATCGATGATTCTCCTCCCTGTGCCGTTTGAGGCCCCAAGGAGCAGACGGGCCTTCTCATTCACGGATCCCCGGCTGAGTCATTGTGGACCCAGGCAACGCATGCGATCACGCTCTGTTCCATGGCCGAGGGTCAACAGCGGCGCACTCCAGTCGATCAGTAGCCCAGGATCCCCCTCTTGAAAGGATGTGGTGGTTTCCGAAAGTTTCGGGCACTTGCGAGCTGTTGCCATTGAGACACCGCCCGATGTGCGATTGCCATGGGCCCGGCATCGGGTGCAGGACATGCCCGGGTCAGGATTTTCGTCGGGACGTGACCGCTCTACCCAGCACGGAGGTGCAGCGTTAATGAACGGCCCCCCACGGCCCTCCAGGGATACAAACCCATTACCCCCCACTTCGGTTCACATCAAGAGCTTGATCATCAATGAAGACATCCGGGCCACGGGAGTGGACAAAGATCACGTGCGAGGCCTGGCCGATTGTGACGTGGAATGGCCACCGATCCTCGTACAAAAGGGCACCATGCGGGTCATCGACGGCATGCACAGGCTTCGGGCGGCCGAGATGCGGGGAAACTGCGAAATTCAGGTGCAGTTTCTGGACGTGGATGACGAGCACGCCTATCTGCAGGGCGTCGCCGCGAATGTCACTCACGGTCTTCCGTTGTCTCTGTCCGACCGCAAGGCCGCGGCCCTGCGGATCATGCGGATGCGTCCGGAATGGTCCGATCGCGCCATCGGACGTGCCTGCGGGATCTCGGGCAAGACGGTCGGCTCGCTGCGCGACCGGGAGAAGGGCGATGCCGAACCGGCCGCACGGAGGATCGGCAGGGATGGGCGCTCGCGCCCCGTGGACAACGCCGCCGGACGCCGTATCGCCCAGGAACTCCTCGCCGCCAGGCCCGACTCTTCGTTGCGCAAGATCGCCCAGGAAGCGTGCGTTTCGCCCGGCACCGTGCGAAGGGTGCGCGATGCCATGGTCGAGAGGGAGTCTGCCGGCGCCGGTCCGGCGGACGCCGACATACATCCCCGCACAACGATGGTGCGCAGGGTGCCGTCACCAGCCGGCCGACGCTCGGCTCCGCTCCTCTCCGAGGTCAATGCGAACGCGATCCTGGAGAACCTCCGGCAGGATCCCTCTCTCAGATACCGGGCCGAGGGACGTCGCTTGCTGCGGCTGTTGCATCAGAGGCCGGCTCTTGCACTGGGGCCGGGGACCATTGAGGCCATCCCGGAGCACTGGTTGCCGGCCATCTCGGTATTGGCTCGCATCTGTGCACAGGAGTGGGTCAGCCTCGCGGAAGCCGTTGAGGCACCGCGCCCCACCGCACCCGATGTGGCGGTTGGTGAACGGGCTTCCGGCTGACGCGCTGATCGGGTGTGCAACTGAGGATTCTCCTCAGTTGCACACCCGATCAGCGCGTCAGCGACGCGGGAGTGCCCTCGGGCGGAGGGACACGCAGAGGGTAGGTCCCGGTGAAGCAGCCGACGCAGTGGCCGCCTCCGCCGCATGCTTCGAGCATCGCATCGATCGACAGGTAGCCAAGGCTGTCCGCACCCACCAGATCGGCGACTTCCCGCACAGGTCGCCGATGGGCCACCAGGCGCGTGGTCGGCGGCATGTCCGCGCCGAAGAAGCAGGGCCAGCGTACGGGTGGGATGCGATCCGCAGGTGGACTTCGGCGGCTCCCGCACCGCGGATCAGGTCCACCACCTCGTGGGCGGAGTTGGCGCGGACCAACGAGTCGTCGACGAGTGCCACCCCGCTTCCCGGAGACCAGTGCGGGGAGAACCCCGAACTTCAGCCGCACCGCGGTGCGGCGGTCGGCGGTGCGGGGACTCAGGAACGTACGCCCCTTCCACGCGAGGCAGCACCGAGCGCAGTGCCTCTCCCGGCCCCGCCCGGATGGCCGGCCAGCGCGGCAACCAGCATGGCGGTGTCGCCGGGGCCCTCTCGGGGCCCGCTGCTCCTGCGGGCACCATCGGCGATACGCAGCAGGTGGCCGTTGTGGGCCAGGGCGAACTCCGCGCCGCCTCCGGTCCGTCCGGCCAGGGGCTGAATGGTGTCCGCGGTCGCATCGCCGGCCGTGGAGTACCGGACATGTCCCAGCGCCACGTTGCCTGGAGGAAGCACCAGCCGAAGGCCGTCGAGCACCTGAGGCACGAGGCCCGGTCCACAGCGGCGAGCCAGGGCCCCGGAGCCGCCGACGACGATGCCGGCGGACTCCTGGCCCCGATGCTGGAGGGCGATCAGCCCATGGCAGGCGACAGTCGCGAGGCAACCAGCCGGCCCTTCAGGGCGATCAGCCCGCATCTCTCCTCCACGGAATCCATCACCTGGGCCCTCCCGTCAGGTCAACGAGGGGTGCGGACGGCTCACGGTCGTCCGCGCGTGCGGCATTGAGCTACTGCGCGAGTTCAATGGCGGCTGTCGGGCACTCGTCCACAGCCCGCCGCACGGACTCGGCCTGCAGGCGGGACACCTCCTCACTGCGCAGGACCACACGCCCTTCGTTCGAGTCTTGTCCGAAGACCTCTGGTGCGGTCGCGGCGCAGTTCCCCGAGCCGCAACAGCGATCGCGAAATACCTGGACTCGCATGATCCACCTCTCTGCCCGGCCGGGACCGGCTGAGCACATCAGGAGCTCCTGGGCGCGGCTTCCGAAACGTCGCGCATACGGCGGACCGGTGAGAAGGCCACCAGGATGAGCGGTACCGGCATCAACAACGTCGCGGTCAGGAGGGTGGCGTGAACGCCGATGCGGCTTCCCAGGAAGCCGGCAAGGAGCGCGGCCAACGGGGTGACTCCGATGATCAACATGTTCAGCGCCGCGTTCGTCCGCCCACGCAATGTGTCGGGCACAGCCACCTGTCGCAGGGTGCCGAAGCAGATGTTGGCCCCGACGAGGCCGAGCAACGCGATGAACCAGAGCACGGTGAGACCGGCCACCACGAACAGTTCCGGACCGCGGACGAATGCCACGCACAGCAAGGCCGCCCGCAGGGCCACCATGAAGCCGAAGAACGCGGCTCCGAATCCGAACCGGTCGACCAGACGCGGTACGAGCAGGCTGCCGACCACGCCGCCGACGCTCCCCGCGCCGAAGATCACTCCGATCCAGCCACCGCTCAGGTGCAGATCCCGCGTGGCGTACAGGACGAAGAGCGTCAGGACGATCTGCGTGAGGAAGTTGGAGACCGCTGCGTTCACCGTCTGGGCGCGCAGGTAGCGATTGGCGAACAGCGCGGACAGGCCCTCGCGCATCTCCAGGCGGATCTGCCGCGGGCCCGGCTTCGGCGAGGGCGCGCGCGGTGCTTCGGGGCGGCGGATGAGCGCCACGCTCACCGCGGAGCACAGGTAGGAGATGGCGTCCGCCGCGACCACGAACGGGATCCTCATCACCGTCACGGCCACGCCGGCGACACCCTTGCCGGCCAGGCCGATCACATTGCGGGTGAGTTCCATTCGGCTGTTGGCGGTGACAAGCAGTGACCCCGGTACCAGGTGCGGCAGATAGGACATGTACGCGACGTCGAACACCATCGTGAGGACTCCCAGCGTGAACACGCAGGCGTACATGGCCTCCATGCTGAGGGCGTCGACGAGCGCGAGCAGGGGGATGAGTCCGACCACAACACCGCGCCCGATGTCGGAGAGGACGAGCAAGCGACGTCGGCTCACCCGGTCGACGAGTACTCCGATGAACAGCGACAGCGGCAGCACCGGCAGGCTCTGCGCGAAGTTCAGCAGGCCGACCTGCATCGCGGTGGCATTGAGAGTGACCACCGCTACCAAGGGCAACGCCACACTCGAAACGCTGCTGCCCAAGGTGGAGATGGACTGTCCCAGCCATAGCCGCAGAAAGTCGTGCTGGGTACGGAGCGTCTCAGGTGCCGGCGGCGGAGGGCTGTTCTGTGTCTGATCCGTCGTCATCGGGGTGTCTGTCGCTTCACCAGCCGCACGGGCAGGTTCTTCAGACCCTGCTGGAAATGGGACGCCATGTGCGTCGGTTCCCCCGCCTTCTCGAAGCGCAGCCCCCGGTCGAGGATCGTGTCCAGCAACACGCTCATCTCGAGTCGCGCGACATGGGTCCCCGCGCAGTAGTGGGCACCGTTGCCGAAACTGAGGTGCCGGTTGGGGTGCCGAGTCAGGATGAGCCGATGCGGCTCTTCGAAGACCGTCTCGTCGCGGTTGGCCGAATACAGCCAAGCGCTGACTCGATCGCCCTGGGTGATCGGAACTCCGGCGATCTCCGTATCGATCAGCGCGACCCGAGCGAGGTTCAGCGTGGGCGTGGTCCATCGAAGGATCTCGTCCACCGCCGTCGGCATGATCTGCGGTTCGCGCACGAGATGCTCGAACTCGCCGGGATGGTCCATCAACGCGAGCACACCGCCACCCATGGCGTTGCGGTCGGCCTGGAAACCGCCGAGAGTCAGGGCGAAACAGTTGACCGCGATCTCCTCGTCGGTCAACCGCCGGTCGCCGACCTCGCTCTGCGCCACCTTGCTCACGAGGTCGTCCTCCGGTTGCTTACGGCGCCGGGCGACCAGTTCGGTGAGATAGGCGAGGAGTGTGAGGTTGGCCGTCGAGGAACCCTTCCTGCTCGCCGTCGGAGCCACCAGATTCAGTTCCTTCATACCGTGCGAGGCGTGGGCCAGATCGAGCACGTGGCCCCAGTCCTGCTCCGGCACGCCCATCAGACCGCACGAGACAGCGAGGGGAAGGCGTTCCGCCACCTCCGCCATGAAGTCGAAGGGGTCCCCGGTGGCCACTTCGTCGATGATGCCCCTGACGATGGTGCTCACCATGGGACGGACGTTCTCGACCATCCTCGGTGTCAGGCAGGCACTGAACGGCGAGCGGAGCTTCGTGTGGACGGGCGGGTCCGTGGTGAACGTCATCAGGCCCGCAGTCGGGTCGCGACGTGCACGCGTGGGCAGGATGTTCCCGTACTCGGAACTGAAGATCTCCGGATGCCGCAGCATCCACACGACATCGTCGTAGCGGGAGACCACCCAGAATCCGATGCCGCCGTCCGGTGCCGCATACCAATGCACGGGCGCCTCACGCCGCAGTAGCGCGAAGCCCTCGAGCGCCCGAGGGCTGGTGAAGAGGGTGGTATCCATAAGATCGATATCTTTGACTTCCATCGCAGACACTCCAATCAGTCATGGCGATGAGGGATCCTGCTGCTTATCTCTGTCTCTGTCATCCCTTTCAGGTCCGGTGTTCCGCACCGCATCCACCTGAATTCTCCACGGTGGTACGAGGGTGCGCCCAGGATTGTCTGCACAGCAGGCCGGAAGCATCAACCACGTTCCACATAGTTCGCGTTGACCGAATGATGTGACGCGGCAACGATGTCCTCAGCAATCTCCTCACCCACCTTTTCGGGAGTAGGTTCATGTTCGATACAACCTCCACCGAGAGCTATCTCGTGGTGTGCAACCACGAAGAGCAGTACTCGATCTGGTGGAACGACCGCCCGCTGCCCGCAGGTTGGCGAGCAGCGGGAAAGACCGGCACCCGCGAAGAGTGTCTGGCCTATATCGATGCCGTATGGACCGACATGCGACCGCTCAGTCTCCGGCGCTGGATGGAAGAAAACCCTGACCACTGATCGACGACTTGACCTGGCGGACGGGACGATGATGCGAAGCACTCAGACGACCGGTGGACCTGGAATGCTGCTGACGCCCGTCTTCTCGTGGGCAATCAGCCTGACCGGTCCTTTGGACCTGGAGGCCCTGTGCACCGTGGTACACGAAACGGTCCGGTCTCGCGTAGTCGGGCCTTTTGAACCACCGCGCGTCCAAGACCTGTCACGGCTGAACCCCGCCGAGCAGGAGAACGCGATCAGCGACGCCTGTCAGCGCATCACGGCCGAGTTCGCCGCCGACGCGCTCGGCCGAGCACGCACTGCCGTCCACCGGCTGGCTCCCGAGCACCACATCGTGCTCATCGCGACGGCCGGGGCCGACGCGCACAGCACGTCGTCGCCCGACGCTTTGGTGGGCGAGCTCTCACAGCGCTACCGCAAACAGGGCTCATACACGGCGGCGGAACGTCCTGTGCTTCCGCCCGCTGTTGCTTCGAGCCTCGACGACCGGACGACCCGTTGGCTCGATGGGCTGCGCGGCGCCGAACGACTGGATCTTCCGGTCGACCGGCCCGGCGGACCCCCGGAATGCGTCGGCAATGGGGTGGTGGCACGCAGCCTCGCCCCGGATCTTGCCCCTCTGCTGGCCAGGCGCGCGGCTCTGGCGGGTGTCGCGGCATCGCACCTCGTGCAGGCGGCGTTCGCTTCCTGGCTGCATCGACACAGCGGCCAGCGTGACCTGGCGTTCGGCGTACTGCAGGAGACTCCAACTACCGGGCGGGACGGGGAGCGCGGCGGCGTTGTGCCGGTCCGTCTCACTGTGGACCCCCGTATGACGGTCACGGCCCTCGCCGAGCGGTGCCGCAGCGCTGTCGAAGCAGAGTCGGCCCACGCGCTGCCCGTCGATCGTCCGTTGCCGTCACCGGGTGACGATGCCGGTGATTCCGTGGGGGCACCGCTCCGCGCCATCGTCACGGTCGCCAGGGCCCCGCACGCCCACGAACTGGCTCCAGGCGTGTACCTGCAGTCGCTGATACCGCCTCATCACGACTTCGGCACCGATCTCGCCCTCACCGTAGAGCTCGCCGACGATTCGGCTCCTTCTCACGAGAGCACCGGCTGCCTGGCGCTGGTCCATCGGGCCGGACTTCTGGACCGCCCCGGCGCCGCACGTCTGCTCGACCGGTTCGAGCAACTGCTGCGGCAGTCGCTCACCGCTCCCCGGACACGGATCGGGGATCTGAGTCTTGTCACTCCACCGGAGTCGGAGCTCATCGCCCGCACCAGTCGTGGCCCCGTCCGCCCCTTCACGCCGTCGACGATTCCCGAGCGGTTCAGGGCACAGGTGGAGCGCCACCCCGGCCGCCCGGCGGTTTCCGACGACCAGGGCGGTGCGCTGACCTACGCGGAACTCGACCGACGTACCGACGCCCTCGCGGCGCTCCTCGTGGAACGGGGCGTACGTCCTGAAAGGCGGTGTGCGGTCCTGCTGGACCGCGGTGTCGAGGCGGTCGTCGCGCTTCTGGCCACGGTCAAGGCAGGAGGCGCGTACGTACCGGTCGATCCCGCCACGCCCGTCGACAGGATGAGCGCGCTGTTCGACGACGCGACTGTCGACGTCGTGCTGACCAGCACCGGGCTCGCTCCTCGGCTTCCCGACCCGGCGCCCCGAGTCCTCCTGCTCGACGAGCTGCCCGCCGAGACACCCGGCTCCCCCGCTCCGGCGGTGCCTCTCGTGCCGGGCCACCTCGCCTACGTCATCTACACATCGGGCAGTACCGGCAGGCCCAAGGGTGTGTTGGTCGATCACGGGTCCGTGACCCACTTCGTGGACATGATCCAGGAGTTCTTCGCGCTGTCGGAGCAGGACCGGATCGCTCAGTGCGCCGCACTCTGGTTCGACGTATCCGTCTTCGAGATCTTTGGGGCACTGCTCACCGGCGCCAGCGTGCACGTCGCCGGCGACGCGACCAAGTTGACCCCACTCGCGCTGCACACGATGCTGCGCGACCATCGCGTCACCGCGCTGATGACCACACCCAGCCTCCTGGAGGCCCTGCGGCCCGAAGACCTGCCCGACCTTCGAGTGATGTCGATCGGCGGCGAGCCGTTCACGGCAGAACTCACCAACCGCTGGGCGCCCGGACGGCTCTTCGTCAACGGCTACGGCCCTGCGGAGGCAACCGTGGAGGTCGTCGCCAAGGTGTGCACCGGGACGTCGCGCTCCGCGCCACCGATCGGCAGGCCGCTCGCCAATCATCATGCGCATGTGCTCGACGAGCGAATGCGTCCCGTTCCGATCGGAGTCGTGGGCGAGCTGTACGTGGGGGGCCCGGGAGTGGCGCGCGGCTATCTGGCCCGGCCGGGCCTGACAGCGAGCATGTTCCTCCCGGATCCCGAGGGGAATACACCAGGCGGGCGCCTCTATCGCACGGGGGACCTCGTACGCCGGCTCCCGAACGGCGACCTCCTGTACGCGGGGCGTGTCGACCGTCAAGTGAAGATCCGCGGCATGCGGGTCGAGCTCGGCGAGGTCGAGCAGGCGCTGTCGCGGCATCCCGACGTCGTGAAGGCCACCGCGGTCGCGTCCAGGAACGACAGTGGAGACACCGGCCTGGTGGGTTACGTGGTGGCGGCCAACGGAGCCACGGCCGACGACGTCAAGGCGGCCGCGGCAGCTTGGGTGCCGCCGTACATGGTGCCGGGCGAGATCTTCCTCGTCGATGCCATCCCCACCACCACCAGTGGGAAGGTCGACGTCCTGGCCCTGTCCGCGATGGCGGAGCGCCCCCCGGTGCAGTTGTCCGCGCCGCCCCGTGAACTGACGCGGTTCCAGCTGGCGGTGGGCGAGATCGTTCGGGAGATTCTCGGTGCGGAGTCCGTCAGTGTGGACGACGACCTCTTCGCGCTCGGCGGCAACAGTCTCCAGGTGTTGCGTGTGCTGTCGCGGGTACACACGGAGTTCGGCGTCCTGCTGACGCCGCAGGAGTTCTTCGAGGACCCGACGACCAGAGGCATCGCGGCGGCGATTGATGCCGAGTTCGCCGATGCGTGACCGAACGGCCGCCGCGGCCCAGCGGGTCGCGGCCGGCCCGCTCTCCTTCCAGCAGCGCCAGATCTGGCTGGCGGATCAGAGCGCACGGGCATCCGGGCTCTACAACGAATCGTGCGCGCTCCGATTGCGTGGACCGCTGCGACTGAACCTCCTCGAACACGTGGTTGGGATTCTGGTCCAGCGGCATGAGGCCCTTCGGACCACGTTTCCGCTGGAGGGCGGTGAACCCGTACAGGTGATCTGGGCACCGCGGGCCATAAAGCTGAGCGAGACCGTCGTGGATCTTTCGCAACCGCCCGGTGAGGTGCGGATGGACGAGTTGCTGTCGCTCACGCAGCGGCACGTCGAAGCTCCGTACGACCTGGAGCACGGCCCGTTGCTGCGCTGTTCGGTGTTCCGGCTGGGCGTGGACGATCATCTGCTGCTTCTCGGTGTGCACCACATCGCCTGCGACGGCTCGTCCCTGCGGCTGCTGATCCACGAACTCATCGGTCTTTACGCGGAGTTGCGCGAAACCGCCACCGTGTCGGACCGGCCAGCGCCGGCGGGCTATCTGGACTTCGCACGCACCCAGCATGACGCGGCGGGTCAAGGGGCCTGGGACGCTGAACTCGGCGAGGTGGTGGACACGCTCGCCGGCGCGCCCACCGCCCTCGAGCTTGTGACGGATCGACCACGGCCGGCGGTCAAACTCCACCAGGGCCGTCGGGACGCTTTCGAGGTCGGCCGCGGTACCCAGGAAGCACTCACCCGGCTGTCGTCCGCAGCCGGCAACAGTCGCCTCGCCGCGCTCACCGCCGCTTTCGCCGCGTTGGTCTACCGCTACACCGGCCGCACCGACCTCGTCATCGGCACCGGCACCGACCCACGGCCGGCCCGATTCGCCGACACCGTGGGGGCCTTCGCCAACATCGTGCCGCTGCGGCTGAACCCGACCGGCCGCACCGTCGTCCGCGAGCTCGTCGACCATGCGTGTGACGCGGTGTTCGACGCCCTCGACCATGCGGAGATTCCGTTCGAGAAAGTCGTGGAAGCCCTCAAGCCCGCGCGGGATCCGAGCCACCCTCAGTTGGTGCAGCTGATCTGTACGATCTGGGATCGCGACTACTCCCGGACGACGTTCGCGGACCTCCACGCGTCCCTGGTCGAAATCCCCCGTAGCCGCGCGCGCTTCGATCTGTTGGTCGAGCATGTCTTCGACGAGGACGCCTGGACGATGTGCGTGGAGTACGACACCGCACTGTTCGAGCCCCCGATTGTGGAGCAGGTCGTACGGCATTACACGCGGATCATCGAAGCGGCCGCGCACAACCTCGACGCGCCCATCCTCTCGCTGCCCATGCTGGATCCCTCCGAGGAAGGTGCGGCAAAGGCAGCCCCGCGGTCGGTGTTCGACCTGGATGGCAACGTACTTCCCGTGGGGTGTGTCGGAGAACTCCACGAGCTCACACGAGGAACCGACGGAGTCGCCGTGCCTTCAGGGACCGGTGCTTCGGCGCGGCGGACAACGGACGGAGACGTCGAGACGCTGGGCCTTCTGGCGCGGCGTGCCAAGCTGGGTCATCTCGATGTCCAGCTCGAATACCTGGAGACCGTCCTGCGCGGCCACCCGGCGGTCCGCGATGCCACGATCGTCCTGAAGGAAGGCGTTGAGAAGGGTCCGGTGGCATACGTACTGCCGGAGAGGGCGGCCCAGGTCGATGGTGCACGCCGACTGCGGGAGTACCTCGCAGCCCGGCTGCCGCGTTCCTGGATACCTGCCGTCGTCATGTCGGCAGACGCGTCTCCCGCCTCGCCCCATTCCCCCTCCGGCGCAGCACTCTCACCGGGCACCGCTGGAACCGTTCAGACAACCGCTCGCACCGCACTGGAGAGCGTGCTTCACGACGCGTGGTCGCTTCACCTGCCCGCTGAACGGATCGCCCCGGACGACGACTTCTTCGCCCTGGGCGGGCATTCCATGCTGGCATCGCAACTCGCGCAGGAGGTCGGCCGACAGCTCGGTGTCGCGGTGGGCGTTCGTGATGTTTTCACCTGTCCGACGATCCATGAACTGGCCACTGAACTCGTCCGCCGGCATCCGCATCTGGCCACCGGCCCCGTGCCCGGTTCCGCCGCCGCACCGGGCGTCGGCACGCCGGTCGAGCGGTCTCCGGTCTCCATGGCCCAACTCCAGATCTGGATCAATGAGCAGCTGACGCTCGGCGCAGCAGACGATTTCAACAGCGCTTTCGCGCACCGGATCCGCGGACCGCTCGATGTGGCGGCGCTGCGAGACGCTTTCCAGCTGACTGTCGAGAGCCAGCCGAGTCTGCGGACGTGGTTCCAAGTGAAGGACGGGACACCCGAGCAGTGCTTCGCGGATGGCGCGCGCGTGGACCTGCCTCTTGTCCTGCTCGACCAGCTCCCCGTGGAGGACCGCCTCGCCGAAGCACTGCGCATTGTCCGCGAAGCTTCCAGGGAACGGTTCGACATCGGCAGGTCGCCTCTGCTGAGAACATTGCTCGTTCGGCTGGCCGAAGAAGACCACATCCTGGCCTATACCATGCACCACCTCGTCACCGACGGGGTGTCGATGGGCGTCTTCCACCGTGCTGTGAACGAGGGGTACGCCGCGGCAATCCAAGGCCGGGCGCCGAACCTGCCGAAACCGGGTGTGCACTACGCCGATTACGTGTCGCGGGAGCGTGACTGGCTGGCCGGCCAAGGCCCCGAGGCCAAGGCGTACTGGGTGGAGAACCTCGCCGGCCTGAGCGAGCTGTCCCTGCCGACCGAGGCCAGAGCGGGACGAACGAGTCCTGCCGTCCGCTCCTGTACGGCGGTGGTTCCCCAAGCGATTGGTCAGCGACTCGCCCGTCTGGCCCGGGACCGCCGTGCCACACCCTTCATGACGGTGACCGCGGGGCTGGCGGTCGTACTCCAGCGGTGGAGCGGCCAGCGGGACCTCGTGGTCGGAACGCTGGTGGACAACCGTCCGTTCAGCGGGTTGCAGGATGTGATGGGGTGCTTCGCCAACTTCGTACCGCTGCGCATGACGTATGAACCCGATCTCACCTTCGGGGAACTGGTATCACGGGTGCGCGAGGTGATGCTCGGCGCATACGAGCACCAGCAGCTGCCGTTCAGTGAGATTGTCCAGGCCGTCCGCGCGCCGCGCAGTTTCACCCGCATGCCGTTGTTCCAGACGACCGTGCAGTGGGTCAGCCCGAACCAGTTGGCACTGTCCCTCCCCGGTTGTGCGGTGAGGCCGGTGTCCGTCACAGCCGGCGTGAGCCGTTACGAGTTGACGCTCTTCGTGACAGGACATCCCCACGGGCTCACCCTGGATCTCGAGTACGCGGTGGATCTCTGGGACGCAGCGACGATCGGCTCCCGCATCGCGCAGCTCGTCGCAGTTCTCGACGCAGGCACCGAGGCGCCGGGGGTCCGGCTCCGTGATCTGCCGGAGTGACACCGCGAGGACATTCACGACAGTGCTGCGTGGTCGGGGCCCATGCGGTACATCGGCGGTGCGAGGCGCACTGACTTGAACCAGTCCGTCAGTTGGCTGAGCCGAGTTGTCCTGAACGCCGCTTCGGTGGCATTGGCGGGGTCCGCGGCGTTATAGGGAAGCAGTGCGCTGACGTTCGTGTGGAAGTCGATCAACTGACGCATGGTCAGCCCCTTTCCGAGCAGGTAGGGCACGGCCCAGAAGTCGTAGTTGTAACCGGGCATCCATACGGATCCGGTGACCTGCCGGAAGAGCGTGTCGGCCGCGTCGGCCGCCTGGTGCGAGTCCATGGTGGCGTGCGCCCAGTCGTAGCCCTCGCCGGTGATGCCGAGCCGTTGCGCCTCGCGATGGATGGGAGAACGGTGGTTGTAGAACCAGAGTTCGGCCCGGTAGAAAGTCGGCTCCGTCTCGTTGATGAAGCGAATCGTGTTCTTCACGGTGTTCTCGGTCTCGCCAGGGAATCCGCAAATGAAGGATGCGAAGGTGGCGATGCCGCGTGCGTGGAGTTGCTCGATGCCGAACCGGTACTGGTCGATATTGCTCGACTTGACCATGTTGCGCAGCACGGAGTCATCACCCGTCTCGATCCCGAGGAATACCGCACGGCAGCCGCTGCGCTGCATCAGGTCGTATATCTCGGTGTCCCGGGCCGCTGAACACCGGAAGAACGAGTACCACTCGAATGAGAAGTTGTTCCTTATCATCATGCGGCACAGCTCTTTGAAGCGGCCGACGGGGACGTTGAACGTATCGTCGACGAACACGAGG
This sequence comes from Streptomyces sp. NPDC050164, assembly GCF_044459945.1. Classification (NCBI taxonomy): domain Bacteria; kingdom Bacillati; phylum Actinomycetota; class Actinomycetes; order Kitasatosporales; family Streptomycetaceae; genus Streptomyces; species Streptomyces sp. NPDC050164. Next base: position 21,736 of record NZ_JBITJK010000049.1, read on the forward strand.
TTCTTCACTCCCCGGCCGGCCAGTTGCCGGAGTTCCTGCTCGACCACCTCGACTGACGCAAGGCTGAGCGCTCCGGCCCGAACGGGAAAGTCGCAGAAGCTGCACTTGAACGCGCAACTTCGGGCTGTGCGCGTCTGGACGGTGGCACCGAGGCGGTCACCACCGCAAATGCCCCAGTCTATGGCGCACTCGTCCAGGCTGTTCGCCTCGGGTTTCACCCCGGTGAAGCGGAACGAGCCGTCGTCGCGCAAGTAGAGGTTGGGGACGCGGGTCAGGTCTGTCCCGTCGCGCAGCGAGCGGACCACGAGTCCCAAGGTGGCCTCTCCCTGTGACTCCCGGACGTAGGAATCGGCGCCCACCCACTCGAAGACTCCGGCGAGAGCCTCGTCCGACAGATCGACCGCCAGGTTGTCGACCAGCGGGCCGCCCACGACGATATGCGTCCCCGGGCTGCGCTCGCGTATGAACCGGCATATCTCATGGACCGGCCACGGCATCAAGTAGAACGTCGTCGTGATGGCCACCACGCGCGGATTCCGCTGCTCCAGCAGTTCCTCCAGCCTGAGCCGTTCCGGCCTGAAGAGGCTTACGTACTCGGCTTGGAATCCCTTGTTCCGCAGGAAGCTCGTGAGGTAAACAGCCGCGAGGTTGGGCACCTCGCCCACGTGATAGTAGGGATGCTCCCCCGGCTTCGTGGAAGCCTTCATGCCATGATTGATGACGTCCATCGGCGCCAGTCGCTCGCCATCCAGCAGCAGATGTTCGCGCATGAAGACCCGTCGCTCCGGAGAGGCCTCTTCCTGGGCCATCAGACGGTGCTCATGAAATGAGAGAGGGGGGTCGTTGTATCCGATAACAATGCAGTCCAGCACTGAGTTCATCGTCAACCTCTCAAACGCGGCTTCGACCTCAGAAGAACGTATCGATAAGAGTGGATGCTCTGGAAGACACTGAATCACGCACAGAAAAACGCCCCGAAGAATCCCGACGCCATGAGCAGGTGAACCTTGACCACAACTGTTGCCACGAATGAAGCGTCCAGCGCCGGGCCTTCGGCAATCCCCGTTGCCCGGTTGATCACGGCGCAGGCGGCTCGCGCCCCCGAAGCCCTGGCGGTGACCGACGCGTACGGCGATTTGACCTACCGCCGGCTCGACGGTTGGTCCGACACCCTGGCCGGCGAACTCCGGGCGCGAGGAGTACGCAGAGAGACTCCCGTGGGACTGTGGATGGAGCGTTCCCTCAACCTGGCTGTCGCCTTTCTGGCGGTGCTCAAGACCGGGGCCACGGCCCATCTGCTCGATCCGAGGTGGCCCGCACAACGCACGGCAGCCGTACTCGCCGCGCTCCCGCCCCAATTGCTGATGATGCGTCCAGGCACCCCTCCCCCACAGGGGACACCGGAGGATCGCATCCTCTACGTGCGGCAGCCACCCGGCGGCCGCCGGGAAGGGAGCGGGCCGACCGAGCCGGTGGCCGTGCACCCCGACAATCTGGCGTATGTCGTGCACACCTCCGGTTCGACCGGTGCGCCCAAGCCAGTGGGAGTGACCCATCGGTCCGTCAGCCACTGCGTCGCCACCCACAGGGCAGGGCACCGCATCGTCCCCACGGACCGCGCGAGCTGGCTGGCTCCTCCGGGTTCCTCGGCCGGAGTCGGCGAACTCTGGCCCTATCTGGCCTCCGGGGCCAGCGTGCACGCGGGTGAACCGGAGGTGGTCGCCTCCCCCGCGGAGTTGCGCGACTGGCTCCTGGAGCGAGGCATCACCAAGGCGTTCCTCAGCGCCCCGACCGCGCAGGAGCTCAGCACCTTGCCCTGGCCGGCCGACGCGCCGCTCTCCCTGGTCACCGTGGGCGGCGACCGTGTGCTGCGCTGGCCACCGGCTACCCTGCCGTTCGAAGTGGCGGTCTCCTACGGTTCGGCGGAGGCCAACGGCGTCACAAGCTGCCTCGTACCCTGGTCAGGGCGGATCACCTCACGTTCGGTCACCGGAAGCGAGCGAACCGTGCCACCGCCTGTCGGCAGGGCGTGGCCCGATGTGCGGCTGCTGATCCTGGACGAACAGCTCAACCCTCTGTCGGCAGGCCGTACAGGCGAACTGTTCGTGGCCAGCCCGGAGCTCACCCGGGGCTATCTGGGCCGGCCCGCGTTGACAGCCGAGCGGCTGCTGCCCAATCCGTGTGGAACGGTGCCGGGCGAACGGATGTACCGCACGAGCGATCTGGCCGCGGTGGACAACGACGGCGTGCTCCGCCATCACGGGCGGACCGACTCCCTGATCAAGGTGCGCGGCCACCGAGTCGATCCGGGCGACATCGAGGCGACTCTCCTCGACCACGCCGGCGTCGAAGCGGCAGCTGTCATCAGTGGAACCGACGACGAAGGCACCTGGTTGGCGGCCTATGTGGTCCCAGCGGCAACTGGCCCGGGGGCGCACGTGTCGCCTGCCGCGTTGCGCTTGTCTCTCCTCGGCAGGCTGCCCGACCACCTGGTGCCCGAGGCCATCGTCATGGTGCGGCGATTGCCGCGGAACGCGAACGGCAAGCTGGACCGAGCAGCACTGCCGCTGCCCGACCGGCGCCCCCGATCGGACCGCGTCCCGCCTCCTCGCGCGGCGCACGGCGAGACCGCGCAGAGCGCGACGGCCGAGCAGGTACAGCGGATCTGGCAGTTGGTCCTGGACGTCGAGCACGCCGAACCGGCGGACAACTTTCTTGAATGCGGCGGTACTTCAGTCACGGCCGGCCGACTCGTGTCGATGGTGCGATCCCATCTCGGCGTCGCCGTCCGCCTGCGGGACTTCATGCGACGGCCGACTCTGGGCGAGCTCATCGACGAGGTGGCGTCCCGCCGCTCCCCACACTGAGCGGAGCGGGAGCCGTATTCCTCCGGTTCAATCGAACAGGGCTTCCATCGTCTCATGTGTTCCCGAGCGTTCCAGATCCAGGGCACTCGCCCAGGCCGTATTGAGAATGATGCGCGTGGCGTCACGGTTCAGCGGCACCGTACGGTGCAGCGTCGTGTCGGTGCGCAGGAAGTAGATGTCGCCGGTGCGGTGCTCATAGGTCTTGACCGGGTACCTGACGAGATAGTCGTGGACTCGTGGATCCGACTTGTTCCAGTCGGTGTGCGGTACGCACTGCAGCATGCCGCCCGCCTCGTTCTCGGGCGCTTCGATGATCCAGATGAGCGCGAAGGCGAAGTCGCCCCAGTGCCAGCCGTGTGTGTCGCCGACCTTCTCCTGCTTGGTCATGACGTAGCGCTCCGGCTCGTACGGGCAGGGCACGACCTTGTCCCTGGCCAGCCGCGAGAGGAAGGCGAGTAACGCCGACGACTCGTAGATCTCGGGCACCAGCGTGCTGTTGTCGGCGATGGACCGGAAACCGAGTGTGCTCATCCGGCGCGGGCTGTTCGACGTCTCATTCAGTGTCATGTCGACGCGCTTGACCTGATCCAGGAGACGGCGGACATCGGCGCTGACGGCGTCCTTGATATCGGCGGGCACGATGTTGGGCACCTTCACGTACCCCTCGCGACGGAAGTGCTGGGAGAGGCTGAGAACCTCCCGGTCGTCGCTGAATTCCTTGTCGAGATGCTCCTGAATCCGTTCGTCGATGGTTCCCGTCGACGACATGAATTCATTCATGGCAGATCTCCCCACGAGTCGGGTGACACGTACTCTCACAGAGCTTCCGGGACGGACGCCGAACATAGTCCACCAGCCAGCCAGTGGCAACGCTCCCAGTAATCCATGGACGATTCAGGTACACGACTGCTGTGAAGCGAAGCCACTCCACACTCGTTACGGGACTCCATGAGTTATCGCAACTCGCTCCGGGCGAAAAGTCGAAACATTGACTCAGCGAACTGCCGACTCCTATAGTCCGCTTGGCCGCGACTTCATGGTGTCGCACCACGTTGTCTGCGGGTCCGCTCAGCGGTGCGCCCGAACCCCTTATGGCGAGAGGACGTCGGCTGTATGCAGAAAGGGTGTGCATGACATTACCTGGTGCGCGTATCGCACGGTCGAGTCCTGATGCCTCGACCGACGTCCTTGTGCCGCATCCCCCGGAATGGCCTGTCTACGAGGAGGAGACAATCCAATGCGTGACCCGTATGCTGCGTCGGGGACGGTCATTCGACTATGGCTACGGAGATGAGCTCGCAGCCCTTGAGGAGACCTTTCGGGAATACCATGGACGTGCATACGCACTGGCACTCAACTCTGGGACATCGGCGTTACTTGCGGCATTCTTCGCCGTAGGTGTGGCCGAGCCCGACGAAGTGGTCTGCCCGGTCTTCACCTTTTTCAGCTCGGCCACCCCCTTGCTGATGCTCGGTGGCGTTCCGGTACTCGCCGACGCTGCCGCACGCACGGGAAATGTCTCCGCCAAGGAACTCGTATCGGTCACCACCGAGCGCACCGCTGCATGGGTGGTGACCCACCTGTGGGGAAATCCATGCCCGATGGACGACATCCTCTCCGAGGCGCAGGCCAGGCGTATAGCGCTGATCGAGGACTGTTCTCACGCCCATGGCGCCCTGTATCGTGACCGGCCGGTCGGTTCGCTGGCCGACATCTCCGTCTTCAGTATCGGCGGGCACAAGGCCGTCTCCGGTGGACTCGGCGGTATGTTGCTCACCGACGACCCCGATCTGTACGCCCGCGCCTGCCTGTTCGCGAATTTCCGGCACCGGACCGATCTCACCATCGATAGCGGAGCGTACGCGCCCTTCCTGCAGACGGGCCTCGGCGGAAACCTGCGCATCAGCCCGACGGCCGCAGTGCTTGCCCTGGAGCATCTGAACAACCTCGACACCCTGGTGGCCAGGCGACAGGAAAACGTGGGTCAACTCATCGGTGCGCTGACCCAGTTGCCCGGAATCCGGGCAGTGCCCCTCGAGCCCGGTTGCACCACGGGAGCCTGGTACGACGGACCGGTGGAGATCAGCGCTGACTCTCCGATCGATCGCGACACCCTGGTCCGGCAGCTGCAACAGCGCGGGTTGAAAGTCAGGACGCCGGCCACTCGCCCCCTGCATCACTACGAACTGTTCCGCGGAAGCGCCCCTGAGTGGTCACCGCGTATGGCCCGGGCCGCGCTCACCTCGGCCCGGATCAACGACCGTCGTTTCCCGCAGGCGGACTACCTGTTCGATCACTGGATCCGGCTGCCGGTGAACTTCCTTTACGAGGAGCGCAGTTCCCTGCCCGAGCATTATGCCGAAGCCTTCGCCGAGGTCTTCGGGAACGGGTGAGTCCCAGCCAAGGGCGCTCACTGGCCGACCACCGCGTAAGGAGAGCGTCCTTGCCCAGCGCAGCCCGACTCGGTACAACCCATCTGCTGCTCGTCAGTCTGCCCATCGTCGTGACACTGTTCCTGCTCATTCCGTCGGCGCACGAACGAACCCACGGCTCCGCACCGGCAGCGGTGGAGGGCCCGACCGTGGAGGTCTGGCGTGTCCTGCTCGCGCTCGCCGTGATCATTGCTGCTGCTCGCCTGGCCGGAACAGTTGTCAGTGCCCTGGCGCAGCCCCGGGTGGTCGGCGAAATGCTCTCAGGCATCCTGCTCGGGCCCTCCGTCCTGGGTCTGCTGGCACCGGACTTTTCGGCGTGGCTGTTCGCACCGGGCGTGCTCCCCCACGTCGACATGGTCGCCCAACTCGGTCTGGCGTTCTTCATGTTCCTCGTCGGCCTGGAATTCGACGGGCATCTTCTGCGCGGACGAGGCTCCACCGCAAGTGTCATAGGACAGGTGTCCGTCGCGATCCCCTTGGCGCTCGGAGTCGCGGTGGGCACGGCGATCTACGGGGAGCTGGGTTCATCGACCGGTGACCGGGAGACGTTCGCCTTGTTCATCGGCGCGGCGATGAGTGTCACCGCGTTCCCTGTACTCGCACGGATCCTGATGGAACGCGGCATCTTCCAGACACCCGTCGGCACTCTCGCGATGGTCTGCGCGGCGATCGCGGACCTGGTGGCTTGGCTGCTGCTCGCCTGTGTCATCGCCCAGATCAGGGGGGACTCCTGGTTCGCGGTCATACGCACGGCACTGCTGACCTTGGTGCTGGTGCTGATCATGCTGTACGTCGTCCGCCCGGCGCTGCGCAGAATGCTTCGCCCCCAGCGGTCAGGGCCGGTGGCGGACGGTGCACTTGCGCTGATGAGCCTCGGCGTGCTCGCCTCGGCGGTGGCCGCGGACTGGATCGGGATCCATCTCGTCTTCGGCGCATTTCTGTTCGGCACGGTGTGCCCGCGAAACGCGCCCCGCCTGCGGGAAGCGAGCGGCAAGATCCAATCTGTGACGCTGGCGCTGCTCCTGCCACCGTTCTTCGCCCTGGTGGGCCTGCAGACAGAGATGGGCCTCCTGGGCCGGAACGCCTCCCACTGGTGGTGGTTCCTCCTCCTGCTCGCGGTCGCCATCGCTGGCAAGTGGGCGGGCACCACGGTCGGTGCCCTCGGCACGGGCATCGACCGGATGTCCGCCGTACGGCTCGGCCTCCTCACGAACTGCAAGGGCCTCACCGAACTCGTCATTCTCAGCATCGGATTGGAACTCGGCATCCTTTCGCCGCTCCTGTTCACCATCCTGGTCCTGGTCGCACTCGTCGCCACGGTGATGACCACCCCTCTTCTGGCCCTGCTCGATCGCATAGAGCGTGTGCTGACCGGGCAGCGCGACTCCACAACCGCATGGTCCTCGGATCACCCCTCCCCATGGAACGCCGAGGCCGTACCGGCCTCTTCGCAGGAGGCGACACCCCTGCGGCCGCGGCAACCGCGCACTCCCCAGGAGGGCGAATGATGGCGATGGCCGACCACACCCACGCCCGTGCACTGCACATCGTGGCGCCCGATTCCCTGCGTACCTGGTTCCGGCATTTCGTCCACGACCCGGACGGCCTCGACCAGATCCTGTACGCGGACGCGGACTCCCCCTTGCCGCTGGACCACTTGCTTCGACGTCTGGACGCCGTGGGGTCGGCACTGGTCGTGTTCCACTCCAGCCACGAAACACTCCTGCGCGACAGCGCGCTGGCCGCCGAGCTGAGCCGTCGAGGTCACGCCGTACTCGCTCAGTCACCCGTCGCCGCCCGGCTCGGCGTCGACAAGTGCCTCATGCGTGAGCTCTTCGAGCGACACGGCCTCAGCGCCCTGCCCTGGTGGAGACACCACGAGGCCAGGGCCGCGAGCGCCGATGCGGTCGTTGTGGTCAAGGCACGCGGTGGCACCCAGAGCAGGGGCACCCGCCTGGCGCTGCTGCGCAGTGCCAACCCCTCCGCCGACGAATTCTGTGAGCTGTACGCCGACGGGACCGAGTACTCGGTACTGGTCTACCGGGACGATTCCAAAGAGGCGGTTCTGCCGCCGGTCTGGAAGGGGCCGACCAGCCGCCGTCTCGTGCCCCCATGGCGGCGGCTGCGGCTGTGCCCCGACCCCTTCGGCGGCCAACAACTCGACAGGAAACTGCGCGATTGGGGGCTGCGAACAGCCGTGGCCGCGCAGTCCACCGGATGGACCGAGGTCGAGCTGCTGGTGACTGGCGAGGGCACCGTGCACGTGCTGGAAATCAACCCCAGGGTCTCGGGCACGCTGCGGATCGCCGCACTGGCCGCGCAGGTGCTGCCGTTCAGCCTGCACCGAGCGCCCGCGGTCCGCGGCCAGGTGCCGCCCGTGCGCCACGCCGCCGAGGTGCCCTACACGGGGCCCGGCGTTGCCGATGCCGACCGGGCGGTCTTCGGTACCTCGCGGCTGACCGTCGCCGCCCCCACCTACGGAGAACTGCTCGCCAAACTGGGCCATGCCGCCGACGAACACGTGCAAGCCGTCCTGGCACCGTTCGTGGCGGGTGACAGCCGGGCCCGCCGGTCCGTCGCACCGGTCGTCCCGAAGCGATGAAGCGGGAGAGTGCCATGTTCGACCAGCGAGCTACATCAGGGACCGAGCCCCGGCAGGGCTTCTCCGACTGGCCGGCCCGAGTGGCCCGGCGCACGCCTCTGGCGGTCGGCGTCGCGCCCTCAGAGAGGTGGCTGTCGGAGTGGGGGCTGCCCAATGACCTGCGCGGCGCCGCGGAGTTCTGCGAGCGACTGCTCGACGTCGTCGGGCAGGTCGCCGCAGTGAAGGTGCAGACCCCGCACTTCGAGCGGTTCGGTCCCGACGGTCTGGCGCTCATGGCAACCTTCTTCGCCGGCTGCGCACAGCGAGGAACGCTCACCATCGCGGACGCCAAGCGCTGCGACACCGAGGACACGATGGAGTCGTACGCAAGCCTGTACCTGGGCGAGGAGAGCGTGCTGGGCGCGGACGCGGTCACGGTGGCTCCCTTCCTGGGCCTCGACGCCACCTTGCCGCTGTTCGACCTGGCGCGCCGTCGTCGCTGCGCGGTCTTCGTTCTCGTACGGACGAGCAACCATGAGGCGAGGAACCAGCTCGCTCGTGACGGGCAGGGGCGCACCGTCAGCGAACTGATCGCCGACGGGATAGCTGCACACAACCTCAAGTCCGCGCAGAACGGTGGTCTCGGGCCGGCCGCCGCGGTCGTCGGTGCGCCGAGTCACGCCATGGCGGCCCTGCTGCGCCGGATGCCGCACACCCTCGTCTCACTGCCCGGACTGGGCCGACCGGGCCGCACGACGGACGAGTTCCGGGCAACGATCGGACGCGAGGGTTCCCGAGTCGTTCTACCGATCACCTCAGGGGTCCTGGGCGCCGGACCGAGGGGCCTGGCCGAGCGGATCCGGCATTGGCAGCACGCGCTGCAGTCGCTGCCCGTCTGAAGCCCGCATTGTCCTGTCCAAGTGTTGGAGGATTCCATGCACGAGTTGCCTGCTCCGTTCTCCGCAGGCTTTCCAGACCCTTCTGACCGATGCCTGATCGGACGTACTCCGGTGTGGACGTTTGCACCCGAGGCGCCGGCGGACCATGCCGTGATGTTCCTGCACCACCGCACCGGGTTCGACGCATTCACGGCTCACACGACCACCCGTCTGCTGGAACAGGGGTTTGTCGTCGCCATCCCCGAACTGTTCGCGGGGCAGCCCTCCGGCCTGGCGCCCGAGGAACGCAAGGCGCTCCTCCACGATGACGACCTGATCGCGCTCATGGCCGGAACCATCGCCTCACTCGCTTCAGCCGGTCTCTCCGCAGCTGCCCTCGGTTTCTGCATGGGAGGACGGCTGGCCCTGCTCGCCGCCGTGGCCGACATCGGTGTGCACCGCGCCTGTGGCTTCTACGGAGGCAACCTCGACAAAGGGTGGCACACGCCGATCAGTCCCCTGCATCGGACGCATGCACGAGTTCCTCTGGTCCAACTGCACAGGGGAACTGCGGACAGCAACCCCAGCGCGGCCCAACTCAGCGCCGCCGTATCCGCGTTCGACGAGGTTGGCGGTTATCTGGAGGCGTGTACGTACACCGGCGCCGGGCACGCGTTCGCCAATCCCTTCGCCCCCGATGTCCACCACCCCACCGCGGCCGCCCGAGCATGGAGCACCGCCATGGCATTTCTGACCACCGCGGATGACAAGCCCTTGCCCCAACCGGGCACGGTTCGGGCTGGTGCCACACGATGACCGGGCACAGCATTCCCCGGCGTGCCGACAGCACGGGTGACGGCCCGCTGTCGTACGCCCAGGAGGGAATATGGCTGACCGAGCAGGCATTCCCCGAGTTCGCCCGGTACACCGGGGTCCGAGCCTTCAGGCTGCTGGGCTCCCTCGACACCCGGGCGCTGGCGCGCGCCGTCGTCCAGCTCGGTGGCCGGCACGAGGCTCTGCTGACGACGGTGACCGTAGTCAACGGTGTGCCCCGTCAGACCGTACGTGCCGGGGCTGAGCTGCCCCTGGAACAGACCGACTTGCGCAACGCTGCGGATCCGCGTGCGGCCGCGCTGGCGTACGTCGACGGTGCCGCACAGAGCCGGTTCGATCTGTCGGCTGACCCGTTGTTCCGCTGTGTCCTGCTGCGCACCGCGACCGACGCGTGGGTCCTGCTTCTGGTGGCCCACCACATCGTCATCGACCTGCTGTCCTGGCCGATCCTGCTGACCGATCTGGGTGAGCTGTACCGAGCGGAGATCGACGGCACCTCGGCAGAACTGACGCCTCTCCCGATCCGCCCCGCCGACTACGCCGAGTGGCAGCGCGGGCGAACGAAACTGCCCGAGGTACAGAAACAAGTCGCCTACTGGCGCCGCGCGCTGGCGGACATTCCGCCCTTGCTCGATCTTCCCGTCGACCGGCGGCGCTCCCCCGTGCGCCGACGCGCTGGGAGCGTACTGCACGTCGATCTTCCGCCCGAGACCGCTGATGGCCTGATGGTTCTCGGCCGCTCCGCGGGTACCACACTCCTCGCCACCAGCCTTGCCGCCCTTGGCGTCCTGCTCTCCCGCTACACCCGGCAGGCCCGGACAACCATCGGGCTCCCGGTGGCCGGCGACCGCTTCCGTCCGGAAGTGGAGAACCTCGTCGGCATGTTCGTCGGTTCGTTCCCGGTTCCCGTGGACGTCGGCGGTGTACCCACGTTCCGGCAATTACTCGACCGCACCAAGCAGGCTGTGTTCGGTGCCATGACCAACCAGGACGCGCCGTACGAGTTGCTCATGGAGGCCCTGCAGCCCGAGCGTTGTCTCGGCACCGTCCCCTACCAGCAGGTGAGCCTCAACATCCGCTATCCGCACAAGCGCAGATTCACGCTCACCGGCCTGGAGGTCTCTGCCATTCCGGCCCAGCACTGGTTCCCGCTGGGGGATTTGACGCTCACCGTCGACGCCAGCTCCGACCCGGTCGGGCTCTTCTGGATCTACGACTCCGAGCTGCTCGAGGAATCGACCGTCGCGGCGATGGCCGAGCAGTACAGCACCCTCCTTGCCGAAGCCGCACACGACCCCGACCGGCCTGTCGACGAGCTGGGCATGGTCTACCGGAACCACACCATTGCACCGGAGACTTCCCCGCTGGGGACGGTGCACGCACGGTTCGCCGCCCAGGCCCGCCGTGCACCCGACTCCCCCGCCGTGGTGCATGGCTCTCAGCGGCTCACATACGGCCAGCTCGACCGCTGCACCGACGTGGTCGCGCAGTCCCTGCGCAGCCACGGAGTGCGCCACGGCGACAGGGTGGGCGTGTGTCTGCCGCGGTCGGCGGACTTGGTCGTCGCGTACCTCGCCATCCTCAAGGCCGGCGGCGCCTACGTACCGCTGGATCCCGGGTACCCTGACCACCGTCTCGCGGAGATGCTTCAGCTGTGCGGTGCGCGTATCGCCATCACGGCCCCCTCGGCAGCGGACGGTCCCTGGTCCGACGGCGTCAAGACACTGGGCGTCGAAGAGCTCTCGGCTCCCCGTCATGAGGTCCCGTTGACCGACATCGGTCACCGAGATTCTCTGGCCTACGTGATGTTCACCTCCGGGTCGACCGGCAGTCCCAAAGGGGTGGAGATCAACCACCGCGGCGTGCTCGGCCTGGTGGTCGACGCCAACCATGTGGAGGTCGGGCCGGGCGACCGAGTGGCCCAGACGGCCGGTCTGTGTTCGGACAACACCACGTTCGAGGTCTGGGCACCGCTGCTCAACGGGGCGTCCGTGCACATCCTCGACTGCGAAGTGGTCATGTCACCGCGGAGACTCGGTGCCGAACTCGCAGCTGAAAGGATCACAATCCTGTCGCTGGCCAGCGCCCTCGTCAATCATGAGGCGTATCTCGCCCCGCTCGCCAGCGCGCCGCTCAAGGCCCTCTACTTCGGCGGTGAGGCAGGAAACCCGCATGCGGTGCGAAGGCTGCTGGAACAAGGTTTCCCGGGCACGGCAGTGCACACCTACGGCCCGACCGAGACCACCATGCTGGCCACCTACGAGCCGGTCAGCCGACTCCCGGACGCGTGCGTGCGGATTCCGGTCGGCGCACCCGTGTCGGCGACCGAGGTCTACGTCATGGACGATCGGCTGCGTCCGCTCCCTCTCGGTGTGCCGGGGGAGCTGTGCGTAGCCGGAGACCGGCTCGCCCGCGGCTACGCGGACCGGCCGGCCCTGACGGCGGAACGCTTCTGCCCCCACCCGATTCCTGGCCGAGCCGGCCAACGCATCTACCGGACCGGCGATCTCGCACGCGAGTTGCCGGACGGAAGGTTCGAGATCCTCGGTCGCCTCGACCGCCAGGTGAAGATCCGGGGATTCCGCATCGAACCGGGCGAGGTCGAAGCGGTACTCCTGAGCCTGCCGGACATCGCCGAGGCCGTCGTGGTGGCGCTGCCCGTCTCCGACGACCGGCTCGGCCTGGTCGGATATGTGTCGCCGGAGCCCGGACGGGAACCGTCTCTGCCCGCGCTGCTGCGTACGCTGCGGGAGCGGCTGCCGGAACATATGGTGCCGTCGTCGGTTGTGGTCCTGCCGCGGCTCCCCCTGACTCCGAGCGGGAAGGTCGACCAGGGCGCCCTGCCACCGCCCGCCCCGCGCCCCGCACACCGAGTCGAGGCCGACACACTCACGCCGGGAGAACGGCTCATCGCGGACATCGTGACCGACCTGCTCGGACTGGAGACCATCGGCCGGAACGACGAGTTCCGCGACCTCGGCGGCACCTCGCTGTTCCTCGTGCAGCTCCTCACCCGGCTGGAAGAACACGGCTTCGACGTTCCCATCGGCGACATCACCGCACACCGGACCGTGGGCGAACTGGCCACTGCCCTGAGCCACGGCGGCGGCTGGCCCTCCGGAGACATCGGCAGTGCGGCACCCACCCTCGTACTGGTCGGCATCGAAGGCGCCGGCTTCAGCTACGGGCCGTGGATCTCTGCGCTACAGAATCGGTACCAGCGCAGGCTGGTGGACGTGGACGGCATCAGCGACCGTTCCCTGACTTCTTTGGCGGCCGACCATGTGGAGCAGTTGCGGCGCAGTCTGTCCGCTGCCCCGGTCGCGTTCGCGGGATGGTCGGCTGGTGGCGTGCTGGCACACGAAATGGCCCGCATCTGGCATGAGCGGGTGGGCGGTCTGCCTCCCGTTCTGATGATCGACTCGACCGCGTACGCTTCGCGCGAGCAGGCGTCGGTGCCCGATTTGCTCGCCACCTTCCTCCACGACTTGTCGCTGAGCACAGGTATCGATACCGGGCCGCTGCCGCACGACCTCGACCGCCGCACACCCGGAGAAGTCCTCAGCGAAGCCCTCGCCTTCGCGCGCGCGAGAGGGGCCGGCCATCTCCTGGACGCGAACCAGCTGCTGACTCGGTATCAGGCCTTCGTGGAAACCACGCGCCTGGTGGGGGAACACACACCCCGGCGGTACGCCGGGCCGGGCTGCTTCGTTCAGGCCGAGGACTCACATCCTCAGGCGGCGGACTGGCAGGCGCTGTGTGGCGCTCTCCAGGTCGTCACGCTTTCAGGCAACCACTACACGGTGCTGCGCACGAGTGCGGCACGACTGGCCGAACTCGGAGAAGAACTGTTGCGGTCAGCGACCCCGGCAAGCCCCGCTGCCCCAGCAAGCAGCGTCCAGAGTTGAGGTGATGAGGTGACATCCCTGCATACCCCGGATCCAGAATCTCACGCGAGCATCCACGAACGGGTGCGGTGGTGGGCCGAGCGGCAGCCCACGGCGACAGCCGTCATCGCGGGCCGCTCCGCCCTCACCTACGGACGGCTCGACGCTCTGGCGTGCTCGGTGGCGGCCGAGCTGAGGCGCCTGGGCGCGGGACCCGAAACCGCGGTCGGCCTGGCGGTTTCCCGCTCACCGGACTTCATCGTGGGTGCGCTCGGGATACTGAAGGCCGGCGGCTACTACGTGCCCGTCGATCCGAGCTATCCCGAACGCCGCCAAGCCCTGATCCAGGCCGATGCCCAGGTGAGCTTGATGGTCGCGCCACCAGCCTCCGCCGGACGGTGGGAGGCCGGCGGGCTGAGGGTCGTCGAATTGCCTGACGGGACGTCCTCGTTCACCGCCGGCCCGCAGCTTCCGCCCTCGTGGTCCGATACCGCGGTCTCGCCGCAGAACCTGGCCTACACCGTCTACACCTCAGGGTCCACGGGGGCGCCCAAGGGCGTGGCCGTGACGCATGCGAACGTGATGAACCTGATCGATGCCGACCCACGGCTACGCATCGGGCAGTCGGACGTCGTTGCGCAGCTCGCGCCCACCGCCTTCGATGCCTCCGTCTTCGAGATCTGGTGTGCGCTGGGCAACGGCGCCCGCGTCGCGCTCATCGCTTGTGACGAGATGTCCATAGCGGCGATCGAACGCGACCTCGATGCCTGCGCCCCGGGTTGGCTGTTCCTGACCACTGGTCTTTTCCACGCCTTGATGCGGCAGGGGCGGCATTCCCTCGGAAAGGTAGACCGGATCATCACGGGAGGCGATGTCCTGTCTCCCAAGCACATCGGCGATGCCGCCGCGGGCCCGTCTCGCGAGGTGCTCGCCGCCTACGGGCCCACCGAAACGACCGTGTTCGCGTCGCTGCATCGCACGCGGCCCGACGACGACTGCGTGCGGGTTCCACTCGGCACGGCTCTGGCCGGCCGGTCCATGATGATCCTGGACTCCGAGTTGCGTCCCGTCCCCGACGGGACCGTCGGGGAGATCTTCGTGGCTGGTGCCGGGCTGACACGAGGGTATCTTCGTCAACCGCGCGCTTCCGCGGAGCGCTTCATGCCGAATCCGTTCTCCCCTGTGCCCGGTGCGCGCATGTACCGCACGGGTGACCTCGGGCTCCGACGCCCGGACGGCGTCTTCGAGTTCCATGGGCGCATCGACCGGCAGGTGAAGATCCGTGGGTTCCGGGTCGAGCCGGGGGAAGTCGAGACCTTCCTGGACACCTGCGAGGGCGTCGACAGTGCCGTCGTCACCGCCGTGGACACAACCGACGCCGAGAAACGTCTCGTGGCCTACATCGTGCCGTCCGCGGACTCCTCCATCGGCGTCGCCGACCTGCGGGCCATGGTGGTCGACGAACTCCCCGCCCACGCCTGGCCCTCGTACTTCGTACTCGTGGAACGGTTACCGCTGGATCCCAACGGCAAGGTCGACCGGCGCAAGCTGCCGAGCCCCTGGTGCTCCCGCGATCTGATGGAGCTGCCACCTTACGAGCCGCCCCGGACAACGGCCGAGGAAGCGGTCTGCACGATTCTGGCCGAGTCCCTCGGACTGGACCGCGTAGGGCGCGAGGACGACTTCTTCGCCCTCGGCGGTACGTCCCTGCAAAGCGTCCTGGTCCTTGATCGCCTGCGCGACATCCAGCATGTGACAGCGCGCGAGTTCTTCGCCCATCCCACGGTGGCGAGGCTCGCGGAACTCCTGGAGAACAAGAAGGACGCTCGGCTCACCTCTCCCGCGCCGGAGGAGGCGTTGCGGCCGTGAGGATCACCGCTCTCCCGGAACTCACCCCAGACCTCGACACCATCGACCTGTTCGACCCCGACCGATATCGGACCGACTGTCAGCACGGCGTCTGGCGGACGCTGAGGCAGCGGCGTCCGGTCTGGCGTCAGCGCGCCGCCAACGGGAGCGAGTTCTGGTCCGTCACGCGCCACACGGATTGCGGCCAGGTACTGCGCGACACCGGGACGTTCAGCTCGACCGACGGCACGATTCTCGCGTCGGTCGGCGTGGGCGACAGCGCCGGCGGCCAGACCATCACGCTGATGGACCCACCGGAGCACACAGAGGTGCGGCTGCCTGCCATGCGCCTGCTGGGCCGGTCGGGCGTCCAGCGCCGGATCCAGCAGGTGAGCGACCGCGTCGATGCACTGGTACGCCCCTTCTTCGCTGATGGCGGAGGAGACTTCACCGCGTTGTCCCACCGCCTGCCCATGGCCATGTTCGGCGACCTGATGGGCGTGCCCGAGGAGCTGTGGGAGGACATCGCGCGGTCGGCGGCGGTGAGCATCGCGCCCGAGGAGGAACAGGGCCGCTCCGGCGAGACCATCGACGAGATCATGCGCAACGCACATCACGAGCTGTTCGTCGCCTTCGCCGAGGCCTTGCGGTTCCGGCGCCGACACCCCGGCGACGATCTACTGACCGTGCTGTCCACGATGAAGCCGGGCGGGAAGCGGATGAGCGACCAGCGCGTGCTGCTCAACTGCTACAGCTACGTTCTGGGTGCGCACTCGACCACTCCGCACGTCGCCGGGCACACCTTGCTTGCGATGATGGAGCAGCCCGAGCTATGGGCCTCGGTCGCCTCTGACCAGGATCTCCTGCCCGTGCTGGTGGAGGAGGGCACGCGGTGGACGTCACCGACCCATCACCTGATCCGCAGGGCCACGAAGGACACCACCCTGGCCGGGGTGAAGATCGCCGCCGGCGACTGGGTGTGCGCCTGGGTCGCCTCCGCGAACCGGGACGAGACCGTGTTCGACACCCCTTATCGCTTTCGGCTGGACCGACGGCCCAATCCGCACCTGGGCTTCGGCGCAGGACCGCACTTCTGCATCGGTACCCACTTGTCCCGAGCCGCTCTGACCATGCTGTTCGACTGCCTGCTGCGCAAGGGCACCGTGATGGAACTCGCAGGCGAGCCCGCGCACCTGCGTTCCAACTGGATCAATGGCCTGACCCACCTGCCCGTCCTCATCCGAGAGCTGGATCATGCGAAACACACTGACGGCACATGACAAAACGGTGACGCTGAGCGCCATCGATCTGTTCGATCCGGCCCGGTACGCCCACGGCACCCAGCATCCCGCCTGGCAGACACTGCGCGAGCAAGCACCGGTGTGGGCTCAGAAAGGACCCGGCGGCGCCACCTTCTGGTCCGTCACCCGGTACGACGACGTCCTACGGGTGATCAAGGACCATCGCACGTTCAGTTCCGAACACGGCACGATCCTCGCCGTGCTGGGCGGGGACTTGGCCGGAGGCCGCACCATCAATCTCATGGACCCGCCACGGCACACGGCGGTCCGTGTGCCCACCATGCAGCTTCTCTCCACCGGCGCGATGCTGCGTCGGCAGGTGATCATCAGGGAACGGGTACGCGAGCTGCTGAGACCGCTGCGCTCCGGTGGCGTATTCGATCTCGCGTCGATGATGCTGCCGCTTCCGCTCCTGGCCGTCGGTGACGTCCTGGGAATTCCTGAGGAACACTGGCCCGACATCCCTCGGTGGACCATGGCCGGGGTGGCGCCCGACGATCCGGTGTTCTCCGACGGCTCGGTCAAGGAGACGTTGCAGACAGCTCATCATGAACTCTTCGCGCTCTTCCATGAGCTGGTCCGCACGCGTCGGTCACGACCCGAGTCGGACATCATCTCCCGCCTGCTGGACGTGCACCTGGGGGGTCGGCGGTTCAGCACAGAAGAAGTCGTGCTGAACTGCTACAGCTTCATCATGGGGGCAAATACCACGACGCCCCATGTGGCCAGTCATCTGCTGCTGGCGTTCGCCGAACGGCCGGAGCTGTGGCAGTCGCTGCGTGCCGCACCGGAGCACGTGGACGCCGCAGTGGAGGAAGGGCTTCGCTGGGCGACACCCACCAACCATCTGGTACGCCGCACAAACCGGCCGGTAGAGATCTCCGGCACCGATATCGCGGCCGGAGAACTCGTGTGCGCCTGGGTGGCCTCCGCCAACCGGGACGAACACCGCTTTCCCCATCCCTATGAATTTGACCCGCGGCGCTCACCCAACCAGCACCTCGCGCTCGGCAACGGAATCCACTTCTGCAACGGCGGGCCCGCCGCCCGACTGGTCCTCCGAATCCTGCTGGAGGAGCTGCTGCTGGTCGTGGAGCGGTTCGAAGTGGCCGGTGACGTCCGCCATCTGTCGTCCAACTTCATCAACGGCATCACCCGCCTGCCGATTCTGGTTCACGCGAGCGCGGCCGCCGGGAGCATCACCAGTGACGACAGCACGGGAGCGATGAGATGACCTCGGACAGCCACGGACACATGAGAGTGACCACGTCAGGTCAGGGGGACAGGTGGTTCATCCGGCCACTTCCGGAGGGCGACGATCCGCTTCTCTTCTGCTTCCCCTACACCGGGATGGGCGCGTCGTCGTACCGCGATTGGCCCGCGAAGCTCGGCAACTTCGTGGTCGTGCCACTGCAACCGCCCGGACGGGAGAGCCGGTTCAGGGAGACGGCCCATGCCACGCACGCGGAGTTCGCGGCAGATCTCGTATCGGCCATGCGTCCCCATGTCCTCGGAAGGGACTGTGCTTTCGCCGCGCACTGCGGTGCGGTGCCGTACGCGCTGGAAGCCGTCTGGGCGATGTCGGCGGCAGTCCTCAAGCCCCCGGCGCGGCTCATCGCGTCGTCGTGGGGCGCGCCCCACCGCGGTCTGTACGGTCGACTCAATCGCGTCGATCTGGACTCGCTGGACGCGGTGGGCGAGGTCAGGGCGATAGCGGCACAGTTCGGCCGACCGCTGCCGGACGACCTGGCCGAGCTCGTCGCCGACGTGCTGCACGAGGATCTCAGAATCCAGCGCGGCTACCGGTACGGAGCGACCCGGCCCCTGCCGTGTCCCGTGACGGTCATCAGCTGGAGCGACGACGACGTGGTGCCCAGCCATCAGGTGCATTCCGGCTGGGAGGAGTGCGCTGCCGTCCGGCATCGCACCCTGACCGGCACACACCGCGACTATCTGCGCTGCCCGCCCGTGCTTCGTGACCTGATCGCCCTGGACCTGTCGAACGGTCCTGTGCCTGGAGAAGAGGCTACTCGTTGACCGGCGGGACGGGGCGGGACAAGTGGGCGCCCTGCCCGACCTCGTATGCCTCTCGCAGCCAGCCGGCGAACTCGTCGTCCAACTCGTCCATCGAAGTGATCCTGAAGTGATGAACGAACAGCCGCTTCGTGTACGGCGCAGACCGCCGGATGCGTGGGTCTTCGATCCGGCGCTGCAGATCGAGGTACCCGCCCAGGTAGCCGGGAGCCAGGCCCGCCCCGGCGAAACCGCGGCGGCTTCCCTTCAGGGTGATCGCTGTCTTCGCCACGGAGTACGTGAAGGGCCCGCACGCCTCGGCCAGCCCGATGAACCGATGATAGAGCGCGATGATCTCGTCGGGCTTGCCGAGTAAATGCCGTTCGACGGTCCAAACTTCGTTGTCCATGCCGTGATGTTAGCCAGTCCGACGGACAAGTGGCCCGCGTCGCACGCGAGTTGCCTGCGGGACGACAGCCGTCGACGAGCACGATCCGCGCCGGTTCTCCGGCATCACACAGCGCCAGGAAAAAGGAGTCCTGTATGGACGGTGGATCCGACCACGCCTACGCCGCCGCTGCCTGCGTATGGGGGACCGACCCCGAGCCCCTGCTCACCGAGTTGGCCTCTGAGACCGCCGTCGAAGGATGGCAGGTGCTGGACGCCGGCTGCGGCGAGGGGCGGAACGCCGCCCACCTCGCACGCCAGGGCGCAACGGTCCGGGCCCTGGACGTCTCCGCTCTCGCGCTTCAGCATGCGGGAGAACTCTGGGGGGACGTGCCCGGGATCGTCTGGGAGCGGGCCGACCTGCGTCAGGCGGAACTACTCCCGGACCACTACGACCTGGTGGTGATCGACAGCGTGTTCCACTGGCTCGCCGACGCCACCGACGCCGACCAGGTGATGCGAAGACTGCGGGCGACGACACGGCCCGGCGGGCGCCACGCGATGTGTGTGTTCAACGACCGTCGCCAGGAACTGGAGGGACACCAGGTACCTCCGCGCTTCATCCCCACTCACGCGTGGTGCCTCTCGCTGTACGAGGGGTGGATCATCGAGACCGTCCGTGACGAGACCATCGTGTCCTCCCACCCGGGAGCGCCGAAGCCCCATGGTCACTCGGTGACGAAGCTGGTCGCACGACGCCCTCTTGCAACTCGATGACCTCGCACGGCGCTTGCTGCCTCGCGGTGGTCACAGTAGCGTCAAGAACATCAATCAGCCGTAATTCCGGCCCCTCGCCGGAGGGAGAATTCCCGTGGGGGCATTTTTGGAGCAGCCGCAGTTCGTGAGTGTCGGCACCGCGAATCCGCCGAATTACTATTCACAGACCGAGCTTTTGGATCTGATTCCTGTACGGGAAGAGAGAATACGTTCAATCTTTCTCAACGGATCGATCGAGGGACGTCATCTGGTGCTGCCTCCGGTTGACGCGGACGGCACTCTCGCCTCCGAAACACAGCGCGAGCTGCTGCAGAAACACCGGGTCGAGGGCCTGACCCTCGCCTGCACCGCACTGGCGGAATGCCTGGACAAGGGCGGCTACGATGTGCGGGACGTGCGTTATCTATGCTGCGTCACGTCGACAGGCTGGCTCACTCCCGGATTCAGTGCCCTCATAGCGGAGCGTCTGGGTCTTGCCCTGGACTGCGGGCGCCTGGACATCGTCGGCATGGGCTGCAACGCAGGCCTGAACGGGCTCAACGCGGTGGCCTCCTGGGCATCGCTCCGTCCGGGAGAGCTGGCCGTCCTGCTGTGCGTCGAAGTCTGCTCGGCGGCCTACGTGTTCGACGGATCCATGCGCACCGCCGTCGTCAACAGCCTCTTTGGCGATGGAGCCGCCGCCTTGGCGGTGGTGAGCGGGCCACCCCGGGACGACCGGCCTACCGTGCGCCGCTTCGAGAGTCGACTGATTCCCGAGGCTTTGCGCGCGATGCGCTACGACTGGGACGACACTCACGGGAAGTTCAGCTTCTTCATCGATCCCGATGTGCCCTACGTGATCGGGGCGCATGCGGAGGGCGTCGTCGAGCGGCTGCTCGCCGGCGGCGGTGTTCGCCGCAGCGAGGTGACGCACTGGATCGTCCACTCCGGCGGCAAGAAGGTGATCGACGCGGTCAAGCTCAACCTCGGGCTCTCCGACCACGACCTTCGCCATACCTGGGGGGTCCTGCGCGACTGCGGCAACCTGTCGAGCGGCTCGTTCCTCGCTTCCTACAAGCGGCTGCTCGCCGAGGGCGTGGCCACTGCCGGCGATCACGGCGTCATGATGACCATGGGGCCGGGTTCCACCATCGAGGCAGCGCTGATCACCTGGTGACAGCCCAGTGTTTTCCGCTACGGAGGAGCAAGTGACATCACTCGACCTCACGATGGAGCATCACCGTCATGCACGGACAGTCCGGCTGTCGATCGCAGCCACGGATCCGCTGTCCCCAGGTCTCGTTCAGTCCGTGAACGACGTCTGTGACCGGGTCGAGGACGCGTCGGCCGAATCTGTCGTCCTCATACAGCTCGCGACCGGACCGGGGGCGACCGAGGACGATCGCCACTCCGGCGCCGTATCGGTACGTCTGGTCAGCCGGTGGGAACGGGCCGTGCGCCGCCTCGAGCGGCTTCCCGCGCCCGTGCTTGCGACCGTGCACGGTGACTGTGCGGGACCGGCCATGGAGGTCCTGCTGGCCACTGACTACCGGATTGCGCTGTCGCTGGCCCGGTTCCGGTTGCACCGCGGATCGGGCTCGGTCTGGCCGGGCATGTCCCTGCACAGGCTGGTCCACCAACTCGGTCCCACGCGGGCCAGACGTCTGGCTCTGATGGGAACGGTTCTCACAGCGGAGGACGCCGTCTCCTGGGGCGTTGTCGATGAGACCGTCGGAGAGGCAGCGCTTCCGAACACCGTGGAGGGTGCCACCCGTGCCCTCACTCGAATGCGGGGACAGGACCTGTCGGTGCTCCGCCGCCTGCTGCTGGACGCGGTCTCGACGGACTTCGACGATGCGCTGGGTGTCCATCTCGCCGCCTGCGACCGGTCCTTGCGCAGATCGGCGAATCCGGAAACGGCCCTGCTCGTCGGGGAGCAGACGTGACCTCCCTCGACCACCAGCCCTTGCCGGCGCTCACGTTCAGAGGGTTCACAGCAGACGCGCCCGTGTTCACCCGCCATGTCCTGTGTGGCGAGAAGATCCTGGCAAGGCTGCCCGACAAGCCTCTGCGCAGCGCCGACCAGCAGCAGACTGCGCAGGAGATCCATCGCACCTGCCGGGAGCTGCGCGCCCGTTTCGTCGCGACGTACGCCGACGAGCTCTACGACAGACTCACCGACGGCCATCGACGGACGCTGCGGCCCGCTCAGTTGGCCGCCGCCGCGGCGGAGGAGCTGCCCGGTCTGGTGCCCGACTCCCGGCACATGGAACAGGAGCGGCGCCGCACACCCCGGCACAGGGAGGGGCGGGAGATCGACCAGGGAGTGCTTTTCTGGGGGCTGCTTCGTGCTTCGCGGGCAGGGCGCCACCTTCTCGGCTCGGCGCTCACACCAACTCCCCGCTCCTTGGCAGTGCTGCCGGAGTTCCGGGCCGCAGGCACGGCAGATCTCGGCACCGTACGGGTGACCCGCGACGACACAGTCGGTCATGTGACGCTGTGCAATACGCGCTGCCTCAACGCGGAAGACGACGCCCTGGTGGGTGACCTCGAGACCGCAGTCGACCTCGTCCTGCTGGAGGAGCGGATCCGGGTGTGCGTCCTGCGTGGCGGGCGCATGAAGCACCCTCGGTATGAGGGCAGACGCGTGTTCAGTTCCGGTATCAATCTGACCGACCTCTACCACGGCCGAATCTCGTTCGTCGATTTCCTGCTCGGCAGGGAATTGGGGCTCATCAGCAAGATGATGCACGGCCTGCGCCTCGACGAACGTCCGGGCCCGGAGTCGGGCTTGGCGAAGCCGTGGGTCGCCGCCGTCGATTCGTTCGCCATCGGAGGCGGCATGCAGCTGCTGCTGACACTTGACCGTGTCATCGCCGAGGAGGGAGCCTACTTCAGATTGCCCGCGGCTCAGGAGGGGATCGTGCCAGGCGCCGCCAGTCTGCGGCTCGGGCGGCTGACCGGCGGCCGGATGGCACGCCGGATCGTCCTGTTCGGTGAGACGATCCACACCGATGCAGAGGAGGCTCGCCTTCTCTGTGACGAGGTCGTGCCCACCGAGGCGGTGGACCGGGCGATCGAACGAGCGGCTGCCGACCTGGGGTCAAGCGCCGTGACGAGCAACCGGCGCATGCTGCACCTCGCCGAGGAACCCGCCGACGCCTTCCGCGCCTATATGGCGGCCTTCTCCTGGGAACAGTCACACCGTATGTACAGCCCTGACGTACTGGACACCTTGGAGCGGACATGGATGCGCCGCCGACGCCGGAACTGAGCCTGGGGCGTGGCCCGGTGGAGTTGTCCGAGGACAGCCTTCACTCATGTCTCACTGAGCCGTTCGTCCAGTCGATGAACTTCCTCAATGAGATCGTCGACAGACACCCCAACGCCATCTCGTTCGCTCCGGGTGCCCCCTACGAAGGCTTCTTCGAACAGCTCGATGTCGGGCGGTACGTGGAGCGTTATGCCGAACACCTGCGCGTGGACCTGGGGCTCGACCCGGAGCGCGTGCGGCACGTCCTCTACCAGTACGGGCCGAGCCGCGGCCAGATCAACAGCCTTCTGGCGCAGGCGCTGAGCGCGGACGAGGCCATCAACGTGGCTCCCGAAGCGATCGTCATGACAGTGGGGTGCCAGGAAGCGCTGTTTCTCACCCTGCGCGTCCTCTGTTCGTCGCATACCGACCGGATCGCTGTCGTCGCTCCGGCCTATGTCGGCCTCGCCGGTGCGGCGAGTCTGCTCGATGTACCTGTGGTGTCCATCGGTGAGGGTCCGGACGGCATCGATATCGAGCAGTTGCGCGATGAATGCGACAGGGGTGCGCGGTCCGGCGAACGGGTGCGGGCTGTCTATGTGGCACCTGACTTCGCCAATCCGTCCGGCGTCCGGCTGGACCTGCCCACACGCCGGCGCCTTCTCACGGAGGCCGAGCGCCGGGATTTCCTCGTCATCGAGGACACCGCCTACCGCTTCACGGCAGCCGATGCGCTGCCCAGCCTGAAGTCGCTGGACCGCCGCGGGCGCGTCGTTCAGGTCGGCACCTTTGCAAAAGTTTGCCTTCCCGGCGCCCGAGTCGGGTACGTCGTAGCTGATCAGACGATTCGCACCAGGTCCGGGACCACACAGCGGCTCGCGGATGCCATCGCCACGGCAAAGAGCTTCGTGACCGTCAACACCTCACCGCTGAGCCAGGCGGTGATCGGCGGCATGCTCCTCGAGCACAACGGCTCACTGCACCAGATGGCCCGCGCGAAGGGGGCCTGGTACCGCCGAAGCCTGGGCCTGCTTCTGGACGAACTGGAGCACCACCTCGCAGGCCCGGGTTCGGCATGGTCGTGGAGCGTGCCCGAGGGCGGGTTCTTCGTCCGGCTGACGACGCCGGTGCCGGCGGACGAAGCTCTGCTGGAACTGTCCGCGCAGGAGTTCGGGGTGCTATGGACACCGATGCGCTACTTCCACCTCACCGGCGATGGAGATCATCAGATACGCCTGTCCTGCAGCTATCTGACAGAACCCCAGATACGAGAGGGGGTCGCCAGACTTACTCGTTTCCTCCGCTCCCTCTCTGGCGAGTGACCGCACCCCCGCAGCAATACCCGCAGCGTTCAGGCAAGAAGTGGCTCCTTCTTGTCGCCGGACAGCCGAGCGAGGTCGGCCTCCACCATCGACGTGATCACCTCCTCGAAGGAAGTCTCCGGAACCCAGCCGAGTCGCTCCCGTGCCTTTGACGCATCCGCGCAGAGCAGTTCCACATCGGCCGGCCGCAAGAGGTCCCGGTCGACCACCACATACTTCTCCCAGTCCAGGCCGACACATTCGAAGGCGACTCGGGCCAGGTCACGCACGGAGTGCGTCACGCCAGTGCCGATGACGTAGTCCTCGGCCTCCTTGGTATCGAGCATCATCTTCATCGCCTTCACATAGTCGCCGGCGAAGCCCCAGTCACGACGAGCATCCAGATTGCCGAGCGGTAGCTCCTGCTCCAGACCCAGCGCGATACGTGCCGCGCCGATCGACACCTTGCGTGTCACGAACTCCGAGCCGCGAAATGGCGATTCATGGTTGAACAGTATTCCCGAAACCGCGAAGATACCGTAGGATTCCCGGTAGTTTTGCGTAATATGGTGTCCGTACGCCTTGGCGACTCCGTACGGGCTACGCGGATGCAACGGCGTCCTCTCACTCTGCGGGCTTTCGGCGACCATTCCGAACATCTCGGACGTGGAGGCCTGGTAGAACTTCACGCCGGCAGCCTGCGCCCGAGACCCGCTCCCGATACCGCTGACGATCCTGATGGCTTCCAGGATCCGCAGCGGACCTATTCCCGTGACATCCGTGGTCAGTGCGGGTTGCTGCCAGGAAACCGGAACATAGGAAACCGCACCCAGGTTGTATATCTCGTCCGGCTGGAAATTCTCCACCGCGCAAATGAGACTCGCCTGGTCCAGCAAGTCCCCGTGGGCAACCCGCAGGTCCGGGAGTAGCCTCTTCAGCTTCCCGATCTTGGGGTTCTGCTGCCCTCGCACAAGGCCGAAGACCTCGTATCCGGCTGCAAGCAGCTCCCGTGACAAATACATTCCGTCCTGGCCAGTGACTCCCGTAACGAGCGCACGTTTTCCCAAGTTTCCACCCCGATCCGATCAGGAAGGCATCCCACCGTACGGACATGTATACCTCCTACTCCTCCACTCCTGCACTCCCTTGTGCGGCACAGGACGCGGCAGTTGTGCGTCGTTTTCCGATCGGCGAGGATGCCGATATGCTGAAGCATCCCGTCTTCCCCCAGCTGACACTGCACTCGGATGGCGAGTTGTCACAGTTACTGGGAGTCAACGTAGAAGAACGCGAAACGATCCACGCCTGGCCATTGTCATGCGTACAGTCAGTACGGCTGAAAGACGGCACCAGACTGGCCTACAAGGCGCAGTTGCCCCCCACCGTCGAACCGGAGTTCTACACCGCTGCTTCCTCGCCCCTGCTGCCGCGGCACCGGCTTCTCGACGACATGGCCGAGACCCGTCCGATGGTGATCGACTGGATCGACGCACCGTCGCTTGGTGCCGCCGTCTCCCCGGATCGCGAGGAGTTCGTCGAGCACGGCCGAGAGGTCGTGTCGCGGATCGGTCATATCCGCGGCGACCTGCCGGTCCATCTCAGCATCGGATCGGTCGACGCATGGTTCACGGTGGTCGAGGATGTGCTCGACCAATGGGACACGCTCGTCCTGGGCGACCGGTTCAGCCACACTGGCCGTGCAGGGATCCTGCCAGTGCGGGCGTGGGCGGCCTCCGCGCCGGTCCTTTCGGCCGTAACGGATGGCCCTAGGGTGATCCACGGCGATCTCAAGTCGGACCAGATCTTCGTCACCACCGATGGCTACCGTGTCATCGACTGGCAGCGCCCTGTGGTGGCCCCGCCCGAGGTTGACCTCGTGTCACTCCTGGTGGCCGCCGGACTCGATCCCCGTCGCCATGTAAGTGACGCGGTCGTCGAAATCTTCTGGTTCCTGCGACTCCACTGGGCAGTTGAGGCACAGCACACCCTCTTTCCGACGACCGACGTGTCCTTGTTCGACCGGTGGGCAGCCGAGTCCGTCGCAAACATCCTCCAATGAACCGCAGCGGTGTACCTGCGCGTCACTTCCGGAAGGACAACAACTCACGTGCATGCAACCGACGGCTCCACGCGGGTGCACGACGTCCTTGAACACATCAGGATGGTCCCTGACCAGTACCGTGAATTCACCGTGAGTGCCCCGGATCTCCTGCGCCTGTACCGTATAGGACCGCCCCTGCTGGACCAGTTGCTCGACGGGGGGCTTCCTCACGACGGCTCAGGCAACGACCGTCGATTCGACCCGCTGGACGCGGAGAACATCGGCCTCGGACTCTCGATCGGGCCGCGTTGGAGGATCATGCGCGGGTGGTCCGAGTCCCTGGTTCGGCACGACCACCTGGGCACGAGGTCCGGATATCGCGTCAACCTCACCGCTGCCTGCCCCGCACCCGGGCATCACGGGCCGTGCGACTTCGCCCTCGACCCGGCCCTGACGGCCGACCTGGCTCCGGACGAACTGTGCCGGGTCGAGCCCGGCTCTTATGCATGGACGCTGGCTCCCGCCCGGGACCCCTTCTATTTTCCCGCCCAGTTCAATGAACTGATCAACGCTGCCACGAAGTTGCGTTTCCATCTCCTTCCGCAGGAGCTGACGAGTGACTTGGAGTTTCTCCGCACCACGGGACTAGCGGATTGCAAGCTCGCCACCGCCTACCTCGTACAGCGCAGTCGGGAGCTGGGCATCAACAGCAGGCCGAGAGGCGGACTGTTCGTCTCAGTACCGTTTCCTGTGTGGCATGGTTGGGTCGAACTCCACACGGACAGCGGCTGGTATCCCGCCGATCCGTTCTTGCTCGGGGCGTTGACGCGTTGGGGGATCACTGACGCCGCTCAGTGGCCGCCGAAGCGCTCGACGCACGGACTCGTGCTGCCAGTGGACAGTTCCCGCCTCCGGGTGACATGCCGCGCCGTCGAACCCGCCACGTCACGGCTGCGGATCGCCGGCGTGAGCTACCTGAAGCCCCATCGTCGGCCGACGTGATGTTGGGCTCCGGACCGGGAGCCGAGGGTGTCCGGACTTGCCGATCAATAAAATTGGCAGCGACACCACCTGGAAGGACTGCAGCACAGTCCTGGAAGAGCTCAGAGCTCTCCCCTTCACCGTTGGGCCCGAGACGGTCGACCGCACTCGAACTGAGTTCTTCGCGGACAAGCGCCAAGCTGATGCCCTGGCGCCCGCACGGCTCTTCGTGGCTCTGCAGCGCGTGTCGATCCGTAATCAGCGAGTAGTCCGGGGGAGCTCCTTTATCCAGATCAGCGAGGCACGCATGTGGAGGCCAGCGAGGTACCCGTCGTACGACGCGTCCCCCTACAAGGCTTACTGAACCGGACATGTCACTGCACGTGGCCGCAGCTGGGCCCGTGGCGGGACAAAGGCCTCCCTGAAGAAATGGTCAACGACGGCAAGATCACGCCCTGGCGCACAACCGCCGCCATGGACGTCACCCACCCATCGCCTGTAATCGGCCATCTCCGGGGGTCAACGCACCCTCCCCCGCGGTTTCAAAGGCGTCGACGGCAGTTCGGGGGCAGACAGCGGATCCCCGTCGTACCCCTGCACCACCCCGAACCTCGCCCCTTCCATCCAGTCCCGGCGGGCCTGTACGATCTCCTCCTGCGACCGTCCGATCCAGTTCCAGAACAAGTGGAACAGGCCTACATCGCCGAGCGGGTCATCGAACAGGGCCATCTCTGAGTCCAGTACGGCGCGTGGGCGGGTGAGGGCTGGCGGGTCGAAGACAGCGCTGTCGAGCCGGTAGTCCTCGGTGCACCAGGGTGCGGCACTGCTTGGGGAGCAATCGGCTTCCCAGGCTCTCGGCCAGTTCACCGAATCCGTCCCCCATCCACAAGCACACCCACGGCAAGCATCTGACGCTCACGGCACCAGAGGTATCGTCGGCTCCGGCATGCGCGGCCGGGGTGTCGCACCACGCAACCGCGCAGACGATGTTCGCTCGCGGGCGCCGCACCATGCACAGGCCCACCATTCCGTTCACCTCAGACCTGATCCCCAACGCTCCCATGCCTCAGCTTCATGCAGGACCAAGCAACGGCTGCTGCCCGATCGGCCCCAGATGACCGAGTTCAACGCAGCGTAGTCAGCACCAAGTCAGCACGGGAGAGGTGAGAACGGGTGATGACATGGGCTTTTAGACCGTGTCCTACGTGGTGAGGCGGACGAGTCGCTTGTAGCAGCACAGGGCGGCGGCAAGTCCGAGAAAGGCCGAGGCTGAGCACGCGGACGAGCCCGAGGTGGAGGCCATCCTCGGCTTCAGGCCGACCCATGCCGTCAATGTCAGCGCCGGCTGCAATCGCGAGATCGACCACGTGGCCACGGCCCTGCTGACCTCCGCTGTCATGGACGTCATCGGGGGCGTGGCCAATGTCGAGCTGCTGGATGGACAGGCGCCGGTCGTCGCTGGCCTTCCGGGGGTGTTGGGGATCGCGGGCGACGACTGGATGGCGCTGGGAACCGCGGAGTTCCTGCGGGCCTGGGTTGGGCACCCCGTCTTCCGGCTGGTCAAGTAGCCCAGACAGATTCGCTGCGGAGGTGGTGCTGTGACCTGGAACGTTCGCCATGTTGCCTGATCATGCGGCGAGAGCGGGTCGGCCGCCCCAGCGGATGCCTTTCTCGCTTCGGATGCGGGCGCGTTCCTTGCGTTCGGCGGCCAGGACGTCATGGTGGCGGGCGTTGGCATTGCGCCAGCGGAGGTAGGCGTGCAGGGTCCGGGTCTGCACGGTGTGGTTGGGGTGGTGGGAGTTGGCGATGGTGAACTGCCACAGCGGTCCGAAGTGCGCTTCGATCGGGTTCGCCCACGAGGCGTAGGTCGGGGTGAAGCACAGCTCGACCTTGTGTTTCATCGCCCAGCGACGGATGTCGGCGCCCTTGTGGGCGGACAGGTTGTCCAGGATCACGTAGATCGGTGCGCCGTCGGGCCGGGCGGCGCGGATCGATCTCAGCGCGGCCAGTGTGTTCACGGCTCCCTTCTTGCGCCGGTTCACGCCCCACAGCCGGTCGTCGCCGACCGAGTAGCAGCCGTGGAAGTACCGGACTCCGTGGGTGCGGTGGTAGGTGGCCGGCAGCCGGTCGGGACGCCGTTGTTCGGCCCAGCCCGAGCCCGCGGTGGGCCGGATCCCAAGCGGACCGAACTCTTCGCAGGCGAAAAACCCGGTCCGGGAAGCGGTCCAGGACGTGCTCGATCCGGTCCAGCTTCGCCTCCCGTTCAGGGTCCGGGGACTCCTTCCAGGTCTTGGTGCGCTGGAAGGTGACGCCGCGGCGGGCGAGCAGGCCGCGTAACGCCTCACGGCCGATGCGGATCATCCGGCCGTGGACTTTCCGCAGGTAGGCGACCAGCTTGCGCAGCGACCAGCGGGTGAAGGGCTGGCCGAGCTTGGTGGGGCGGGTGGTGGCCGTCTGGACGACGAAGTCCTCGTCATCACGACTGAGCAGGCGGGGACGGCCTCCCGCCCACTGAGGGTCCAGGCAGGCCAGGCCGATCTCGTTGAACCGGTGGATCACATCCCGGACGGTGTCCTCGTCGGCCTGCACCAGCTGGGCGATCACCGGCACCCGGTTCCCGGCGGCCGAGGCCAGCAGCATCATCGCGCGCCGGTAGCGCACCGAGCTGGTGCTGCCCCGGCGCACGATCTGCTGCAGCTTCTGACCCTCCTGGTCGGTCAGTCTGCGCACACGGACAGGCTCGGCCACCGCGCCTCCAGCGGTCGGATCGGACGTCACCGCACATCCAACCGCCACAACAGCCGACCCGGCGAACCTATGCGGTCACAGCACTGGCCGGAACTGTTCTGCCGACGCCTCAGCCGCGGCGACCAACCTCTTCTCGGACACCGTGGGTCAGCGGTAGGACGCTTCGACAGTCGTTCCCCGCTTGTTCGGTCCGGCTCTGAGAGGCTTACTCGGAAAAGTTGAG
The DNA here is from genome assembly GCF_044459945.1 of Streptomyces sp. NPDC050164. Classification (NCBI taxonomy): domain Bacteria; kingdom Bacillati; phylum Actinomycetota; class Actinomycetes; order Kitasatosporales; family Streptomycetaceae; genus Streptomyces; species Streptomyces sp. NPDC050164. The sequence continues at coordinate 52,067 of NZ_JBITJK010000049.1, forward strand.
GTTCTACCCGCCGATCTGCACCGCCAGACTGGAGCAGGCGGAGACATCTCACCCAGAGGCCACCATCACGGGGAGTGCCAGAGCATATGACGAATAAGACAACCGCCAGGCGCATCGGTACTGGTTTCGCGGCTCTCGCCCTCGCGGGCACCGCTCTCACAGGCTCGGCACATGCCGAGGATGTCTCGACCAAAGCGGCATCGGACTGTCCTTCGGGCTGGTTCTGCGTTTGGGCCGGCGAGGATTACAAGGGTCAGATGCAGAAGGTCGAGGGCAACAACGCGGATCTGTCGCAGTTCACGGTCTTCGTCCACCACCGGTCCAACTTCAACAACGGCACGAGCTGTGACGTGATGCTCTACGGAGACAAGAACTACAAGAACCCCCTCGGGAGGACGACCCGCGGAGACAAGAACCCCGGGATCGGACGCGAGGTCAAGATCCTCTCCAATAAATGGATCAACTGCCGATAGCACGCCCCTCGGGCCGCAGAGCTCCCTCGACAGGTGTGCCGGGCGGCGGGGGTGCCGTTGTGGCACTCGACAGCGGCAGGCGGGTGGTGTCAGACAAGGCTGTCAGGGCCCTCGACGGTGTCGTTGTTTTTCTTCACACAACTCAACTCCCGCTGGGGCCCGCCGGTTACGGCCCCGCACGCGCAGTTACGGACGTGCAGCCAGCCGCGGTCGGGGAGCTTGGTCATCTTCGCGTGCAGCGGCTCCAGCTTGCCGCGCACCGAGGTGTCGAGGCCCAGCCGCTCGCCGACCACCCTGACCTGCTCCGGGCCGTCGGCACGGCCCGCGGTGCGCCAGCCCTGGGAGTGGGCGGCGCCCATGAAGGCGTAGCCCCCCCGCACGATCGCCAGGAACTTGCGGTAATCGCCGGGCAGCGCGCACTCGTCGGCCACGTCACTGCGGTGCGGGATGAGCAGGACCGCCCCGCCCGGCCACCTTCGCCGATGCCGGACCGACAGCCTCGGCGTCGGCCTGGGCCTGCTCGGCCAAGAGGTTCAACACCCGCTCCGCGACCCACAGTTCGTGCCGCTCGACCCGGGCCTCCTGAAGCCGCTTGGCCAACTGCTCAGCGAGGGCGCCCAGTTCGCTACGGCGGGCAACGATCCACTGCCGCTCCTGCATCCCGGCGCCTTCCCACGCTCGACCAGGTCGCCGGCCGAGGTGGCGAGGGCGAAGGCGAACAGGACCGCGAGCCAGTAGAAGGACTCCCGGCGTGTCGTGTCGACGCTGTGGATGGACAGGGTGTGCTCGCTGCGGTACCGGGCGACGGACACGACCGCCAGGACGATCGCGAACACCGTGGTGCTGGTCTCCAGCAGTACGCCCATGTTGTCGGTGAGGTTGTCGCTGATGAGGGTGCCGACGACGCTGATCAGGGCGACGGCGAGCCAGCACACGCCCGCGCGGTAAAGACGCTGGTGCGGAACTGCACGACCAGCACCCCCGCCAACAACACCTTCATCAGCAGCGACACACCAGTCAGGCCCAGGCCGGCCTTCTCGTTGAGTAGGTCGGCCGCAGTCTCACCCACCGTGGTGCACAGCACCTTGATCACCCAGAAGTACACGGTGATTTCGGGAACCCTGTTCCAACCAGGTCGCGAGCGACGGCGGTGGCCGGGTGTGCAGCGGCGGGGCCGTGGACCGGCGGGAGTTCGGATGTCTCGGACGTCTCGAATGTCATGCACCTGACCGTGACACCTGTAACCTGAACACATCCTGACTGTCGTAGCGGTGCCCAGGAGGTGGTGCCGCTCACGTCTCCAGTCGGTATCCGTGTCCGCGCAGGGTGATGATCTGAGGGACGTGTACGGGCGCTGTCGCGGCGGTTTCGGCCTCCGCGAGGCGGCGGCGCAGGGAGGCCATGGTGACGTCGAGGGTCTTGGTGGGCCCGAACCAGTTCTCGTCCCATACCTGGGCTATCAGGGTCTCACGGCCCACCGCGCTGTCCGCGTGCCGGGCGAGCACCGCGAGGAGGTCGAACTCCTTGGGACGCAGGGTCAGTTCACGGTCGCGCAGGAGGCAGCGGCGGGCGGCGGTGTCGACGGTCAGGTCGCCGAGGCGTAGGGGCTCTTCCTGGGGCGAGGCGGGCGGGCGGCGGCGCAGATGGGCGCGCAGGCGGGCCAGCAGGACGGTGAGGCTGAAGGGTTTGACGAGGTAGTCGTCGGCTCCCGCGTCGAGACCGGCGATCACGTCGATCTCGTCGGCGCGCGCGGTGAGGATGACGATCAGCAGCTCGGGGAAGCGGGCGCGCAGCCGTCGGGCGAGGTCGAGGCCGTCGACGTCGGGCAGGCCGAGGTCGAGCAGGACGACGTCGTACGTCGTCCGCTCGGCCTCAGCCAGCGCACTGGTCCCCGTTCTGGACCAGGTCGGTGCGTAGCCGCCGCTGGTCAGTCCGGTCTCCAGGTGGCGCCCGATGGTGTCGTCGTCCTCAATGACGAGCACGCGGACTCGGTCGCGGTCGCGGTCACGCTCGGGAGCGTGGGGGCGGTCCGCGCGGTGTGGCGGCGGAGCGGGAGTACGCATGGGCGGAAGCGTAGGCCCTCCGACGGCGCCAAGCGGCGTCACAGCTCGCGCAGCTCCTCCACGGCGGGACGGTGAGAGCGGCGTACGCCGTTGAGGGCGGCGGCCGCCACCGCTGTCAGCGCCACCAGCACGGTGGCCGTCACATACGCCCAGGGCACGGTGATCGTCGCGGGTGGCGGGTCGAAGACGCCGGTGAGTACCTTGACCAGCATGTCGGACAGTGCCCAGCCGCTGAGGGCGCCGCCGGCCAGGCCGGCCGCTGTGAGCACGGCCGCTTCGCTGAACACCAGACCGCGCAGTTGCCTGCGGGTGGCGCCCAGGACGGTGGCGATGGCGAAGGTGCGGCGCCGCTCGGCGAGCCCGAGCGCGAGGACGATGCCGCCGGCTCCGGCGGCCAGCACGATGGCGTAGCCGAGTTCGATGCGGGTGAGGCCGGACAGGTCCACGGAGGTGAGGCTGGAGCCGACCGTGGAGCGGGACTGAGTGAGGTCGGTGACCGTCGCAGAGGTGCCGAGGCGGTGGCGAAGGCGGGCGGCCACGTCCTTCTGGTGGGTGCCGCCGGTGTCCACCAGGAAGGCGCCGACGGCGTCGCTGCCGGTGGTTTTGGCGAGGTAGGAGGCGTTGGCGACGAAGAAGCTGTCCTTGGGGGCGGTGGGGAATTCCTTGACGATGCCCGCGTAGTGGAAGGGCACGGTGCGCAGCGCCTTGGTGTGGCTGTCCTGCACTCGCAGCCGTACGGTGTCGCCCGGGGAGAGCTGGAAGTCGTTGACGGTCTCGGCGCTGACCAGCAGGGCGTCGGGCCGGTGGGCGAGAGTGGCCATGAGCTGTTTCGCGGTGCCGCCGGCGAAGTAGGCGTCCTGGAGGGAGGTGGCGGCGGCGATGGTCGCGGGCCGGACGCCGTACAGGTCCTGCAGGTCGGAACCGACGTAGGCGAACCGGTGCTGGAGCGGCTCGACGTTCCGTACCCCGGGCACGGTAAGGGAGTTGGCGGCGTGGGGGCCGGTCCGTGTGCCGGGCGGTTCGGTGACCGTCACGTCGGCGCCGTTGGTGAGGCGGGCGTCGACTTCGGCCTGCTGTTTGTAGGTGGCGTTGAAGGTGGCCGTGGACAACGCGAAGGACAGGGCGAGTGCGAGCAGTACGACGGATCGGGCCAGGGGGCGTCGGCGGCGGGTCATGGTGGCCGCGGTCATGCCGGACAGGGGGCCGGTGAGCGGCCGGGACAGGCGGGCCAGGCCGGATCGGCCGTGCGCGAGGGCCAAGGTGGCCAGGCGCCACAGCAGCAGGGCGCTGCCGGCCCACAGCAGGGCGGGGCCGAGGAAGGCCCAGTAGGACACGGAGATGCTGGGCACGCCTTCGGGGGCGAGGACGAGCGCGTACTGGTTGCCGCTGGAGGCGCGGAAGACGAGCAGCGACGCGGCCAGGAGCAGGAAGTCCAGGCCGCAGCGCATCCACCATGGCGAGCCGGTGCGGCGGCCCACGTGTTGGCGTGCCCGGGCGACGGTGATGGCCCGCAGGTCTCGCAGGGCGGGCGCGAGGACCGCCAGGGCGGCGACGGTGAGGCCGAGCGCGAGGGCGGCGGCGGACCACACGGTGGCCGAGGTCGCGCTCGCTCCGAACGAGGCTGTCCCGAAGGCCAGTTGGCCCACGAGTGCGGCGATGCCGATGCCGAGCAGGCCGCCGGTGAGCCCGGTGAGGCCCGTTTCGACTGCGGCCAGGGCCGCGATCTGCCGGCCCCGCAGTCCGCGGGTGCGCAGCACGGCCTGTTCGCGCCGCCGCCGCTCGGCACCCGCTCCGGCCACGGCGGCGGTCAGGGCGGCGGCGAGCACCGCGCCGGGGACTCCCAGGAACAGGAAGAGGATCTGTGCGTACAGGGCGTCCTGGCGGGCCGCGTCGAGTGAGGCGCCGAGGTTGTCGCCGACGAGCGCGCCGCCCGAGGTGGCCGCCTCCAGGTGGTGCGCCGCGCCGGTGACGGCGGTGAACGCGGCGGCGGGGTCGGCGGGCAGCCGGGCGTCGCGGGCCACGTGGATCTGTGCGGTGACGGCTGCCGGGTCGGCCGCGGCGACCGGTGCGGTCAGCGTGGTGAAGAGTCCGGCGGGCAGCAGGATCACGTTGTCCGGCGGGGCCGTGGGCTGCGACTGCGGCGGGGCGCCGACCTTCTGGAACAGGGAGTCGGCCTGCGGCAGGTCGATCACCCCCGCCACCCGGATGCTGCGGCCCGCCGGAGCTCCCGGCAGCGCGATGGTGACCGTGTCGCCGGGCGCCACATGGAGGTTGGCGGCGGTCTGCTGGGCCAGCAGCACTCCGGAGGAGGAGCCGGTCAGGTGACGGATCGTGTGCGGGAACAGCTCCTGGTAGCCGGTGGGCAGTCCGAGCACCACGCCCGGGCCGGTGGTCTGCGTGCTGCCGCCGGAGCTGGCCTTGAACCCGTTGCTGCGGGCGAAGCCGACCGGGACGGCGGCCCGGACTCCGGGGGTGGTCCGCGCCGTGTGCAGGACCGACGCGGTGTCGGCGCCGTGCTGTACCTCCACCTGCCAATCCACGGCCACCGAGCGCACGGCCCGCTGCGTCATCGTCGACTTCGAGGCGGTGAGGAAGGAGCCGAGTGCGGCCACCAGGGAGACGGCCAGCGCGATGCCGGCAACGGTGGCGAGCAGCCGGCCCGTACGGCGGCGGACGAGTCCACGGGTCCAGAAGGCGAGCGTGCCGGACCACGCGGTGGCCGTGGCGAACCGTGCGGTGACGGGGCGGGACTGGTGGGCGGTCATGACTTCTCCTCGGCCGGGTCGAGCAGGCGTCCGTCGTGCATGGCCCGGCGGACAGGCAGGCGTTCGGCGACGGACGGATCGTGGGTGGTGACGACGAGGGCCGCACCGGTCTCGTCGGCCGCCGTCACCAGGACGTCCAGGACACGCTGTCCCGTGGCCCGGTCGAGCTGCCCGGTGGGTTCGTCGGCCAAGATCAGCCGGGGGGCGAGCGCCACGACCCGGGCGACGGCCACGCGCTGGCTCTGCCCGCCGGAGAGTTCCTCCGGCAGCCGGTCGGCCAGGTCCGCCGCGCCGACCACGGCCAGCGCGGCGAGCGCGGTGCGGCGGACGCGCTCCTCGGGAACGCCCGCGAGCACGAGCGGCAGCGCGGTGTTCTCCACGACGTTCAGGGCCGGGATCAGGCTCGGCCCCTGGAGGACCAGACCGATTTCGCGCGGCCCGGCCAGAGCGGGCCAGGACACCTCGCCGCTGGTGGGGCGTTCGAGCCCGGCCAGCAGATGCAGCAGGGTCGACTTGCCCGACCCCGAGGGACCGGTGAGCGCGATCCGGTCGCCGGCCCGCACCCGGAAGGTGGCGCCGTGCACCGCCACCACCGCGGTCTCACCCCGGCCGAAGGTCCGGGCAGCCTGCCGGCATTCGACGAGCACGGCGTTGTCCGCGGCTTGTTGCGGGGACCCGTTCACGGCGCATCGATCCTTCCGTCGCGCAGGGCGATCACCCGGTCGGCGATCCCGACGGCCTCCACGCTGTGCGTCACGACCAGCACCCCGCGCCCGGCCTCGGCCCGCTTGCGCAGCAGCTCCAGCACGCGCTGCTCGGTGGCGCCGTCGAGTTCGCCGGTCGGCTCGTCGGCCAGCAGCACCTCGGGGTCGTTGGCGAGTGCGACGGCCAGGCCCGCTCGGGCGAGTTCGCCGCCGGACAGCTCCTGTGGCAGGGCGAGGGCGCGGTGCCCGAGTCCGACCTGGTCGAGCAGGACGGAGAGGTCCTCTCGGCGGCCGTCGTCGGCCGCCGCGGCCTGGGCCAGGCGAACGTTGTCGCGGACGCTGAGGTGGGGTAGAAGGTTGCCGGACTGGAGCAGGACGCCGATGCGACGGGCCCGCAACCGGGCCCGCTCTGCTTCCGGACGATGGCTGATCCGTACTCCGCCGACATGTACGGCACCGCCCGACGGCTCGTCGAGCCCGGCCAGGCACGCCAGCAGCGTGGACTTTCCGGAGCCGGAGGGGCCGGTGACGGCCACGGTCTCCCCGCGCCGCACCCGCACCGAGACCCCGCGCAGGGCGAGCGTCTCCTCCTCACCGGCGCGGTGGAACCGGTACAGCTCGTGCGCGTCCAGGACGACATCGAGATCGTCGGTCCGCGGGGCGCGCGTACGGGCAAAAACGCCACTGTCCATGGCGGTCACCGCCAGGTGAAGGAGTCGGTGACGATGCGCCACGGGTCCACGTTGTCGGCGTGCAGCGGCCCGGAGAGGGTCACGTCAACCTCGCGGCCCCGGCGGCGGAACGCGTATCGCTCGAAGGCGTCCCGCACCACCTTGCCGGTCACCGGGTCGGGGGCCGAGTCGCCCTGGTAGGTCAGCAGTACGGCCTGTCCGGCGTGCCGGGAGACCACGGAGACGTGTCCCATCACGAAGTTCGGCACGCTGCGCCGCAGTTGGGGAACCGTCTGCGCGGTGACCGAACCGGTCGTGGGGGCGGACGCGGCGGACGCGGGCGCGAGTTCGATGCGGTTCAGTTTGTCGGTGAAGGAGGTGACGGTGCCCTTGCCGGTGCGCGCCCAGCCTTCGGGCACCTTCACGGAGAAGCCGCCGCGGGGCGGAGTGAAGGCGACGTACGCCTGGTTGTCGGGGATGTCGCCCGCCGGGTTGACCTCGGTCGCGGGCGCTGTGGGCGACGACTGGGTCGTACGGCTGGTCGTGGACGGGCCGCCGGGCCCGCCGGAGCTGCTGGAGCCCCCTGATCCACTGCATGCGGTGATCGCCACCGACGCCAGGACGAGGCCGGCGACGGGCAGGACCAAGTGTGTGCGGTTCATCGTGATGTTGCCCTTCTGCGGAGACAGGCGCCTGAAGCCGGCACCCGGGCCGGGCGCCCGCAGGCGGTCGGCCATGTCCGTTGACGCTAGGCAGCGCCTGGTTAACGCCCTGACCGCCGAGGGTTAGACGACGGCAAAACCCCGCGCCGTACGTCCCTCCGGTCCCGGACGTGCCCCGATGATGAGGGCATGAGACAGCGTGTGCTCCGTGTCGCCCTGGTGGCCGTCCTGGTCGCGCTCGTCGTGCTGGCCGTGCCGCTGGCGGCGGCCATGCGGGCGTACTTCTTCGCCGACGAGCGCGACGAACTGCAACGTGACGCGCTGACCGCCGCTGTCCGGGTGGGCCCGGACTTCACCTCCGGCGATCCCGTGGAGCTGCCGACGGCGGGCGGGGATGTGCGTCTGGGCGTGTACGACACGCGGATGCGGTTGCTCGCGGGCGATGGCCCGGCCGGGGCGGACCCGGACACCCGCCGCGCGAGCACGGGAACGGTCGTCCGTGGACGCGCCGGCGGGGACCTGGTGGTCGCGGTCCCCGTCTCCGAGAACGAGCGGGTCATCGGCGTCGTCCGTGCCTCGTCCCCGGCGTGGGGCGTGTGGCGGCACATCCTGCTCGCGTGGCTCGCCCTCCTGGGGGCGGCTCTGGGCGCGCTCGCCGTCGCCGTCCTGGTCGCCCGCCGCCAGGCCCGTGTCCTGACGGCCCCGCTGGAGGCCCTTTCCCGCCAGTCCCGGGCGGTCACCGAGGGGGATCTGACGGCCCGGGCCGCGCCATCATTCATCGTCGAGATCGACCAGGTCGCCCGCGCCCACAACGCGATGGTCGAACGCCTGGCCCACCTCCTGAAGCGCGAGCGGGACTTCACCGCGAACACCTCCCACCAGCTGCGCACCCCGCTGGCCGGCCTCCAACTGGGCCTGGAGGCAGCCCTGGCCGATCCCCGCACGGATCCGCGAACTGCCCTGGAGGAGGCGCTGGAGAGCACCCACCACCTGCACCACACCATCGACGAGGTGCTGCGCCTGGCCGGCCCCGAGCGGGCCTCCGTGCCGGATGCTGCCACCACCCAACTCCTCGGCGAGGTCCTCGACTCCGCCGAGCAACGCTGGCACGGTCTCTTCGCCGACGCGGGCCGCCGCCTCACCGTCACCGCCGAGCCCGGAACCCGCGAGACGCCCGTACCCGGCCGCACCGTCGGCCAGATCCTCGACGTGCTACTCGACAACGCCCGCGTCCACGGCCGGGGGACGGCCGCGGTGACGGCCCGGTCCCTCGGTGAGACCATCACCCTCGACGTGCGGGACGAGGGAATCCTGCGCGCCGACCCCGCGGTGCTCTTCGACCGCGGTCACACCACGGGCCCCGGGGCGGGCATCGGCCTCGCGCTCGCCGGAGAGCTGGCCGAGGCGGCGGGCGGCCGGCTGGTCCTGGCGGGCACCGACCCCACAACCTTCACCCTGCTGCTTCCTCCCGGACCGCCGGAGACGAACAACTGAGCGTTTTCAGCGTTGACGCTCCAGGGTGAGGACGGCAGCGGCCATGACCGTCATGCGGTTAGGGCTGCAGCGGGCTCTGCGGAAGACGCG
>NZ_JBITJK010000050.1:0-59451 GCF_044459945.1 Streptomyces sp. NPDC050164
GCCCGGCCCGGGCCCCGCGCCCCTCCACCCCCTGATCCCAGAGAGCGAGGAAGCTCAGCATGACGGACATCTCCCCCGAGCCCGCAGCAGGCGGCCCCGGCGACGAGCGGATTCCGGACGACCTCTCCAGCCTGTTCGACGACCTGGCCCCCGAGAAGCGGGACCGGCTGGAGAAGTCGGCCCGCGACGCGGTGCGCGGCAGCAAGGCCGGGATGGCGGACGCCACCACCGGCACCCCCCGCGACCTGCCCGTCGCAGCCCCGGAGGCCGGCGGCCTCGTCTTCGACGACGACGACCAGGAGCAGGACGGTGCCCCCGTTCCTCTGCCCCGGTCGGAGTCCGACGGCTGGACCTGGAAGGACGCCTTCCCCACCGGCACCTTCGACTCCGCCGCGTGGGCGCACCGCAAGAAGGTGTTCCTGCACAAGATGGCCTGGCACGCCGGACACACCCACGTCTACGTCTGGCAGATGACCAAGCTCTCCGGGATCGGAGTGGTGGCCGGCGCCCGCGACGCCTGGCACTACTACTCCGCCCAGGAGTACGCGGACATGGTCGACACGGCCCGCCGCAAGAAGCTGAACCCGGACGTGATCGCCGCTCTGCGCGAGGAGCGCACGGAGACCGCCCGGGAACGCCGCCGCGAGCCGCTGCTCGTCGGCGGGGTCACCGCGGTGTTCACCGTCGTCGCGGCCGCCGTCGCCGTCGCCGACGTCTACGGCCTGCTCGCCGCCTCCCCGGCCGCCATGCTCACCCTCGGCATCCTGTCCGCCCTGGGCCTGCGCGAGCACCACCGCCGCAACCCCGACGCGTCGCTGTCCGCCGCGTTCAACCTGCAGGCCGCCTCCATGGCCGACCACGCCCCGCTCACCGACGACCTGCTCAACCGGGTGCTGCGCACGGCGAAGGTGTTCACCAAGGACGAGCACCAGATCACCCTGCTGGAGCCGATCCGCCCGGCCGAGATCAACGGCGTCGAGGCCAAGTTCAAGCTCCCCGACGACATCCAGGTCTCCGCGCTCATCGCGAAGAAGGAGGCCATCGCCGGAGCCCTGGACGTCGAGGGGCACTGGATCGACATCAAGCAGGACGGCTCCCCCACCCGCGTCTCCTTCTGGTACTGCACCTCCGACCCCTTCGGGCAGCCCCGCGTCTCCCCGCTGGTGCAGGAGCCGGAGCGCCAGGACGTGTGGAACCGCGGCATCCTGATCGGCTTCAACCGGCGCGGCCTGCCCGTCTACCTCAAGCTGCGCCACGTCATGGCGCTGCTCGGCGGCATGTCCCGCACCGGTAAGGGCATGCTGCTGCGCAACCTGATCTGCGGCCTGGGCCTGGACCCGCGCATCAACCTGCGCCTGGTCGCCGGGGCCAAGCCCGGCGAGCACCGCGGCTACGCGCCGATCTGCTCGACCTTCTTCGGCCGCCGCCCCGACCGGCTCATCCACCTGCTGGAAGGGTTCCTGCGCGAGGCGTACCGGCGCGAAGCCGTCCTCGAGGAGCAGGGCCGCGCCAAGTTCGGCGAGAAGGACCTCTCGGAATTCCCGCTGGAAATCCTCATCATCGACGAATACAAGCAGTACGCGAATTCGTCGATGCGGATTCCCGACCCGAGCGACGATGAAGGAAAGCGCACCATCAAGGCGTGCGACCGGATCGCCGAACTGCTGGAAGAGATCGCCGCGTTCGCCGCCGCGCTGAACATGACGGTCCTCATTTCCACGCAGGACCCGGACGCCAACACCGTTCCGCGCGGCTACAAGTCCAACACCGGGGCCCGGGCGGCCACCCGCACCGGCGGCGCCGTCCAGACCAACGCCATCCTCAAGGACGGTGCGACCGGCGCGGGCCTGCGCGCCCACGAAATCCCCGAATCCCTCAAGGGCGGCGCCATCGTCGATATCGACGGAGCACCCGGCGAACTCATCCGCTCCTATTTCATCGAGGACGAGGAATACGACGGAGCAGCCGACCTGATCGCGGCAGGGCTCGAACTGCGTCAGGAAATGGACCGCGCGCCGGGCCAGTTCGTCGACGAGATCGAGAACTACCTGATCGCCGTCACCGGAGCGTCCTCCCTCGCGGGCGGCCCCACCGGATCCGGGCGCCCCGCCCCGGCGGCCCACACCGGCGGCGTCGGCACCCTCGTGAAGGTCAGCGTCCTGGAGCTGCTGCTCGACGCGTTCGACGCGGACGCCGACCGGATCACCATGGCCGACGTCCGCGCCTACCTCACCGACCACGACCCCGAGAGGTGGGGGCCGCAGGACGGCGAGGCGGACGCCGCCTACACCGCCCGCGTCGGCAAGCTGCTCGCCGCCGACATCGAGGAGGCCCTGGAGGGCACCGACGTGGAGCTGGTCGCCAAGTCCGGCATCCGCTTCGGCAAGGGCCCCGACGGGCGCGAGATCAAGGGCTCCGGCCTGTTCCGCAAGGACGTCGAGGCCGCCGTCGAGGCCGCCCGTAATGCCCGCAAATGACCCCCAGGGCGGGACCTAGGGCGCCCGCCATAAGCGCAGGTCACAGCCCATGGCGCTCCCTGTGGCGGCGGCCCGGTACCCCCGGGCGCCGCCACAGGGTCCACACCCCCGCTACGAGGTCCGCCCTACGCCCTGACCTGCACAGATGCCCGCCGCCCCGGGTGCCGCCACTGGCCCCAAACCACCGCAAAACGATCACGCTTGGAGAGGCGCCGATCATGCCGTCCACCGACCGCTTCGCCCCCTCCGCCGCCCGGATTGAAGGAGAAGACACCGTGACCGAGTCCACCGTCGACCCGACCACCGCCGACCACGTCCGCCAGCTCCTGGCGGAGGCCAAGCTCGTCGAGTCCGCCTTCGAGACCACCTCGAGCCCGGCCGCCGCTCCGGCCGCCCCGACCGTGCCGGTCCCGCCGCCCGGCTACACCCTCAAGACCGTCCACCACACCACTCCGGACGGCGGCAGCCGCGTCGAGTACGAGGTCGTCCCCCTCGCCCCGCTCACCCCCGCCGGCACCCCGGCCGGGGCCGGGACGGAGACCGGCGCCCGGCGCAGCCTGCCGGACTGGCTCACCGCCAACCGCCGCAAGATCAAGGCCGCCGTCTACCTCGCCGGGGGCGGCGCCGTCGCCGCCGCGGCCGCCGTCTACGGCCCCGCCGTCGGAGCGGGCATCAGCGCGGCCGCCGCGGGCGTGTGGGCCGCCACCGTGCTCGTCCTCAAGGTCGTCGGCATCGCGCTCGGCGGCCTGCTGGTCCTGCGCGTGCTGTGCGGCGGCCGCCGCAAGAAGTCCGGGACCTTCGAGTTCTCCGGCACCGGCACCTGGAAGGAGAACTGATGCCCGGCCCCCTGCAGATCATCTTCAAGGGCCGCCCGTCCTTCGGCGGCCACTGGGTCGACTGCCCCGAGGCGAAGACCGGCTGGGGCGGCACCAAGGTCATCAAGCTGTACGTCACCCCGGCCGGGGTGGTGGGCAGCTGCGGGCAGACGCACCGCCCGCGCGGCGACGACGGACGCAAGGCCAAGGCCGCCGAGTGTGTCTTCCAGGTCGCCCAGGTGACCAAGGAGGAGCTCCAGGCGCTCGCCGCACCCAACAAGACCGGCCGGGTGCGCGGCAAGCTCCCCACCGGCAAGGCCGTCGACGCGCAGATCATCTCCCTCGGAGCCCCGGCGGCCGGAGCCCAGGCCGGCGGCGGCAAGGCCGCCCAGGCGTTCGCCCAGGCCAACGGCGGCAAGGGCGGCGGCCAGGAGCGCGTTGCCCGGGGCGGAGGCGGCGCGGCGACCGCGTTCTTCAACGCCCTCGGCGCCACCGCCATGGCCGCCGGACAGGTCGCCGGATCCGCCGCCAGCATCGTCGGCTCCGCCGCCGACCTCGGCAAGGAGGGCATCGGACTCGCCCGCGACGGCGTCCGGGAGGCCGGCGCCTACGGCGAACGCCGCCACGAACGCAAGATGGCCAAGGGCGACGACGACGGCGGAAGCGACGAGTAACACCAGCTCAAAACCTGTTGGGCCTGTTACCCCTAACAGGCCCAACAGGCCCCGTCCGTAAATCACCGACCACCCCGCCAAAGGGAAGGAACGCGATGTTCGAGGCAGGCGAGGAAGTCCTGATCGTCAGCTGCGAGGACGACCCCCGCGCGGCCGGCCGCACCGGCCGGATCGTCGACGAGGTCGCGCCCGGGCCGCTCACCGACTTCCGCTGGACCGTCAACGGCATCGGCATCCTGATCGGTCCGGTGCTGTGCCACGGCCACGAGCTGCAGTCGACGGGGCGGTGACGGTCGTGACGATCAAACTCCCGTGGATGAGCCGTGCCGACCGGCGACGCTGGGCCTCCGCCCGCACGCTCGCCGACCTCGGCGAGCTGATGGCGCTGTGGCTGGAGGGCGAGATCGGCTCCCGCCCCGGCTACCAGCCCCGCTACGGCCCGGACGAGGAGACCGAGCACCTGGTGCCCGTCCTCGCCGCCCTGTGCCGGGCCGGGTACATCACCACCTGCTCGCAGCCCGGCCTCGCCGACACCGGATACGACGGACGGTGGTGGGAGCAGCGCGCCGCCGTCGAGCTGATCGTCACCGACCCCGACCTCAAGAGCCGTCTGCTCGAGGCCGCCCGCGGCGCCGGACTGGTCGTCGTCGTCAACGACTACGTGCGCGGCGGCGTCCAGGACCCGCGCGTGCCCGTCACGACCCGCGACGGCGAGCGGATCACCTCCTTCGGCGGCCGCATCGGCCGCGCTGACATGGCCATCCAGTGGCCCGGCCTGAACGGCTCCCTCTACGCGCAGGTCACCCACGGCACGTACGTCTCGGTCATCGCCCCCGAGTACGGCCCCGCCGGCGAACGCCTCTGGGAGGCCCTGTGGCCTCTCACGAAGACCCGGCAGACCTGAGTCCCAACAGGTCCAACCCCCTCGCCGTGCCCCGGCACGGCGCCCCCGCTCCCCGAACCGAAGGAGGCTGCTGTGCAGCTCTCGATCTCCGCCGTCGTGATCCTGGCGATCGTGCTCGTCGTCCTCATCCGCGGAGGCCACCTCAAGTGGCCCGCCGCCCTGGTCGCCGTCCTGTTCGGCTTCTTCCTCGCGGGCACCACCGTCGCCCCGCAGATCCACGACGGGATCGACGGCGTCACCTCCACCGTCTCGAAGATCAACCCCTGAGGCTGATCCCCCAGCTCTCTCCAGGCCGCCCCCGTTCGGGGGCGGCCTTTCGCATGTCAGGGCCAGTTACCCCCATTAGGTCCAACAGGTCCACCCTGGCCAGATTGGCAACTTGAAGTTGGCCAACTCTGTATTGACATAGCCAACTCAGAGTTGGCATTCTGTGGGTGTGGGCAGCGGGCCCGCACCGACCCAGAGAAGGAGACGCCCCTCATGGAGCAGCAGCCGCAGACCCTGCCGCAGGCCCCCAGCGTCGACGCCCGCCTCCAGCAGGCCCGCACCGACGTGGTCGCCGAGATCGGCCGGACCGACAGCAAGGCGTCCGCCCTGCTCACCGCCTTCGGAATCCCGCTGGCCGTACTGGTCGCCGCCGTCCCCGGCCACGACCTGCCTACCGCCGCCGCGATCCTCGTCGGCATCGGCGCGCTCGGCCTGGTCGCCGCGATGGTCGTCGTCCTCCTGGTCGTCCGCCCCCGCCTCGGCGGCAACGTACGCGGCTCGTACCTGCACTGGGCGGCCTGCACGCCCGAGGAGGTCCGCGCCGACATCGCCGTCGACCGCACCGCCGAGCGCGTCGTGAAGCTCTCCCAGATCGCCGCCGGGAAGTACCGGGCGCTCAAGGTCGCCATCGACATCACCGCCGGCGCGCTCGTCGTCCTGCTGCTTGCCCTGGCCGTCGCCCTCGCCCACGCCTGACCGACCCGCCCGTCCCCACTCACCCGAAGGAGATCCGCAACGATGCTCACCGACCTGATCCGCCGGATCCTCACCCGGCTGACCACCCCGCTGAAGTCCGCCTCGTACTCGTGCGGCAAGTGCGGGCTCAAGGTGAAGGTCACCGACGACGCCGACCGCGTCGGCCGCGTCCTGGACATGGCCATCGCCCACAACTGCAAGCCCCCGGCCAAGACCCTCTGACTCCCGGGGCGGGCGGCCCACCGGCTACCAACCACGCACCGCCCGCCCCGGGTCAGCCCGGCCCGCTCCAGCCCGGAGCAGGGGGCAGCCCCATCGTCCCTCACACCCGAGACGGAGCCGATCGACATGACCCCCACCCGACCCGACACCCCCGAGGCCACCGCCGCGAAGCAGCGTCTCGACGCCGCGGCCGCCGCCCGGGACAAGGCGATCGAGGACGCGCACCGCGCCTACTGGAGCGCGGTCGCCGCCGAGATCGAGGCGAAGAACCTCACCCAGGTCGCCGTCGCCGCGCACCTGGACTTCTCCCGCGAGCACATCCGCAAGCAGGTCAAGCGCTACGTCGGCTGACCGCCGACGCGGGAACGGCCGGGCCTCTTTGGCCGGACGCACCGACCGTCCCCGCACTCCCCGTCCCAGAGCAGAACCGAGGAGATACACCAGCATGAACCATCGCACCGCCGCCTTCGCCGCCGCGTACGCCCTGTTCCGGGCCGCGGCCGACCATGCGGACCACTGGGGGCAGTCGGATTTCGACGCCCAGTGCAAGGGCGCCACCGACGACGCGCCCGTCGAGTACAAGCACGAGGACGGCACGGTCACCACCGTCGGCACCTCCGGCGGCCGCCGCGCCTGCCTCCACCACGTTCTCCAGTACAGCGCCACGCAGGGCCTGGTCCTGGTGGCCGGCACCCGCGTGCTCGGCATCCGCCTGCACCCGGCCGCCGTCGCGGCCGCGCTCGCCGTCAGCGGACTGACCCACTACGCCGCGGACCGCCGAGTGCCCCAGGGCCTCCTGCAGCGGCTCGCCAAGGCCACCGGCAAGGAACGCTTCTACAAACTGTCAGATTTCGGGATGAACGGCGCGTACTGCCTCGATCAGAGCTGGCACCACTCCTGGGAGACCCTGGCCGCGCTGATCGCCACCGTGAAGGCGGACGAGCGGTGAACGGCGAGAGCCAGAAGGACCGCATCCGGCTCGCGGCCACCATCGCCCGCCACGCCCTGGAGCAGCTGTTGCGCGAGGCGAAGGAGGGGCTCGGCGACGAGGCGCGCACCGAACTGCTGCTCGCGCTGTACGACGACGTCGACCCCACCTCCAGCGTCCTGGGCCGCCTGGGCGACGTGCTCAACAAGGTCGCCGAGCCGCTGCGCGAGATCGACGATGAGGACCTGGAGGACGTCGCCTGCCAGCTCGACGAGGCGGCCGGACACATCCACGACTCCGCCGGCATTCGCCTGGACCGCGCCCGGGCCACCCTCGTCGAGAGGACCGGCCCGTGAAGAAGACCACGCTGCCGCCGCCCGGCTGCTGCCACGTCTGGTACTGCCAGCGCTGCCGCCGGGCGTACAAGGCGGTCCCCGAGCAGTCCGTCGAGACCGGGTGCACCTGCACCACCCCGGTCCCGCAGATGGGACCGACGATCCTCACGCTCACCGCACCCGCGCCGGAGCCGACGCCCCGCCTGCAGGTCCTGTCCGAGGACGAGGCCCGCCACCGCGCCCTCGCCCGCCGCGGCCGCCGCGTGACGGTCACCTTCGAAGCGACCGTCCACACGGCGTGGCTCAGCCCCGACGAGAACGGCCAGCAGCGCATCACCCTCGTCGTCCACACCGACGACGGCCGCCTCCACACCGTCGACACCCGGCTCGCCGGAACCCGGGTCGACGCCGCCGAACAGGAGGAACGGACGTGACCGCCGCCGACACGTACGACGACTGGTTCGACCGCGGGTACCTGCGCGGCCTGGACCACGGCCGCTTCCACGAGGCCCCCCAGATCGCCGCAGCCATCGAGGCCACGCCCGCCGTGGACGACGTCCGCTTCCGGGGCGAGCACCTCACCGTCCACGACGTCGACGGCGCCGTGTTCGCGGTCCTGTGGGAGGAATGGTTCGGCCGGGACGCCTCCACCTGGGTCCGCCACCCGTCCGTGGCCGCCGCCCGCTCCTGGACCCACCAGGTCGCGGCGCAGTGGCTGCGCAACGAGACCGGCTACCGCTCCGGGGCGGGCACCCTGCAGGTCTGGGACGGCGGTTCGTGGGCGGCCGAGCGCGACCTCGTCCACGGCCGGTGGGCCGTTGCGATCGGTCTGCAGCCGGGTGTCACGTACGCCAGCATCGCGACCGCCGGCCCCGTCGAGGGCTGGGCATTCATCGCCGCAGCCCTGGACGAGGCCGGGTTCCCCGCCGAGACATGGCCCGCCGGGATGCGCCGGGTGCGCCGCGAGGACCTGCCCTACATGGCCCCGGTGACACAGGCCCCGCCGGACCCGGCCGCCCTGGTGCCCGCCGAGCCCCACCGGCCCGAGCGCCGTCGCGGACTGGCCACCATCCTGCGCCAGCTCGTCACGCGCCTGCTGGCCAGCATCCGTCAGACCCGTTAGACCCAACACCCCTAACGGGCGACGTGCGGGCAATCCGGCCCGCATTGTCACCGCCGCACGACAGCATGAGGCCCGGGGACCGCCGAAACCGGCCCCCGGGCACTCACGAGAAGGAAACCATGACCGACACCACCGCCAGCACCGACGTCCCCGCGTACAGCACCGAGGCGTACGCCGCCGTCGAGAAGGCCGCCGCCTCCCGCCACTCCCTGTACGTGCCGAGCGTCCTGGAGCACGCCGCGCAGCTGCTCACCGACCTCTGGGCCACCGGCGAACGCCACGGCGTCGCCACGTCCGAGTGGGGCTGGGCGATCGACCTGGCCGGCGGCGCGCTCGACGTCGTCGCCCGCTTCTACGACAGCACCCCCAACCCGGAGCGCACCCCCGCGAAGATCGTCGCCCTGCAGGGCCACCTGATCAAGGCGCTGACCTCCGAGGAGATCGGGCTCACCGCCAGGCTCAGCGGCCCGGGCGTCATCGTCGAGCGCGGCCCCGCCACCCCGCGCGGCGGCTTCCACGGCGACGCCGACGTCGAAGTCCGCATCTACAGCGACGGCGGCTGGGCGTTCTCGTTCGCCGCCGACGGCGCGTCCGTCATGTCGATCGTCGCCCCGGCCTCCGAAGCCGGCGCCTCCCAGGTCGCCGAAGTCGTTCGGGCCTTCGTGCGCGGCGAGCTCGGCAACGTCTTCCGCCGCTGACACCACCACCACGACCGACCCGGCGGGACCGCCGAAACCGGCCCCGCCCCTCGTGAGGAGCCCCACCGTGACCGAATGGTCCACCACCACCCTCGTCGCCGTGAACGACGACTACGACCGCGAGATGGGCGACAGCAACGCCCCCCTCGACTCCCGCTTCGGCCGCTACCTCACCCAGCGACTCGGCGACCTGTGGGAGGAGGACCGCGACAACCCGGCCGACTTCCTGTGCTGGGCCTGGGCCGTGGCCACCCCGCCGATCATGAGCCCCGGCTACGTCCGCATCAGGCCGGACCTCACCTCCGTACGGCTCAGCCGCTCGCAGTACGACGGGCGCCTGCTACTGGAGATCGTGACCCCCGTCGGCCACGGCCAGCTCGCGGGCACGGCCCGCCCGCCGTACGCGATGCGCGACTGGGAGATCGACCGCTACGACCACGGCTCCGACCGCTTCGCGTCCCTGCACGCACCGGAGGACGAGTCGAAGCCGGCGCTGCTGCTGTCCGGCGTCCTGAGCCTCCCGGCCGACGACTGGACCCTGCACCAGCCCGCCGGGAAGTGGCCCGTCGAGGAGCTCCTCATCGACGACGCCAAGCAGGCCGTGGCCGTCGCCGTGCAGAACATCAACCGCGTCGCCGGTCATCAGATCGCCGCCCTGATCGGCAGCGAGGGCGGCCACTGGTGACCAGCCCGCCCCGCAACCCGGCGGACATGACCCCATGACCCCGGGGCCGCCAGCACGGCGGCCCCACCCCGTTCCAGAGAGGAAACCGCACCCATGACCGACTGGACCCCCACGACCCTCGTGTCCGTCGACGAGACAGGTGACCGCACCGGTGCCAGCAACGGCTACAGCCGGTACGGCGCCTACATCGAAGCCCGGCCTACCGAGTTCCACGAGTACGAGGAGCCCGGCACCCCGCTGACCGCCGACGAGTTCGCCGCGGCGGCCTGGAGGGTCGCCACGCCCCCGGTACTGATCGGGTACGTGTCGCTGCGCCCGGACCTCGACTCGATCACGACGACGTTCACCGAGAACGGCGACCTGGTCGTGAAGGTCGCCGTGCCGCTCCGCTTCAGTGACCTGCCGTCCGACCGGCGCCCCCGGCACCCGTGGCAGGACTGGGCGAACCACTACGACATCGCGACCCGCGACGAGAAGTACGTCCGGCAGGTCGAGCCGGACATCAAGGTCGACCGCCCCGCCGTGCTCGCCCTGGCCCACATCCTCGTCCCGACGGCCGACTGGGACCTGCCCGCCCCGCAGCACACCGAGGGCCGCCCCCTGGTCGAGGAGGCCAAGCAGGTCGTCAACGAAATCGCCCGCCGGGTCAACCAGTACGCCGGGCCGATGGTCGCGCAGCTCCTCGGCGACCGGTGACGCCGGCCGTGCAGAGTAGGACACTCGAACCACCGACCCAAGGAGGGGAAGTGACCGCACAACCCGACCACCACGACGCCGCGCCGCCGATGCGCACGCTCGCCGAGCTGCGCGCCGCCCTGAGCGTCTGGGGGATCCCCGGCGACGCCGACAAGTTCGAGAAGGAGCTGGCGGACGCGGACCTGGACGACCTCACCCGCGTCCGCGAGATCACCCAGGCGTACCGGCACCGGGTCCTGCTGCGGTGCGACCCGCAGGCGATGGCGGCCCTGATGCGCAGCACCGAGGACGTCGCCTTCGAGCTGGGCCAGAAGATGGCCGAGGGGAACGCCCGGTGACCCACGCGTTCTTCAGCGACGCCGCCGAGAAGATCCTGCGCACCGACCTCAGCCCGAGCGAGCAGGAGGCCGTCGAATCCGTCCGCCGGTTCCTCGAGGAGGACCCGGACTCCGAGCGGGCCCGCGGCCTGCCCGACGCCGACCCCCGTTCGTCGTCGTGGGTGATCGAGCTTCTGCCCGAGGAGACCGGCGGGCGCGGGATCTCCGTCGTCTACCGGCTCAACGTCGACCTGGACGCGGTGCTGATCCTCTGGCTCATCGCCGGACCCTGACACTGCGCACCACCGAAGCGACCCCCGACAGGGAAAGTGTCGGGGGTCGCTTCGTGCCCAGGGTAGGACTGAAGCCCCCGCCAAGACGTCCCCCGTCTCAGTGGAGGCTTCGTCGTTTCGCCTCGATCCCAGTGAGGAGCCCATGCCCTCCGCCTACATCGACAGCAGGGTGTACGCCGCCCTCCAGGTCTGCCACCCGCACCCGGGCGCCCTGCCGGACTGGATCAAGAAGTCCGCCGCACCCGCGCGCTGCGCCATGGACGCCCGCCTCGTGGCGGCCGCGCGCACCCAGGAGGACGCTGACCTCCTCGCCGATCTGGTCGCCCACGCGTGGTGGGAGTGCATCCAGGACGGCGACCCCGACCCGTTCAGCAAGCCCCTCGCCGCCGCCTGCGAGGCGTACCTCAACGCTCCGCCGCGGCCGCCGGCCACCCGCCCGTAAACGACCGCCGACCGCACCCGCTCCCGCACCGGAGACCGGTGACCGCCACCCGCCCCGAAGCCCCTGGCCGCGCTCCCTGCGGCCGGGGGCTTCGTCGTGTCCGGGGACCGGTCCCCGACCGGCGGGGACGGTGCGACGGGGACCGTCCCGCTGACGATCCGACACGGGGACCGTCCCCCTGACGGCCTGTCGGGGACCGTACGAGGGGACCGCGCCGACCCGCATCGGGGACCGCTCCCCGGGGACGCGCGGACCACGAAACCGCGCCGATCGATGTGTAAAGACAGTGCAAAGCGCTTGCGGATCACGGGTGCCCGAGAACACCAAGAACAGGTAAAGCGCGGGAGCGTTAAGGGTGCGTGGGGACCCGTCACCCGGGGACCGTGGAGGCGTGCCGATACAACTGCCCGACCGAGCCGGACCGTGGACAGTCGACGACGTCCTGGCGCTCGGTGAGGACACCTCCCACCGCGTCGAGATGGTCGGCGGCGCCCTCCTGCTCACCCCCCGCCCGGGCATCGTGCACCAGCGCGCCGCGCACCGCCTCGCCGTCCTCCTGGACGCCGCCGGCGACGCCTTCGAGGTGCTGCCCGCGGTGAACGTGAACCTCGGCGGCCGCGCCCTGGTGGTCCCCGACATCACCGTGGTGCGCGCCGCGGCCGCCGCCGATGACCGTGACGTCGTCGACGCCGGCGACGTCCTCCTGGCCGTCGAGATCACCACCGCGGACACCGCCGTGACCGACCGGATCACCAAGCCCGCGCTGTACGCCGAGGCAGGTGTCCCGCACCTGTGGCGCCTCGACCTGGAGCCCGCGCCGCACCTCTACGTCGGCACCCTGGAGGGCGACGTGTACGCCACCGTCGCCCGCGTACCGGCGGGGCGCCGCGCCCGCGTACCGGCGCCCGTCGCGGTCCAGCTCGACCCCGCCGACCTCGTCACGCCGCCCGCCCGCTGATCACCGACCGAGACCGGACCCCGGGCATCCGTCCGCGAATCGCGGACGCCCCACCGGCTCCCGGCGTGCGCCTGGAGGCCCCCGACAGGCACGTCGACAGACCTGGTCGACCCCACCGGAGACGATCCACCGGTGCAAGTGAGACGCAGTGCTTCTCCTGCTTTTTCGGTGACCGGTGTTTCAGGGTTACCGTCGATGATCGCTGGTTCACCCAGCTGTCCATCTACAGGTACAAGATCAAAAGCAGGCTACGCACAAAGGCACCTCCCCTGTCGGGGAGGTACGGCGCGGCCGGGCCGAAACGGCGCACAAGCGCACAAGCGGGAGGGGCAGCCGGTGGCCTGGCTGACGAAGATCAGGGCGGACGGGCAGGTCGAGTACCGGCTGCGGGAGCAGGCCGGCTGCGGCGTCGTCGAGTCCGACGGTGTCGAGACGACCGTCTTGGACGACGCGGTCGACGCCGCTGTCGATTACCGGCTGCGACAGGAGGGCGACGGCCACCTGGTGTGGGTGGGCAGCGGCGTGAGCGTCTTCGGGTGGTCCGAGGGCGAGCACCTGGACGACGAAGCCAAGGACGCCGTACGCCGGATCATGAACGGCACCCACCCCGCCACCGGCGCTCGGATGATGGCCTCCACGGCGTCGGTGCGCACGCACCCCGACGCGCACCTGACCGTGGCCCGGCTGACCGAGGCGATCGAGGCCCTGGCCGCCGAGAAGGGCGTCGAGCCCGCGCAGCTCCTGGAGGGCAAGCCGAAGCAGCAGCGGGAACTGGCGACCCAGTTGCGACAGGTCAACCGGTTCGGCGAGGGGCAGCGCCTGCAGGTGGGCACCCTGCACAAGCTGGCCCGCGCCGTCGGCCTCGACCTGGCCGACGTCTACGGCGAGGCGGAGCTCGCCAAGGCGTGGGCGAACAAGGACAAGCGGATCGACACGCGGGTCAAGGGCTGGGACCTCGTGCTGGACCTGCCGAAGTCGGATAGTGCGGTCTCCGGGCTCATGGGCGAGCTCGACGAGCGCGACTTCCGCGACCTGGTGCAGCAGGCGAAGAACGACACCGTCCGCCTGGCGGAGAAGTGGATCGGCTACGCCGTGACGGGCGAGGGCGGCGAGCTGGTGCGGATCGCCACTGGCGGTCTGATCGGCTGGTCCGTGGAACACCTCGCCGCGCGCCCGGTGACGCCCGGTGAGCCCGGCGACCCGCACCTGCACGTCCACGTCACCATCGCCAACGTGGCGCTGTGCGAGGACGGCCAGTGGCGCAGCATCGCGAGATCAGGGAAGGACTTCCACCGCCACGCCAGCGCCCTCGACGCGTACTTCAAGGCGCGGGTGCGGGAGCTGACGTACGCGCGGTTCGGCATACGCCGCGAACTGAACCCGGCCACCGGCGCGTGGGGCACGTTCCCGAGGAACTGCGCGACACGTTCTCCCGCCGCCACGCCATCGTCAACGAACTGGTCGGCGAGGACGCCTCGCGCGAGGAGCGGCAGCGCGCCGCCGACGAGACCCGCCGCCAGAAAATCGACGCCGACGCGACCGGGATGCGGGCCAGCTGGCGCACCCGCGCCGAGGCCATCGTCGGCGACGTCGACGCGATGGTGGCGGCCGCCGCACCCGGCCCGCCCGACCCCGGCGGCGCGTCCGTCGACGGACCCGGCGCAGGCCCGCGCATACCCCCGCCGGCCGACATCGCCGCCATCGTCTTCGACCCCGAGACCGGACTGACGGCGGGCGATAAAACGTTCAGCCGCGCGCAGCTGCTCGCCGCCGTGGCGAACGCGCTGGAGTACGGGATCGGCGACGGGATCGACCTCCTGGACCAGCTCGCCACCGACGTCCTCGCGGTCGAGGGATACGCGGTCCAACTGCCGCACGTCGGCTCCACCGTCATGTCGTCGATGTCCCGCTACACCACCCGCGACATCCTCGACGCCGAGGAGGTCGTCACCACCCAGGCGCTTCAGCGGTTCGACGAGGGCGCGGTACGGCTGACCGCCGAGCAGGCCGCGGCCGCCATGAGCATCTTCGAGATAGCCAACGGCTTCAGCCTGTCCGACGAACAGCGCGCGGCGATCGAGCGGACCCTGACCGCCGGGCACGGCATCGACGCCCACATCGGCGCGGCCGGGACCGGCAAGTCGACGCTGATGGAGGCGTGCCGGATCGCATGGGACGCCACCGGCCACACGTACGCCGGCGCGACGGTGAGCGCGGTCGCGGCGCAGTCCCTGCAGGACGCCTCCGGCATCCCGGCCCGCTCGATCGCGTCCTGGCTGCAGCAGATCCGCGACGGCAACGGGCTCACGGGTGTGGACGTCCTGGTGGTCGACGAGGCCACCATGTCCAACGACCGGCAGGCCGCCGCGCTCATGCGGGAGGCGGCCCGCACCGGCACGAAGATCGTGGCGATCGGTGACCCGAAGCAACTCCAGGCGATCGGCCCGGGCGGCTGGTTCAAGGAGGTCCACCGGCTCGTCGACGGGCTGACGCTGACGGAGAACCGGCGTCAGCGCAACGACGCCGAGCGCGCCGCCCTGGACGTGTGGCGCACCGGCGACCACGAGCAGGCCCTGAAGATCCTGGCCGACACCGGGCGGGTGCACGCCGCCGAGACTGCCATCGAGGCCCACGGGCAGATCCTGACCACCTGGGACGAGGTGCGCTCCCGCTGGACCGACCCGCACGACCTGATCGACGCGGTGACCGTCCTGGCCGCCAAGAACGCCGACGTCGACGTGCTCAACCTCGGCGCACAGCAGATCCGCCGGCAGCGCGGCGAGCTCGGCAAGGAGCACCGCTTCGCCCTGTCCGGCGGGGCGGACCTGAACCTCGCCGTCGGCGACCTGGTGCGCGTGCGCCAGAACGACTACCGCTCCCGCCGCGGCGACGGCCCCGACGTCCTCAACGGCTACCGGGCCGTGGTCAGCGCGATCGACGACGCCCACCGCGTCGAGATCACCTGGCGCGACAAGAAGTCCGGCGAGCACGTGTCCGCGTGGTTCGAGCCGAAGGCCATCAGCTCCGGCGCCCTCTCCCTCGGCTACGCCATGACCGTCGCCGCCAGCCAGGGCCTCACCAGCGAGGTGGGCCTGCTGTACGGGCACGGAGCCAACGCGTTCGCCGTCTACCCGGGCATCACCCGCGGCCGCGCCGAGAACCACCTCTGGCTGCCCCTGCAGGTCGTCGAGGACGACGAGACGCAGGCACGTCTCGGCGCTGCCCGCAGCGAGACCGAACGCCTGCACCGCGCCGTCACCGCGTTCGCGAAGTTCCTCGGACAGGACCGGGGCGACTACATGGTCTCGGACCTGCTGCGCGAACCGCCGGCCCCCGCCCGCGTGCCCGCGCAGGCCGAGCGGGAGCACGAGATGGCCCGCGAGGAGGCCCGCGAGGAGGTCGAGGCCGCGCTACGGCGGGCCCATGCGGCGACCGCCGTATCCACCGGCCGGGCGCAGGAGGCGTACGAGCAGGCGCAGCGGCTCGCCGCCGAGGAACGCGACGACACCGCGGCCGCCGTCGAGCCTGCGGTGCAGCTCCAGCCCGACAACGAAGACGACGCCCGTGAACGGGCCGCCAGCGAGAAGCGTCTGGCGGAGATCCAGCGGCAGCGCGAGATGGCGGCAGTGCAGTCCTGGAAGACCCGGCCGTACGGCAAGCGGTCGGACGCCGACCTTGCCCAGGTGATCGGGCTGGCCTACGAGCGCGCCGGGATCGCCGAGCGCGCCGCCGCGCAGACTGCGGAGAAGGCACGCGCCCTCGAGGAACGCCTTGCCCAGGAGAAGGAGGCCGGGCAGACCCGCGGGCAGGCGTTCGTCGCCGAGGCGGAGACTCTGCTGGACCAGGCGGAGGCGAAGGCGAAGGAGGCCGCCCAGCAACTCGCCCGGGAGGCCAACGCGCGCAAGGAAGCGGATGAACGGCACCGGTACCTGCGCGACTACCTGGAGCCGAAGAAGAACCTGAGCCGTCTGGAGCGGCTGCGCGCCAACATCACCAAGAAGCAGATCGCGACGGACATCGCCGATGTCACCGCCGAGCGGACGGCCTGGCGCACGGAGGAGAGTGAGGCCCGCAGCGCGGCGAAGACCGCCCGGCTGGAGGCGTGGGAGATGATCCGCACCAGCGAGTTCGCCGGGCATTTCCGCGACGTCGACGCTCAGAAGTTCGCGCCGGACGACGTCGCCACCGTCACCGCACGGCTGGCGAAGATGCGCGAGCAGCTGCCTGACATCGAGATCCGCCTCGACCGCCGCGACGCCCAGGAGCTGACCCGCCTGCAGGGCGAGACCACCCAGTACACCGAGGCGGCCGCCAAGAGCCGGAACACCGTGGCGGCCGGCCAGGCCGAGCAGGCCCTGCGGAAGACCATCGCCAAGAAGTACCCCGAACTGCACGACATCGAGACCAAGTCCCGCCGTTCACACCTCGTCGCGCAGAAGCGAGCGTCCGCCGAGCAGACCCGGGCCCGATCCCAGGAGTCGGCCGCCTATCACCGACAGCCGCCCTCCCAGGGCCGTGGCGGGCCGCGTCCGTGAGCGGCCGGTAGACCTGTTAGGCCCAACGGGGCCAACGCGCGGTGAGCAGCAACGAAATGGCCCCCGGCACTGCCGGGGGCCTCGCTGTACCGGGAGATTCAGGAAGCGGTCGGCACGCGCAGGTCGCGCAGCATCACCGCGAAGTTCGGGGAGTCCGGGAACGGCTGTCGGTTGCCGATGCGGCGATATCCCCACGCCTCGTACAGCGCCTCGACCTTCGGGTGGTCGGGGTCCACCAGGAGCACCGCCAGGGCCTCCGGCCGGTCCTCGAGGAGCGCGGCGTGCAGCCGCTCGGCGGTCCCGGTCTTGCGCCACTGTGGCCGCACCATCAGCTCGGACACGGAGAACGTCGAGTCGTCCGCCGGCGGCTCGCTCAGGTGCTCGCGCCACCACTCGCGACCGGGGGTGGCCGGGGCGCCGTACGCGAAGCCGACCGGTTCGCCGCCGTCGTAGCCGATGATGCAGGAGAACCCGGGGTGTCCGCCCCAGTGGTCGACGAACCACGGGAAGCGCTGGTTGAACTCGTCTTCCATCTCGTCCGCGTACGCGTCCGCGTGCACGTCCAGGAGGGTCTGCCGGATGTCCTGCAGGTCCTCGTGGCCGAAGCGGCGCAGTTCGACGGCTGTGGTGGTCAAGAGGTGCTCCATTCAGTCCGGTAGCGGTCGGTCCACTCGTGCGCGATGTGTGCGGAGGGCGCACGGGCGATCAGGTCGCGCTGGAAGTCGCCGAGGAGTTGCCGCATCCGCCCGGGAAGCGGGGCGCCGGCCATGATGGCGAAGACGTCGCCGCTGGTGGCGCACGCCTGCTCGACGTCGTCCTGGTGCAGCTGCGCGAGGGCGAGCCGGGCTGTGGTGTGTGCACGGTTGCGCCGGTAGGACTCCGGCAGTGCGGCCAGCGCGCGGTGAGAGGCGGCCTCAGCCTCCGCCGGGTCTCCCACGACGTCCCGCACGATCGCGGTCAGGGAGTGCAGTTCGGCCGGTCCGTAGAATGCGATCCATGTCGACCGGGGCTGTGCCAGGTCGGCCTTCGACAGAGCATCCTCGGCACGGCCCAGGCAGCGCAGTGCCGCGCGCTTGTCGCCGCTGTGGGCGAGCCCGACAGCGGTCCGGGCGTGGGCGAGGGAGGCGTGGAGCGGACTGCGCCGGACGATGGTCGTCGCCTGCGCGGCCTGTGCGGACGCCACTGCTTCGGCGTACTGCTTGCGTTGGCGGGCGAGCATGGCCCGCAGGTTCCACACCTGCATGGTCATCTCGGGGTCCTGCGCGAGGCCCGCGAGGGTCAGGGCACGGTCGAGATGCCTGCCGGCACCGTCGAGCTGCCCGGCGTCGATCAAAGACCAGGCGGCCGTCGCGGTGAAATCCGAGGCGAGGGCGAACAGGCGCTGCCGCACGCGCTGTGTGGTGGATTGCTTCTGCAGGCCGAGCGCCTCGTCGGCACCGGCGAGGGCGGCCCGCTCGAGGCGGCCGTGCCCGCCGCGGTCGGCGTCGAGCGCCACCAGTCTCTCGACGTCGTCACGGAGCCTGATCACGTCGGACGTGCCGACACGCGAGGGGCGGGAGGCGGAGGGGGTGTTGAGGGGTATCACGGCGGCGGCCGCGGTGCCGGTGGCCGCACTGCAGAACTTACGACGGCGCACGTCGGGGTCCTTTGGTAGCGCTGGTGGGACAGTGTTGCGTTTCCCCCGAGGCAGGAACCCTAGAGCCGTGGCATCGAGGCCGGTGACCGCCTCCAAGGCCCGTCGCTGCCGTTCCTGGGGCCACCGGTTCTCGCCGGACAGCCATCGGAACACGGTGCGATCCGACGTGGTGCCGGTCTTGCCGGTGAAGTCGCCGATGGCGTCGTTCACCGCGTCGACAAGCTCCGGCACCTTCATCTGATGCGCCGTCATCCAGTCGGCTAAGGCTGGGTTTCCTGGATTTCTGGTCTCCCCCACGGCAGCACGGTAGGGGTTGCGCGCGGCCCACGGCAGGTAAAGGGAAGTTCAATTCGTCAGTCCGAGTGCGAGAAGCCCGGGCAACTTCGTCATGCCCACCGCGCGGTGACGCACGGTTAGGTGTCGTGTACGGCCCCGCCGCGCCTCATCCCCCGTAGGCACGGCGGGGCGCCGACCCGATCCACCTGCTGAGGCAGCGATGACCAGTGCAGGAACCACTCAGGAAAAGGCCACGTCAGCCGTCCCGGACCCTGCTGCGGCCGTGCTGTACGTGTGCGCTCAGCGAGGCACGGTGACGCCCGGCCTGGCGGCGGAGCGCGCCGAGGAGGAAGGCCAGTCCTTCGCGCAGGAGCACGGGCTGACGATCATCGAGGTGGTCAAGGACGAGTACGGCGAACCGGATCCGTGCAGCCGGACGGGCTGGCTGCGGGTGCGGGAGCTGGCGGAGGCCGGCGCGGTCGCCACGGTGATCGTCCGGTGGCCGTCCAGCATCGCCCCGGAATCCTCGTCGGAGCTGCGGTACCGCGAGACCCGGTGGCTCCGCGAGCACGGCGTACGGGTGCGCTACACCTGGGAGCCGCTGGCCGCGACGGACGGCGGTGAGGACGAGTGAGCACCAAACGCCGCAGCCTGCTCCACCGTGACCACCCCTGGATCGGCCGGGAGGTCGAGGACACCGCGACCGGCCGCCGCGGAACCCTGCGGGCCATCGCCCCGGACGGCGACAAGCCGCGCCCGGTGGCATGGCTGATGCCGGAGGGCGGCGGGATGGAGTGGACCACGGACCCGGACTCGCTCGACAACCCCTCGCCCGTCACGCCGGACACGCACCCCGGGCAGGAGCAGTGAGCGGCGCGCACGCGCGCCCGTCGCGTCCGGGCCGCGCAGTGCTCGCCCTCGCCGCGCTGGCCCTCACACCGCCCGCGGCCGTGCTTGGCCCCCGGGCCGCCGCCACCACAACGCCCGCGTCGGCGCCGGAGGCTGAGGCCGGTCGACCCGACCACCACGCCGGGCAGCACCCCGACCGGCATGGCGAACGCCCCAAGCTCCTAAGGCCCGGACCGTGACCGGCCACCGCCGTAGGCCCCGCCGTCCCAGCGGGCGGCCCTGGTGGGCCTGGTGGCAAACCTGGTGGCTCGGCGGCGCGCTCGTGGTCCTGGCGCTCGTCGCGCGCCGCGCCCTGTAGACCCCGGCGGGGTCGGGTCGGGACGTCACAACCCCCCGATCCCGCCGGTCAGCACCACCCGGCCGAGCCGTCCCGGCCCGGCCGCTCAACCAGTGGAAGAGGGAGAGGGACATGCCCGAGATGACCTTCGGTCACGTGGCGGACGACACCACGGTTCGTACGGGTCTGCTGCAGACCGGCACCTGCAACCTGGCGCCGATCCAGGAGACCGGGCAGGAGACGCCCGCCGCGCCGGCGGCCACGGGGTCCGCCGCCTGACGAGACGACACGAGCACGACCACCAAGGTCCCGGGGTGCGGCAGCCGCCGCCCCCGGGATCGTCGTGAGAAGGGAAGGAAGCCATGACGAGCACCACGTTCCGGCGTCACCCGTCGCTGCTGGCAGCCGTTGAGGAGGTGAGCGGGCAGCGGAGGATCACCGTCTCGGTCCACGACGGGAAACCTCCGCTGCTGGTCGACGACGTACGCCTGTTAGCCGCGCTGAGCACGCTGCCGCCCGGCGGCTTCACCCAGGCCGAAGCCCTCAAGGCGTGGGCCGACGCCGGGCTGGGGGACGTCCAGGCGCCGCTGTGGACCTACTGCACCAAGGAGGCCGGGCTGATCGTCACCACCGCAGACAGCAGCCTGCACAGGCACGACGCCTACCACCAGGCCACCCGCTCCTACCCGTTCCTGGACATGGGCCAGGCCAAGGCGTTCGACACCGACAACGCCCTGATGCGCCAGTACACGGCCACGGACGCGTACCCGTCCGTCTACACCGACCTGCCGCGCAGCCAGCGGTGGCCGCTGGCCAAGGCGCAGACGGTGGCCGCCGAGCCGGAGGAGGGCGGGTACCGGCTGCCGGAACAACTGGCGCTTCTGCTCGACGGCACCCTCGGGGAACGGCGACGGCTCGACCCCGACGACACCGGCACGTACCTCCAGGTCGAACTGATCTTCAAGGCCGTGCCGTCAGGCGGGGCCCGGCACCCGACCGAGGCCCTGCTGTGGTTACGGGCCGAGGGCATGCCGGAGGGCCTGTACCACTACAACGTCCGCGCCAACGCCCTTGACCTGCTTCAGGTCCAGCCGGACGTGGCCGAGCTCGCCGCCGCCTGCCCGGCCCTGCCCCAGCTGACCGGCGGGACCGGGTCCGTGGCGGTGGTGATGCTGGCCAGCGCCGTTGAGCGGCCGATGTGGCGCTACCGCGACGCCCGCTCCGCCCGCGCCGTGCTGGTCGACGTCGGGCACGTCGTCCAGCACCTGGCCGAGCTCGGCGCGTGGCTGGGCTGGGCCTGGAGTGATCTGCCCGGCTTCGACGCCCGCGCCCTGGCCGGCCACACCGGCCTGGATCCCGACGCGATGCCCGTACTGGCGATGGGAGTGCTGAGCCGATGACCGAGACGACCCTGCAGAGCGTGCCGCAGATCCTGCTCGACCCGTTCACCGGCGGTCCGGTGCTGACCCGGATGGAGGCCGCCTGCCTCGCAGCCGCCCTGACGCCGTCCACCCGGCCCGAGTTGGAGAAGGCCGGGTTCACCGAGGACCTGGTCGACGGGATGCTCAAGCGGGGCCTGCTCGCCCCGGCCCCGGCGGATGCCGCCCTGTGGCACCGGCACGGCTGGGGCCGCCCGCAAGCCCTTCTGCGCGCCGCCGACGCCCACCGTGCCGCCCGCATGGCCGAACTGCCCGCCTGCCCCGCGCCCGTGGCCGGAGTGCTCGACAGCCGTGCGGCGTTCGACCAGGCACTTGCCCGGCGCAGCCTGCGGCAGTTCGACCGCCGTCCGCTGCCCGCGCCGGCCCTGCACGCGGTGCTGGCCGCCACCGGTGCCCTGCTGCGTGCCTGGCCCCATCTGCGGCTGTACGTCGCCGTCCAGGACGTCGACGGGATCGAACGCGGCGTGCACGCCTACCACGCGGGCGCCCTGGAACTGCGCACGGCCGGGCTCGACGACACCCGTCTGAGGGACTGCGCGCACCAGTACTGGGTGCTCGGCACCGGGGCCGTGCTGTTCATCACGGTGAACTGGCACGCCCTCGAACAGGCCCACGGCCGTGGCCCGGACGCCTACACCGCGGTGCTCACCGAGTGCGGGCGCCTCGCCCATACAGCGGTGCTCGCCGCCGGCCGGACGGGAGCGGGAACGTGGATGACCCCCGCCATCGACGAGCAGGTCGCCGCGGACCTGTGCGGACTGGACACCGAGCTGCAGGAGGCGCTGTACATGCTCAAGGTCGGCATGCCGAGGAACACGGAGGACACGCAGTGAAGGCCAACACCCGCCGGGACAACAAGCTGGCGTTCGACGGGGTCGCCGACGTCTACGACACCGCCCGCCCCGGCATCCCCCACCACCTGGTCACCTCCATCGTCCACGTGGCCGGTCTCGCCCCCGGCGACCAGGTCCTCGAAGTCGGCGCCGGATCCGGGCAGCTCACACTGCCGCTGCGCGCCGCCGGCGTCGAGGTCACCGCCCTGGAACCCGGGGATAGGCTGCGCTCCCTGCTCGCCAAGCACACCGCGGACGACCTGGGCGTCACCGTCCGGGGCGGTCTGTTCGAGGACTTCACCGCCCCCGCCGGATCGTTCGCCGCCGTCGTCTCCGCCAACGCCTGGCAGTGGATCGACCCCGCCGTCTCCTACGACAAGGCCGCCGACCTTCTGCGGCCCGGCGGGCACCTGTCGCTGATCTGGAACTTCCCGATCGTCGCCGACCCCGCCCTGCAGCAGGCGCTGAACGAGGTACTTGCGCAGGACTATCCCGACGCCGTCCGCGACCCCGCGACCCACCTCAGCGGTATCGAGGCCCGCGCGGCCGAGGGCCGAGCCGAACTCGCCGCCTCCGGACGCTTCGATCCACCCTGGTGGCAGGTCAGCCACGACACCCTCCGCCTGGCCCCGGACGCCTACTACGAGCTGCTGCTGTCCTACGCCAACGCCGCGGTGCTCGACGAGTCCACCCGCGCCGACCTCTTCCTGCGGGTCAAGGCGGTCCTGGCCGAACACGGCGCCGAGACGGTGGAGATGGACAACGTCCTGTACGCCTGCGCCGCCCGGCTGAAGGGGCAGAGGTGACCGCCGCGGCGGCGTTACGCCGCGACGGCTACGCCGTCATGCCCGGCCTCATCGACCCCGGCCTGCTCGGCGACTTCGCCACCCAGCTCGACGCCCGCCTTCAACCGCCCGGCCCCGGCGACCCGCTGACCCGGCTGCGGGCCAGCCAGCCCGACGTCCAGCAGCTGCGCGCCGCCGGATACGGCAGCGAGGCCCAGCACCGGCTCACCCACTACCCGCCGCTCGCCGCCATGATGGCCGATCTCCTCGGCGGCGAGGTGTGGGCCCAGCCCCGCCGCTTCCTGCGCCTGGTCCCGCCCGGACCCGGCCCGTGGGCCACCGAGCCGCACCAGGACTACCGCTACGTCCAGGGCGCGATCGACACCCTCACCGCCTGGATTCCCTTGCACGACGTGCCCGCCGGCACCAGCCCGCTGCGCGTCGTGCCCGGCTCCCACCACCGCGGCTTGTGGCCGGTCACCGACACCACCGGCGGCACCCTGCCCCACCCGGTCGGTCTGGCCCCCGACGATGCCCGCTGGCGGTCCCTGCCGCTGTCCGCCGGCGACCTGGTGGTCTTCCACGCGCTCACCGTCCACTCCACCCTCCCTCCGACCGGGCCCGCCGGACGCATCTCGCTCGATGTCCGCTACCAGCGCACCGACGCACCCCTCGCGGCCACCGCCCTGCTCGCCCCCTTCGAGTGCGAGCACCCGGACGACCCGCTCCGCTGGGCAGGCGACCCGCAGCTGCGCCTGCCCGACCCGCTCCCCGTAGTGCCCACCGCCCCGCACCCCGACGTCGCCGATCCCGACCGCGCCACCTCCCGCTTCCTGGAGGCACCGTGACCGAGCTTCAGTCGTTCTTCGACGCCACACCGCTGCTCGACTCCCCGGCCGCCCTGGTGGAGCGGCTGCGCAGCGACGGCTACCTCCACCTGCGCGGGGTCCTCCCCGTCTCGGATGTCGCCGCCGTACGCCGTCACGTCCTGGCCGTCGCCGACGAAGCCGGATGGCTGCTGCCCAGCGTCACCGACGAACCGGCCCCGCCAGCCGATACGCGAGCGGCGGTGTGGGATCCGGCACCCGCCTACCGCAGCGTGCACCGCCGGATGTGGACCCACCGCGACGTGCACGCGCTCATGCACCACCCGCGCTTGCTCTCCCTGCTGACCACCCTGACCGGCCATGTCGATCTGCTCGTTCACCCGCGCAAGGTCCTGCGCGCCGTGCACCCCCGCCCCGTCCCCGGACCCGCCGAGACCGGCTGGCACCAGGACTGGCCCGAGATCCAGGGATCCGAGAACACCCTGACGGTGTGGACTCCGCTCGCCCCGGCAGGTCCCGGCACCGGCGCCCTGGCGATCCTCCCGGCCTCCCACCGCGACGGCACACTGCCGCTCCGGCTGGCCTCCACCGCTGTCGGCTGGGAGGCCAACGTCCACCCCCAGCGCGCCCACACCGGCCCCGTCGCCCCCGGCGACGTCCTCGTCTTCACCGCGCACACCGTCCACCGCGGCACCCCCAACACCGGCCGCCACCTGCGCCTGTCGCTCGACGTGCGCTACCAGCCCGCCAGGGAACCGATCAGCGAAACGTGCCTGGAACTGCGCGATGAGCCGTACGGATGGGACTCCGTCTACGACCAGTGGCCCGCCCGGGACGGCGACCCGCTCGCCTACTACTGGAGGCGCCACACCCGCCTGAACGTCGTCCCCTACGACCCCCGCTTCGACGTCTGGCGCGAACGGACCGCGCTCGCCGCCGGAGAACGCCGAGACCCGGGCGCCCGGCGGGCACTGGAGATCACCGCCGCCTACAGCGCCCCGCCGGCCGCCACACGCGCCGCCGCACTCCTGCGCGCACTGCCCGCAGCACGTACGGCACGGTAGCGAGGCACGGGAACGGCACCTGCGGGAACCACACGATCGAGAACGGCGCTCACTCCCCACGGGTGAGCGCCGCCGCAGGTCACGCGCAGGGGGCAATGGGGCGTTGGGTGAGCTCACGGACGCCGACTACTTCCCTAGGGAGCCCTCTCGCGCGCAGCCGGTTCAGTCCGCCGTGCCGTACGCGGCTTCCCGCAGCGCCTGCAGGACCAGCGCCCACGGTGCCGCCGCCCGTCAATCCCGGCAGAGATTGGTGAGCAGGACGGAGGACGCCTGTAGCGCGGACGGCGCACTGTGCTGCTCCGTCCGGGGCATGCCGTGTCAGACCTGGCGCCTACCGTCCGCCGCGAACGAGGCTCCGCTGCGGAACGAAGGAGACAGCGATGGTGTTCGTCGGGGTCCACGGAGAGTGGGGACGCATTGATGTCACCCAAGCCGATCTCGGCTGTGGCCAGGACCGGAACAGCATCTACAAGACCAAGCAGCCCGCGCCGCTGACCTGTTACGAGTGCCACTGGAAGCTGCACCTGGTCCACAAGACCCACGGTGGGTACGACCTGTGGTTCCTGCGACACGCCAACAAGGCGCCTCACTGCGCGGCGAAGGCCGCGGGCGAAGGCATGGCCCATCACCTCCTCAAGCTCGACCTCGCGCATCACGCACGGACGGCCGGCTGGAGTGCCGAATACGAGGTCGCCGCCCCGGACGGCTCCTGGCGGGCCGACGTCATGGCCACGTCTCCCGACGGCAGTCGCCGCGTCGCTCTGGAAGCGCAGATGGCCGCCATCTCCGTCACCGACATCGAGGCCCGCACCGGCCGGTACCGGTCGGACGGCGTCGAAGTCTGCTGGTTCACCGACCGCAGGACCATCCCCTGGCTGGACAACGTACCGGCCGTCCAGATCACCCGACCCGACGACGGCGGCCCCGTCCAGGTCACCGCCGGAGCCGAACAGTTCACCCCCAAATGGTGCGAGGACCGGGCCGACTGCGGCCTGTGCGAGTGCGAGGAATGCGGAGCTGGCGTCGACGGGCCGCTGCCCTGCGGGGGTCACGGGAAGTGGTCCACGGTCGACGCCTTCCCGCTCGAACGCTTCGTCGCCGCCATCTGCGCCGACACCACCCGCCCTCACCGGCTTCGGGCCAAGGGCTGGGGAGGCGAGGGCAAATGGAGGTGGGTCACCCGCGTGTACTTCCAGCTGGAGGATGAACAGGTCCAGGCGACAGTCCGGCGGGACCAGATCATCGAGCGCAAGCTCTCCGTCCAGCGACGCCAGCGCGAGGCGCAGCAGGCGACCGAGCGGGACCATCTGGCAGCAATCGAGGCCCTGCTCCAGCGGCAGAAGGCACTGGTGAAGCCGGTGGTGGAATTCGTCTACCACGACACCGGTGTCTACCCCAAGGTCGCCGAGAGCGGCGCCCCCGAGTACGCCATGGGCGTGCCCGTGTACGTGAACGGCAAGCCGCACGCGGTCATCTGCCCGGTCGCCAGCCGGATTCCAGCACTGCGCAACCGCCTAGCCCCACTCGTTCTCTTCGCTGCCTCCGAGAAGGAGCGCAACCGCATCGCCGCCCAGGCCGCCCCCGGACAGCGTGTCGAAGTCATCACGGTCGAACTGCCACCTTTGCCAGCTGTAGCCCCGCCCCCTCGTCCACGGAGCAGCATCACCATCGAGCAGGCGGTGAGCCGGATGCTCGGTCTCGACCGGATGTGATCCTCCGCCGCGTCCTCCATCAGGTCCTCCGCCAGGCGGTGGAGGAAGCCCATTCAGGCCGGTGTCCTTTTCGCAGGTCACGCTCCCTCTCCATGCGCAGCGGCGTACGCGGCCGCGCGCCAACTACAGGGAGAGGGACAGGCAGTGGAGAAGAGGACGACGGGGGTATACCGGGAGCAGGCGGAGCGCCGGCGGCGGGTGCGCGGCACGGGCGAGGCCCGCGGCGACGGGTGGCAGCGCACCGAGGCGGACGAGCAGCTGCTGCGGCTGGCCACCCGGTACAGCACGCTGACGCTCCACCAGGCCGCCCACGCCTGCTGGGGTGGACGGATCGAGGCCGCGCGGCGGCGGGTGCGGCTGATGACCGAGGCCGGGCTGCTGGACCGCTCCGCGGAGGTGCGGTGGGCGGGCACCGTCGTGTGGACCACCGAGCGCGGCGCCCGGGTCGCCGGGGCGGGCCTGGGTGCTCCGCACCCGCCGGGCGAGCGGCTGCTGCACCGCCTGGCGCTGACCGACGTCGGGCTCGCCCTGGAGGCCGCCGGGCACACGGTGCTCACCGAGCGGGAGGTGCGCACCGCCGAAGCGTCCGGCCGGGCGGCGGAGCTCCTGGCGGACCTCGGTGTTCCTGGGGTGCACAAGGGATTTCCGCGCGAACCCGTGCTCGCCGTGTCCGCCGGCGTCCGCGCGGTGCATTGGCCGGACCTGGTCCTGGTGCTGCCCGGAGAGGGCATCGGCGCTGTCGAGGTGGAGCTCACCGCGAAGACCCCGAGCGCGCTTCGGCGGATCCTGCGGGCGTACGGGCAGGCGCGGCGCCGGGTGTTGTATCTGGGCACCGAGCCCGTCGTCCGCCAGCTGCAGGGCCGCCCCGGCCCGGACGGCCGGTGGATCGACGGCGTCGCCCAGGACGTCGGGCTGCTCCCGCCCGGAGGGCCCGGCCCGGGCACGGGCCTGTTGCGCGTCCGGCAGTTCGCCGCCGATGACCCCGCCGTCGACCGTCAGGCCGCGCGGTACGCACAACGCCGTTGACGGTGGACCTCTTCGCCGGACACGGAGGCCGCGACCGCCGTCGGCACGATCGGCGGCGCGGTGACCGCCCTCGGCGGCTCCTGGGGGAACCTCCGCACCCGCCGGTAGTCGCCGTGCGGTGAAGCAGCCGGATGGATACGGGGTGGATAACGCGCAGCTCATGCCCGTTGCCACCCCGGCATCCGTCGGTTGCCACCGGTCAGTGGGTGTCCTCCCCGTACGCGGTCTCCTGCAGCGCCCGCAGGACCAGCCGGAGCTCGCTCTCGTCGACGGCCTGGACGACCTCGCCGAGCTGCACCGCGCAGCGGGACACCAGCGACGCGGCCACCTCCAGCATCGCCATCTCGCTGCGCGAGCACTTCAGCGCGCCGGGCCGGGAGATCATCAGCAGCCCGATCGTGTCCCAGTCCACCGAAGGGTGCGTGCCGCGGCGGTCGATGACCGGCTTGTCGGCGGCCACCGACAGCTCCGCTTCGTCCTCCAGTAGGCGCCGCAGCCAGTACCCGTTGCGATGCGCGCCGAGCAGCCGTGTCGCTGCCCGCATCCCCTCGTTGCCGACGCCCTGCAGCAGTTCCTCGGCGAGCTGCCCGCCCGTCCTGCCGTCCTCGACCATCGTCGTCACCGGTATCTCCGTTTCTTCGGCATCCGGGGCCGTGGTAGCCGGCCCCGCCTCACTGTGCGCGGCCGCCGAGTCGCGGCCGCGCCGCACACGCCGCGCGATCCCCCGGACGCCCTCACCGACCACCCACCGCACCAGCGGGTCATCCGCGAGCTCGCGCGCCGTGTCCATCCAGTCCATCGCCGTTCTCCTGTCGACTCGTCGGGCCTCACCCGGCCTCGGGCGCACGGGCTTTGGCGCCCTTGCTCGCCCCTTGGCGGTGTGGTGGTGGCGATAGACAGGTCGCAGCGTCGGAGGAACGCCACGGAGAGGTCGGCTTCGCACGGCCCCGTCGCAGGTGGCGGCGTACGCGAAGGCCCCGGTGTGAAGTGCGTCACGGGGTAGGGGGGTGTCGGGCGGCAGGCGACGGTTTCTCCCTGGGGGACGGCTGTCCGGCCTAGTCGGCTTCCGTCGGGCGGAACACTCACCCGTTCGGGGTGCCGGGGCGCGGAAACGCTCCTTCCGGATCACTGTCCGCGAATCGCGGACAACCGTGATCACGTCGGATAAGCTCTCCTTATCCGACGCGACAGAACGGGACATGACACCCCGTCGCCAGCGCGTCCCACAGGAGGGGAAACCACGTGATGCTCGACCGCTCCACCGTCCCGCCCATCCCGGAGGACCGGACGTTCACCGTCGACCAGCTCACCCCGCAGGACTACGCCGCCGTCTGCGCATTCCTGAACGACCGGCTGCGCGAG
The DNA here is from genome assembly GCF_044459945.1 of Streptomyces sp. NPDC050164. Lineage (NCBI taxonomy): Bacteria > Bacillati > Actinomycetota > Actinomycetes > Kitasatosporales > Streptomycetaceae > Streptomyces > Streptomyces sp. NPDC050164. Next base: position 29,212 of record NZ_JBITJK010000050.1, read on the forward strand.
CTGGTGGCCGGCGGACAGGAGGCCGCCGCGCGAGTGATCGACGAGGCGGCGTCCCTCCGCACGGACACCCTCACGCCGAACTTCCAGTGGGAGGCCGACTACCCGCACGAGCCGGTGCCCGACAACTGGCTGACCGAGCGGCTGAACTACTGGAACCAGCTCGTCATCCTGCTGTGGGCGGGCTGGCACGACGCCGACGGGTACGACAAGGACCGCTGGCGGCTCGTCAGCTCCCCCGCCGCGCAGAAGGAGAAGGCCGGGGCCGACGCCCCGTTCGACCCGGCGGCGCACGTCCTGAACTCCGAGGGCTACGCCGAGTGGAAGGAGCGCGCCGGGCGCGAAGGCGACGCGCTGCGCGAGGAGTTCCTCAGCCGGGCGATCCGCCGCCCCGAGGAGGCCGACGAGGCCCCGCTGTCCTGGCGGTCCGACAAGGTGGTCGTGTACGGCAGCGTGCTCGCCCACAGCGGCCTGCCGCGCACCCCCGAGAACGAGAACCTCTGGCGCGGCACCGCCGCCGACGCGCTCTCCGTGCTCGCGGCGGGCGAGTCGATCCGCCGCACGATCCTGGCCGGCCGGGCCAAGCACATCCACCAGGGGCTCATGCTCGGCACCACCTGGTCGGAGATCGCCGAGGCCCTGGGCCGCACCCCGGACCAGGTGCGGGCCGAACTGCGCTACTGGGCCGACGAGAACCCCGACCTCTACTACGGCGCCGACCAGCGTGTGCCGGTCGCCGCGCTCCTCGACCTGGGCGACGACGAGACGGTGCCCGCGCGGGAGGAGAACCGGTGACCGTGGCGACGGCGGACGACGACGCCACGGCCCGCGCGTTCATCGCCTACTACCTGCACGACGTCACCGCGAACGCCGCCGAGGACGGGCACCCCGCCCTGATCGAGGCGGCGGCCGCCGAGCGCACCGCGTGGGAGGAGCACGGACGGCTGGAGGGCAACACCCCGCAGTTCGTCTACGGCTGGGCTCAGCAGAACGCCATCAAGGCCGGGCAGGACGCCATCTTCGGGCGCGGCAGCCGGGAGGCGTGGGAGCAGGCCAAGCAGCAGATGGAGGCGGTCGGCCGGTGGCTGACCGCCCACGGCTACCCGACGGAGGGAGTGACGAGGAAGTGACGGTCACGGTGGAGACGGTGGTCGACGCCGGCGACATCGGCGAGCCGGACGGCGCGGGGGCCCCGGCGGTGCTGGACCCGGCGGCCGCCGAGCGCCAGGCGCTCATCGAGCGGTGGGCCGAACGCCACGGCGTCGACGCCGCCCGGCGCCTGGCCGAGGCCGAGGACCTGGCCGATGCCGTGGAGAAGGAGATCACCCCGGACAACACGGTCGACACCTACGCCAAGAGCTGGCGGGTGTGGACGCGGTTCTGCGCCGCCGCCCGCCTGCCGGAGCTGGAGGGCTCCCGGGGTTCGCTGGTGGCGTTCGTGGCGTGGATGCTGCGCGAGGGCCAGCAGAACGGCAAGGGCTACGCCCCCAGCTCCGCCTCCACCCACCTGGCGGCCGCCGTCGTCGGGCTGCGCCAGCGCGGCGTGACGGTCTCCGGCGACGACCAGGCCGCGGCCCGCACCGCCCTGGAGGGCCTGGCCGTCAAGCTCCTGCAGAACGGGGAGCGGCGCGGCCGCGGACAGGCGGTCGGCGGGGACATCGACGGACTGCGCGCCATCGCCCGCGCCTGCCCCGACACCCTCACCGGCGACCGGGACAAGGCGCTTACGCTGACCGGCTTCCACTACGCCAGCCGCTCCCAGGACCCGGCCGGGCTGCTGACCGGTGACGTCACGCTGCACCCGCGCGGCCTGGTCGTCGCCGTGCTCACCGGCAAGACCAAGCACTCGGTGCGCAACGCGAAGATCCGCTACGCCGACGATCCCGAGATCTGCCCGGTGCGTGCCTGGACCGCGTACCGCACCCGCCTGGTCGCCGAGCACGGCCCGCGGTGGGCCGACCCGTCGACGCCGGCGTTCGTCGGCATCGACCGGTGGGGCCACGTCACCGGCGGCATGGGCCCGGACTCCGTCACCCGCGCCATCAAGCGGATCTCCACCCGGGCCGGGGTGCCGATCGCCTGGACCGGGCACTCCCTGCGCATCGGCCTGGCCTCCGTCGGGCGGAAGAAGGGCAAGGACGGCATCGCCATCGCCGACCAGGGCGGCTGGGCCCGCCACTCCCGCTCAATGCTCGGCTACATGCAGCGCGACGACGGATGGGACGACAACGCCTCCGCCGGCCTCACCTGACCCCGTACAGCTCAGTCCCGGTTGGACCCGTTGGGGGCAACAGGTCCAACCGGGACTGAAATGTCTTCAGAAGAGGGCGTCCGGTTCCCGCGCCGGTTCCTGCCTCGGCTCGGCGATGGCGAAGGCCAGCTGCCCCGGCGTGGGCCGATCGGGAGTGTGCCGAGACGCTGGCCCCCGGACGTTCGCCCGCAGGCGCGGGGCAGGTCCACGCCCCTTCTTGACAGGCCGAAGGGCCACGCCGTTGCGCGTCATCACGACTTCACCGTCTCGAAGGGGCCTGCCGTCGTGCGTCACCATGACTTCACCGCCAGCCGTGGTGACCACGCTGTACTCCTGGTAGAAGCGCTCGCGGAAGACCTTGGTCGCGCGCTCCTTCTCAGGCGAGTCCCACGTGACGGCCTCCCACCCCGAGCTGGCGAGGATGTCCCGGTCCGATACGGGCGAGGCGCCCAACGCGGCGAAGTCGTCGCGCTTCTCGTGGCGCCACGCGCGCGTCCAGGCGCCCTCCCAGTCCGGCCAGTCCACCTCCGCCACCTCGCAGGCCCGCAGGTACCCCTGGAACTGCTGGAGGCTATGAGGCATGGCCTGCTTGGTCACGATGCGGTGTGCGGTGCTGCGTGGCAGAACGCCGTAGCCGCCCGCGCGCTGTTCCATGGTGCGCAGCGTCGGAGAGCCGGCCTTTTCGTACAGGTCCTGCAGGGCCGCGCTCATATCGACGAAGTCGCGGATGAACTCCGGGCGCGGGGAAGGCAGGCCGCGCCCGCCCCGCGCCTGGCGGGTCTCCTCGTACCGGGCCCGCTTCCACAGCCGCCGCGCCTCCTCGGGGGAGGCATCGCACGCCCGGGCGTAGCCGAGCACGGTCTGCAGCTTGGGCACGCTCTCGCCAGATGCGGCCCGCTGCAGCGTCGTGGCGTGGAAGCCGGCCCGCACCGACAGGGCCCGGTAGCCCTGCCGGGTGTGCTCCCGCTGGTCGCGCAGCCACTCGGCGAGCTCGCGCAACGCCTTGTTCCTGGTGGTGATCGGCTTTTCGGGACGGCACACGACCCGTCACCTCACGCAGTCGGCGCCAGCAGGGCGCGCAACGCGGCGCGAAGGCCCCGGGCCGAGGCTCCGGTGACCAGGCCGACCACGAGGACGGCGATCAGGCCGGCGCCCACGAGCAACTGCAGCATCACGGACACGCTCATGCCCGCGACCGCGACCAGGACCGCCGCCACGGCGACGATCACGATGATGACGACGGCCTCGGCGCCGTTCAGGCGTCGGGGGGAGGGGACTCCGGTCTCCACACAGGAGACGGACGGGGACTTCGGCACAGGGGCTCCCTGCTTTTCGGGTCCGGCGACCCACCGGCCGCCGGACCGCTGCTGACTCGAACTGAGCACGAACCACGGGCGGTTGCAGCCGCCCTTTCGTGTGGTGCGTGGCATTGATGGTGACAGCCGCCAGGAGCCGCAATGCCCTCTCGGGGGTCTTTCGCGGGGAGTTGATGCGCGAGCGTCCCCGTCCGCCCGTACGCACTCGCGTGCGAAAAAAGCAACTCTGAGTCAACGTCGCGCCGCGTGCGTAACGGTGACCTGGGACTCTGTCCCGCCGATCGAGATTGGGAACAGTGTCAGTCACACGTGGTAGTGAACGAGTTGATGCAGGCGTGCGCCGATCGCAGTTGCGCGAATGTCAGTGCCTGAGCCACGATCCGCGCATCTGGGCTTGCACCGACAGGGGCAGGCCCTGCCCTGATTGCTGCTGACTCGAACCGAAGAGTGAACAGGGATTACCCGGCCTCGCGTTGCAGCGTGAGACCGCCGAGAGCCGGTACCGCCCCGCGGTACCGGCTTTTTTGGTGCGCACCCAACGAGGCGGCCCTGCCCGAAGCATCGCAGAACCCGGGGCGTCGCCATGACGGCCAGCCGCCGTGTGACAGTTGCTCACCGATCTTTTTCGAGCGGACGGTCATTGAGTGGTCATGGAGTTGTCGGCGCAGGCCGGGCCCGGAGTGGAGAAGACCGCCGAGCAGACGGTCGAGAGCGCGTGTCACCTCGCGGACGCTGCTGGCCCGGGCGGCTGGAGCACGGCGGCGGCCGAGGACGCCCTCGACGCGATCGACACCCTCGCCGAGGCCCTGAGCGGCGCCGGGCAGGAACTGGCGCAGGCCCTCGCCGCGGTGGCGGCCGCGACCACCGCCGCCCGCCGGCACCTGGGTATCGCCGTCGACGACCCGGAGCCCGCCGCGGTGATGGTGCCCGCTGCGCGCAGGTCCCCGAAGCGGCGTGGGCTCGGACCGGGCTTCCAGGGCATCCATACGGCCCGCTGACTGCCGCACACGACGACGGGCCCCTATTGGACCTGTTGGGGCTAACAGGTCTTACAGGGGCCCGTCTGTGGTTTCGTGAGCGGGTCTGTCAGGGGGTCTGTCGGCGGATCTACCGGGCGTCGGGCACGGCGACCGGGTTGTCCCCGAGGTAGCCCAGGCGCTCATCAACGTTCGCCTCGGCTTGCCGCTGGCGGCCGACGTGCGCCTTCTCGGCGGCCCACCCGGTCTTCGTCTTGCACTGCTCGCCGTCGGCGGCCCCGCACTTCTCGCACGTCAGCGTCAGGACCTCGACGGCCACCGCGGCGTCCCTCTCCCGGCGGCGCCGGGCGGAGGCCGCCTTGGACTCCCAGCCGATGCCGATGCCGTCCATCGCCTCCGGGTACGTCGTGGTCTCGCCGCCGCCGGGCCGCTTGGCGTCCTGCGCGAGCTTGAGCAGCTGCCAGACGGTCGGCACGATCGCCGGGCCGCCGTACCCCGGCCGGTCGGTCCCACGCGCGGCTACGCCCCACGGGTCGTCGGAGTCGCGGAACCGTACGGCCAGCGGCACGTCGCCATCGACGATGCGGGCCAGCAGGCCCATCCGGTCGCCGGTCTCCCGCACGGTCGAGGCGGTGGAGCGCAGCGAGTCGATGACGTCCGCGAGCTCCACCGGGGACGCCGGCACCTCGGCGGCCCGGGCCAGCTGCCGGAGCCGGAGCTCGATGGCCGACAGTTCCGTGGCCAGCTCGTCCAGCGTGATGTACCGCCCCGCCATCACAGCGGTGGTGTCGGTCTCGGCAGCGCTCTCGTGGGTGTTCTTCACGGGCGGGTCTCCTTCTCGGTAGTGGTGCGGGCTGCGGGGATGCCGAGTCGAGCGACAGCGTCGATCTCGGCGGTGAGCCGGGCACGGGCCCGGGTGAGCTTCTCCTCGGCTGCGCGCTTGGCGGCCCGGGTGCGGGCCAGAGCCTTCTTCTGGCGCTGCTCCCGTTCGGTGAGGGTCCGTAGCACCTCCTCGTAGTGCGCCGTCTGCTCGGCGGCGATCTGCGCGCCGGGGCGCTGCGGGCTCTTGTGGCCGGTCCTGGGGCCGTTCCTCCGCTTCTGCTGGTCACGCGCGAAGCCGACCAGCTCGGTGGCGACGACCCACTTGGTCCTCTTGTGCAGCGACCCGGTGAGCAGCACCAGCGCGGGGAAGCTCGCGTGCCGGTTCTGCCAGTTCGAGATCGCGGACTTGCTGACGCCGACGAGCCGGGCGCCGTCGGCCAGGGTGACCAGCTCGTTCTGGCGTCCCTGGTACTCCGGCCGGAGCCAGACCACGCCGTCGGCGGCGCGGAGATCGGCTGGAGGGTCGGGGGGATTCGGGTCCTGGTACATCTGCGGGTCTCCTTGGTGGGCCCGGGGCTGGGGCCGGTGGCTGCGGGGGGCCTTCGCCGGCCCCCCGGCCCCCGCTCCCCCGGCACCGTCCGGCGCGGTCAGCGCTCCCGTGGTGCGGGTGCGTGCGCGCCGGACGGCACCGGGGCCGTGGCCTGTGACCTGGGCAAGTTCTAAATTTCCGACCGGAAATGAGGCGGTCTCAGTCGCCGTCGGGATCGGTACAGCCGGTGTCGAGCTGGAGGTAGGCGCGCTGTCCGCCGTCGTACGGCCGGGCGCTGGTGGTGCGGAACTCGCGCTCCAGGACGTCGAGGACGGCCTTGACGGTCGCCTCGGTGCCGCAGATCCGGACGTCCGCGATCCCGGGCAGGTACGTGCGCTCGGTCCGCTCACGGCGGGGCCGGGCGGTCACAGGAAGCTCGCCCGGGCCACGACGGCGACCAGCTCGCCCCGCGCGGCCGCCGCCAGGAGCGTGTCGGGGTCGGGAGAGGAGACCGGCCCGCACAGCAGCGCGTGGGAGGCGACGTCGAGCAGGTTCCACCAGTCGTCGGGCACCTTCGCCTCGCCCCGCCACAGCCGGATGTCGTCCCAGCCCTCCATGTCGGTGTGCGCGATCTCTTCCAGGGCCTGGGAGGGGATGCGCGTGCGGATGCGCCAGTTGAAGTCCAGCTCGGGGAAGGCGCTGCCGCGCCCGTCCCACGCCTGCCACCGGCACTCGGTGCGCAGGTGCTCCAGCCCGGCCTGCTCGCCGCGCGGCTCGAACGCGATCAGCGGGAGCGGACGCCCGTCGACCATCTCGACGTACCCCAGGTGCAGCCCGTAGGCGCTCCCGGCTCCGCCCGAGCCTTCGGCGCCGGCGGCCCGGTCGGCGTAGAGGGAGACCTGGGTCTGCGGGTCGACCGCCGCGGCGACGTCCTCGGGAGACATGCCGAGGACGTCCGGGGTGATGACCTTGAACATGTCGGAGAGCTGCTCCGGCGTTGCGCCGCCCATGGCCCAGTGGTCGAGCGCGTCCTCCAGGAGGTCGGAGGCGGACGCGTCGTCCATCGCCTCCACGGCGGCCAGGGCCTCGGCGGCCGCGGCCGGGTCCGACTTCCCGGCCCGGGCGAGCGGCGCCCACGACCTGGTGGTGGGCGAGGCGAACGCGCCGGGGGTCGGCACCAGGCCGAAGACGGCGGCGGCGAGCACGGTGAGGGTCGGCCGCTGCTCCGTGCGGAGTTTCCGCGCCAGCGTCTTCTGGCACGGCTTGCAGGCGGTGCGGCACGCGGCGACGAGCCGGGCGGCGAGTTCGGTGTCGAGTTCCCGGCCTGCGCGGTGCGGGAGTTCCTCGAGGATCGCCATGTCCGGCAGCGGCGTGTGCTCGTGAGTGGTGCCGGCGGCCGCCGAGGCGTGCGCGGCTCCGGTGCGCCTGGACTTCTGCCGGGCGCGCTGCTTCTTCCCATGCTTCTTGACCACAGCGTTCTCCTTCTGGAGCGTGCAGCGGTTACCCATGACCCGATGCACGCGCGAGAACGGTGATGGCTACGCGGGCATACGGAAGTTGTCGTCCAAGACGAACTCGGTGTTGCTCTCCGCACTGATGCACTGGGACGTCGTCCGTGAAGACGAGGTCCTGGCACCTCCGCCTCAGATAGCTCCCAGTCATGGGCTGAGGCTTGGCTTGGGCCCGTGCGTGGGCCGTGCACAGCACGATATCGGGCGGGACCGACAGTGGTCACCGGAACGCGCGAGATCCGCCCGAAAGAGGGGCGTCGGGAAACTCCGGAGTTCGCCAGCGGCAACTCCCGGCGGCCGACCGGGGTGTAAACGCACCTGTAAACCAGGGTGTTACAGGTGCTGTCCCGCACACCCGCTCCGACCTGCGCGTCCTGCCCCCAGAGATGACTCCACCCACTCCCCTCGTCCCTCAGAGAGTGGGTGGAGTCATTTCAGTTGGTCAGGAGGTCGGAGCGGGTGTGCGGGACAGCGTGGAAGTACATCTGAGGCGAAGAGAGACCAATTTCGGGGTGGGTGGGGCTGCTGTGACGGGGAGTCGGGAGTATCAGGCGGCAGAGGACGGGACGGGGGCGGGGAGTTCGGCGGGCGGGGTGTCGGGGGTGGCCTGTGCGAGGGCGGTGAGTTCGTCGGACTCGGCACGGCCACGGTCGTTGCGGTATTCCTCGGCGGCGAACTCGTCGAGGACCTGGTCGAAACTCTTGGCGTTCGGCCCGTAGTGGTCGGGGAACACCCGGGCGAGCCACCAGGCGGCCGCGCGCCAGTCCGGCCGCAGGTACCGAAGTTGCCGCTCCTCGACGTCCAGACCGCTGACCGGGTCGGTGTAGGTGCGCACGCGTTCCTCCAGGACCAGGCTCCCGGCCCCGGCCTGCAGAACCCGGGCGAGTGCCCGGGTGGCCATCTGCGCCCGGGCGGATTCCACCCGCCGGTACACGTCCACGTACGCGTCATCACGCGGGTCGGCGGGTTCTCCGTCCTCGCGGGCCTCGGCGGCGTCGCGGCCGCGGGCCATCCACCGGGCGAGGGTGGCCCGGGAAACTCCGGCGGCCTCCGCGGCGAGGAAGCTGTTGGCCCCGACGGCGGAGGCCCTGACGATGGCGTCGACGCGCTCCGGGGTCAGCAGCGAGGGGCGGCCCGGGCGGCGGTTGCGGGATCTCATGCCGGCGGACCGTACGGACGCCGATCGCTACCGTCGCGGCCTTATCGCGCGTTCTGCGACAGACCCACGCGCGCGGGCGCGAGGTCTCACCGACGGCCCGGGGGGCGGTTCACGCTGGTCAACGCGCCGGTTAGTCGGTCCTGTTGGACCCAATGGGGTCAACCCTGTTGGGGGCAAGGGCCTGGCCTGCGGTTTTCCACGATCGGGCGGACCCGGGACGCGGTACCTGTGCGGGCCAGGGGGAGGCGGTACGGTCTGGCGGTGACGAGTGCACGGGGAGAGGCCCGGATGAGGAGAGAGCCATGGTCCAGGTAACGCTGGAGCCGCTGAAGATCCCGGAGCGGCTGCTGATGCCCACGGTCTTCGAGCGGGCGTGGACGGAGCCGGCCAACCGGCTCAAGCCGCGGATCCTGCTCCCCGCCGCCTTCACCGGCCCGGCCCCGATCCTCCCCGGCGAGCACCGGGTGTTCATGGTCTTCAACCGCAAGGGCGGGGCGGGCAAGACGACGACCACGCTGGAGCTGGCCTGCGCCTGGGCGGCGATGGGCTACTCGGTGAGAGTGATCGACGCTGACCCGCAGGACGCGGGCCTCTCCGGCTGGCTGGAGCCGGTGTACCCCGAGGGTCTGGCCGTGGAGAACCGCAAGTCGCTCCTGCACGTGCTGTACGAGAAGGCCGGCCTGGACGATGCGACCTACTACACGCGCTACGAGAACGTGTACATCGTGCCCAGCTACGAGGACTGCGCCGTCGCCGAGTACGACCCGAACGTCTCGGGGGAGCGCATCCTGCGCCGCGCGATCAAGCGCAGCGAAGCGCCGGTGGACATCACCATCGTCGACTGCCCGCCCAAGGTCGGGAAGCTCTCCACGTACACCCTCGCCATCGGCGGCAAGGTCATCGTGCCGAGCCAGGTCAGCGCTCTGGACGCCAAATCAAACAAGTCCCTGCGCGAGGTGATCTCCAAGGCGCAGGACGACTACGACGTCGAGGTCGTGGCCGCGGTCCTGTCCGCCTGGGATGTCACGAACATCGCCAAGGAGGTCGGCAACGAGATGGCTGAGCACTACCCGCACGCGCTGGTCTGCCCAGTGCGCAAGACGGTGGACGCGAAGAGTGCACCGCGCCAGAACAAGTCCATCCGAGAGTTCAGCAAGCGATCGACCACCACGCGCGACTTCGACCAGCTCGGTCGGATGCTGGTGGCGCCGCGAGGGGAAGCAGCATGACCAACGGACTGCCCTTCGGCCAGGGGAGCATCCTCGGCAAGGAGCTGGGAGACAAGGCCCCGCAGGCGGCGCCGGGCTCCAAGGAGAAGATCCCGGCCTACGTCACCCCGGACGTGATGAACCGGCTGCGCAACACGGTGGTCGCGCTGCAGAAACTCGACGACGAGGACGCCGACGTGCCGGTGTCGCTCTCCGCGTACGTGGAGGCCGCCGTCCTTGCGCAGATCCGCCGCGACGAGCGCGAGTACAACAGCGGCAACCCTTTCCCGCAGCGCCGCCAGAAGAACCTCAAGACCGGCCCGCCGGTCACGAAGTAGCCCCCGGCCTGCCCCGGCCGCGATGACGGGCCCCGCCGATCCGCGGCGGGGCCCGTCGTGCGTCCGCACGTCAGCGACGGTTGGGCCTGTTGGTTCTAATGGGTCTAATTCCTCGTTCGGGCCGTGGGGCTGTCCGGACGTGGCTACCGTGCCCAGGGTGATGAAGAAGCAGGACGTCCTCGAGGAGCTGCCCGAGCTCCAGGAGGCCGTGGACGCCGTGTGCGAGAAGGCCCCTTCCGAGGCCCGCCGCCGGCAGATCCGCGCCCACGCCCGCGAGCTGGTCCGCGCCCTCAAGCACCCCGAGCACCCGCTGACCGTCGCCGACGACCTGGCCGACATCCTCGATCGCGAATCGCTCCAGAGGTACGAGCGCCTCGCCCTGGTCGGCGAGCTGCGCGACCGGGGCGAGAAGCGCCCGACGTCGGAGGCGACCGCCATGGTGCGGTCCGGGGTGATGGTCCTCCTGCAGCGCGAGCTCGGCCTGGAGGTGCACCACCTGCGGCAGCTGGAGCAACTGCCCGGCAAGGAGCCGGTCGACGTCGTGCGACGCGAGCGGCTGCGCGCCAGTCTGCAGACCCTCTCCGACGTCATCGGCAAGGGCACCGGTTGGAGCGTCGAGCGCGGCCTGCTCACCGGGAACTACCCGCTGCGGGTGCGGATGCTCGCCATGGCCTCGGTGGTCCTGGACACCGGTGCCCGGGTCGGCGAGCTGTGCGCGCTGCGCCTGGAGGACCTCTCCCCCTCTCTGGAGGAGATCCGGGTGCGGCGGCGGCCGCAGAACGCCCGCCCGGACACCCCGGTGGCCGTCGAGGTCTATCCGCTGCGCCGCGCGACCCGGGCCGCCCTCAAGCGCTGGTTCCTGGTCCGCCGCCTGCTGATGACAGAGGTGACCGGCGGCGCCGATTGGCTGTGGGTCTCGGTGCGCGGCAACCACGGCGGCGTGGTCGCCGAGGACGTCGAGCCCGAGTACCGGCCCGCCGGCACCGCCCTGCAGCCGCGCGGGGTGGCTCGCAGTTACACCCGCACCGTGACGAAGGTGAACATCGACCTGGCGGGCACCGAGGGCTGGGAGCCGCTGCCCGTACGGATGGAGCAGCTGCGCCGCGGCGTTGCCGAGCCCGAGCTGCACCTGGTGCCGCCGACTCCGGACGCCGAGCGTGCCGCGCGCTTCATGGCCGACCTGGAGGAGGCCGGGAGGCGACTGGCGGCCCTGCCCGACGCCGAGTCGGTCCCGACCGTCGGCCGTGACGCCCGCCGGCTGGCCCGCTACGCGCTGCGCGAGGCGTGGCGGGAGGGGATCGAGCACCGGGTACAGCTGGACGTCCTCGGCGCCTCCGGGCTGTTCGCGCTCGACATCCCGCGCACCGGGTGGGAGCCGGAGCTGCTGCGGGCGCTGGACCGGGCCGCGCACTTCACGTCGCTTTAGACCTGTTGGACCTAACACCCCCGACCGTCGTTGCAGGTCGGGGGTGTTCTTGCGTCCGAACCCTTTCTAGCCAACTGGAAGTTGGCCAACTCTGTATTGGCATAGCCAACTCAGAGTTGGCATTCTCAAGGGGTCGGGCCACGCCCGCACCGCCTGGCCACCGCTACGTACGGAGAAGCCCCCGTGATCTTCCGCAGGAACGAGCCCACGGCCCAGACCCCGACCAGCACCGTCTTCGGCACCCCCCTCCCGCCGCGCCCCGAGCCCCCGCGCGTCGAGTACATCGGCATCACCCTCGCCGAGATGGAGGCGTTCGAGCGCATCCTGCTGCACGCCGAGGAGTGCACCCGCCGCGCCCGCCCGGACCTGGGCTACAGCAGCCGCACCACCGACCTGATCGGCCGCCTGTACCAGAGCGCCGGGGCCGCCTCCGTCACCCAGCCCGACCCCGAGCTGGCCCGCATCCCGGTCCAGAAGGGTGACTTCATGTGGCTGGAGTTCGCGATCCGCGACATCGAGATGTACCGGGGTAACCCCCAGATGGCCCACGACGCACGCAAGCTCCTCAACCGCTTCAACGCCCTGCTCGGCCAGCAGCGCGCCGTGATCCACATGGGCGGCACCCCCGTCTTCGACCCCGACGCCCCTGCCCCGGCCGCCGCCCCCGAGCTGCCGACCTACCGCCAGGAGACGATGTGAGCGACGAGACGCCGTCGAAGGACCTCGCCCAGGTCACCCGCGTCGAGACCGCCGCCGAGCGCACCGGCACCGCCGGCATCGGTGAACTGGCCGACCTCGCCCCGGCCGCGGCCGCCGCGCTGAACCTGCTCGCCGATGCCATCAAGCGCGGTCACGCCGACCAGGACAGCGTCGTCCAGGCCCTCAAGGCCGCCAAGGTCGACGAGGCGTTCGCCGCCGTCCTCGACGCGGCCGCCGAGTCCGTGATGGCGTCCGCCGAGGACCCGTACGACTTCGACGACCGCCTCGCCGCCGACAACCTCGGCGGCGCCGCCTCCGACGTCCGCCGCGTCTTCCACTGGCTCTGATCCCGCCTGGGTGGCGGCCGAACCACCAGGCCGCCGCCCATAAGACCTGTTAGACCCAACGACTCCAACCCCTGGGGGACCGCATGACCCGCGTCGAGATCACCTCGTTCGGTTACCTGCACGGCGCCGAACCCGACGCTCGTATCAAGCTCGACCTGCGCCACCACTTCCGCGACCCGCACGTCAACCCGGAGCTGCGCTACCTGACCGCCCACGACCAGGCCGTGCGCGACGCGGTGATGGCCACCGACGGCATCGAGGAGCTGGTCCAGGCGGCCGTCGCCATGGTCGCGGCCTTCCTCGCCGGACCCCGCCAGGAGGAGCCGGTCACCGTCTCGGTCGGCTGTGCGGGCGGCCGGCACCGTGCTGCCACGGCGGCCTCCGTCCTCGCCGAGCGCTGCGCCGCCCGCGGCCTGGCCGTGGACCTGGTCCACCGCGACCTCGACAAGGACGTCGTCGAGCGCACCGAGACCATCCCCGCCGGACGGCGCTGCTGGTCGGTGAGCTGGCCGGAGTACACGCCCGCAGACATCACGCCGCCTGAGCTGCGGCCGTCGGCACTGGCCCACCACGTGCCCGATTGGGCCGAGGCCGCCCCCACACCGACCGACGTGCAGGACTGGCCGCAGCGGCAGGCCGCCGCGCTCGTGCCGTTCCAGCTCGACCAACGGGGCTGGCCCCTGCACCCGCAGGGCCGCACCGGCCGCACCGGCCGGAATCTCGGGAAGTGGGGCGAGAATGCCGCTGCTGACCCGATCGTCGTCGCGGGCACCGGCGACCAGCGCCGGGTGCTGCTGATCACCCGGGACGACATCCACCAGGAGGCGATCCCGGGCGGCATGGTCGATCCGGGCGAGACCGCCCCGGTTGCCCTGGTCCGCGAGCTGCGTGAGGAGACCGGCGTCGACCTCTCCGACCACCGGCCTGTGATCCTCGGGCGGGACGTCGTGGACGACTGGCGGGCCTCGGATCACGCCTGGGTCGCCTCGACCAGCGCGCTGTACCTGCTGCCCGTCCCGGTGACCGCCGTCGCGGGCGACGACGCGGCCGACGCGAACTGGTGGCCGTTCGGCTCCCTCGACCAGCTCGACGCCGCGATCACGGCCGCCGGACGCACCCTCTACGCCGCACACCGTCCGCTGCTCCAGCGGGCCCTCGACCACCTCGACCAGGGCTGACACACCCCAGCCCTACAGTGACGCCCCAGGAGGGGGACAGCGTGTACCAGAAGCTCACGGCCGGCACCGTCCGCGCCGCGCAGGAGATCATCGGCCAGGCGGCCGGGGAGATCGACGCCGCCCTGCAGACCCGCCCCGGCGCGGACGAGACCACCCTGCCGCTGCGCATGAGGATCTTCCTCGTCCTGCCCGACCTCGAAGCCGAAGGACCGGTCTGCCCCAGCGAGTGCGCGGAAGGCTCGTACACCGAGTTCGGCGCGAACACCGTCGTCGAGGCCAGGACCATCCTGGACAAGGCGCTGAGCCGGATCACCGTGGAGAGCGTGCTGCGCCCGGCCCACCGCCGGCACCGCAAGGCGACGCAGGACCGGCCCCTGCGGGCCACCGTCCACTACGACCTGGCCGACCTCGACCGCGAAGGCCCGCTCAACGTCGACGAGTGCCTGTTCATCCCGTACGAGGGCCTGCCGCCCGGCCTCCAGCCGCGCAACCTGCACCCCGAGTACCGGATCCGCGACTGGCGACCCGAGCCCCGAAAGCCCGCGCCGCGGCCGCGCCGCACACTGCTGCAGCGCCTGCTCGGCCTGCGCTGAGAACCACGTCAGCCCCGGTCAGACCCATTGGACCCAACAGGACCAACCCGGCCCCGTCCGTGATTCGCGGACGGGGCCCCTTCGTGTGGGATCCGGTCCGCGTCTGATCGCCCACCAGCCACGCGGGCCCGGTCGGCCGCGGCCTTCAGGGGCACGCACCGGCCACACGTCCGGCGGCTGCACACCTCTGGAGGGCCGTCCCAGCGGTGACGCTGCCGCCAGCGCTCCTCGTAGCACAGCTGATCAGGGCGTGACTGGGGAATCAGCGCCAGCGCCCGCCGGATCGCCGAACGCGCCGCGGTGGTAGCCCCGGGCGCCTCCGGGTCGGCCACCAATCGCACGGCTTCCTCGAGCGCAGCGCGGCCCTCGAGGAAGCAGGGAAGCTCACCGATGGGCACCTGCGGACCTCGGAGCCGATCCGTGGCGTCCACGGCCTCCCGCCACTCCCGGGCACCCGGCTCGTCCAGCCATGTCCCCATCCCGTCGTGCACCCCTCTCGCCCGCGCCGGTCCACCTCTTGTAGACCCCACCCGCGATCGGGTCGCGCAGGACACTGCGCAGCTCACCCGCATGGACGCGGGCGACGTCCGCAGTTGTGCGGAGCGCTACTCACCACCTGGCGGTAGCTATACGAGCGGACAGCGGTGACGCGGCGGCCCACCCGGCAGAATCGGGTGATCGACACGCCCTTGGGGGAGCTATGCGAGAACTCCGCTTCGACGACATCCGCTTCACGGTGGAAGTCAGCAGCGATCAGACGTGGCTGCGCCGCGCGCTGGGCGGTCACGAGCTGGGCGTCCAGCTCGCCATTGGGGTGTCACCGTTCGCTGAGGCAGGCAAGATTCTCGCCCTGGAAGCGGACCTGTTCGGCTTCGGAACCGTGCCGGCGCAGCGTTCCCGGCTCGGCCGCACCACGGCGAACCTCGCGTACACCCCGACCGTGACGGTCCACCAGGTGAATCTGTCGTTCCCGCTGACCTCGCTGCAGGTCCACGCGGTCGAGGAGGCCCGTGCTGGCGACGTGCGCTTCGAGATCGACCTGAACGCCACCCTGCCGCAGGCAGCCGGATACCCCGGGTGCGCCCAGGACACGGCGCACATCACCATCGCCAAGAGCCGGTGGGAGGAACAGATTGCGCAGCTGGGGCCGTCCGCGGCGTTCGAGATGGCCGTGCCCTACCCGCTCGGTGACCCGCAGCGCGCTGCGGTCGGCCGACTGCTGCGGGAGGCGCAGCGGCTGCTGACCACCGGGGAGATCAGGGCGGCGATCCTGGAAGTCCGCCGAGCACTGGAATGGATCCAGCACAACGTGGACTGGGACAGGCCGGGGCCGAAGAAGCTCGCCAGCCAGTGCAACCAGACCGAGCGCTGGTGGCGGATCCAGGACGCCCTCTACAGCCAGACCTCCGGCGCCATGCACAACGACGCGGTCACCAAGGACTTCACCTACGACCGAGCCGAGGCGGAGACGCTCCTGGCGATGACCGCCGCGCTGCTGCGGAACGTGCCGGGCCCGCTCCCCCAGGCCGCTGGCACGGGGCCCCGCCCGTGATCAGGGACCACTACCGGCTCAAGGGTGGCGCCGCCCAGCTCGGCGCCACCGGTCCCGGCCTGCTCGGTCCGTTCGGTATCTGGCCCGCCGACCCACAGCCCGACGACGAGGACCAGGAGGACGGGCACGGTGCCGGTGACTGCCCGGCCGGCGGAGCGTTGGACCGGTCGACCGGCGGGTGAGGAGCGCGCCGTGCGCCGCCGTGGTTGGGCCCGGCGCACGGCCGCCCGCCCCTGGCCGTCGTAGGACAGCGGACGTACGGTCCGGTTATGGACGACAGCGGCCCTCTTCCGGGCCCGCGCTGCCTGTGGTGCGGTCAGCCGCTCCCGGAGGGCGGCTCTCCCCGTCGACGTTACTGCGCGCGGCCGCGCGGGTGCCGGGACAAGGCGTACCGCGACCGCCGCCGCGCGAGGCAGGCCCAGCCCGCCCGCGACATCCTCGCCCGCGCCGGGCACAGTCTCGACAGCCACCTGGAGAAAGTCCGCGAGGTCCTGCTCATGGCCGTCCTGCACGAAGACGCCTGGCCCGGCATCTTCGCCCGCGCGGCCGCGGGTATCGAGTCCCGTGCGGCGGATCTGGTGCGGGTGTGCGTCCTCGAGGAGCGCGCTGCCGGCACCTCCTGGGCACAGATCGGCGAGCCGTTCGGCATCAGCGCGGACGCCGCCCGCAAGCGCTGGGGACACTGGGCACTCGCCACGCCCCCCGACGACGACCAGCTCAGCGGTGGTTAGACCTGTCGGACCCAACAGGGACATCCCGCCACGGGCCTCCGGCCGCTCACGAGCCGACGGACGCGTCTGCCCGGCTCCCGCCGCGCCCCCGGCCACGCCACCGCTCCAGCAGGGCCGTGAGCAGACCGCGCTTCTGGGCCCGCTCCACCCGGCTCTCCCACTTCTCGACCGTGCGGGCCTGGTAGCCCGTCCGCTCGCTGATCTCCAGCGGGTCGATCCCGGCCTCCAGCGCCCGCGCCGTCGCCTCCCGCGCCCGGGCCGTCAGCCGCAGCCCCGCCTCGTAGTGCGCGGTGCGCTGCCGTCCGATCTCGTCGAGCTCGCGCAGCACCGCGTCCCCGTCCCCGTTCGCCTCCATGCCGCCGATCTTGCCCGCCCGGCCCGGAGCCCGACAGGCGGATCCCGGAACATGGCGCACACCCAACCGCCCGTCCGCGAAATCGCGGACAGTCCTGTCACCGCACGTTGGGGCCATTGGGGGTAACGGGTTGTGGTCCGGCCTCAGCGAAGGTGGCGAGAGTCCGGCCCAACTTGGCGGATGGGCTTGGCGCCTTCAAAACCAAGGGGCTTCCGACCTGGGAGACGTTGAAGGCCTCCGGTGTCCCGCTGGTCACCAGCACCTTCGGATTGAAGGGCCGGACGTCGTCCGCGGTGCAGTTGGCGAGCCGCAGGTCGGTGCGGCGATCGTCGCCACCTCGCTGAGACCGAACAACGGGCTGCTAACCGGTGGGTGGCTCGGCGAGCGGGGTGATCGCGGCGTAGCAGGGGGCGCACAGCGGCAGGGCGTCGGTGATGTCGCCCGCGCCCTGGAAGGAGCCGGCGGACGCGATCACCCGCAGCAGGAGGCCCGGCTCGGCGGCCGCCGAGCATGTCAGGTCACCGGAGTGGTAGAGGCGGCACACGCAGCGGCACCCGCCGGGCCGGTGCTGCTCCCAGGTCATCAGCACCGGCTTCTTGAGGAAGAGCACGGGGCGGTGCTCGGGTTCGCCGTCCATGACCGCGACGGTACCGGGCTCCGTACCTCCGGGGCTCTCCGCTGCTCAGGGCTGGTCGGACCCGTTAGCCCCAACACCTCCAACCGCAGCCTGCTGGCCCTCTGCGGCATCCGAACGGGGAGCGGGCACGCTGTGCCGGGCGGCGCGAAGTTCCCCCAGGAGCGCCAGGACCTCGTCGCGGGCGGCGGCCGCCTCGGTGCCGACGGGCAGCTCGGCGCCGTAGGCGTCGAGGATCAGGCGCAGCGTGCGCAGGCGGGCGGCGAGGCCGGGGCCGTCGAGCTCGCGGTGCCAGGCGATCAGCTTCTCGGCGGGGGCGGTGCGGGCCAGCTGAGGCCAGGAGTCGTTGAGGCAGGCCAGGGACCACACGGCGGCGCGCAGGCGGGGCTCGTTGGCCCGGCACCAGGCGTCCCCAGCCCGGTCGCGGGCCCGCTCGGCACGCTGGCGCTCGGGATTGCGGTCGCCGTGGTAGCTCGCGGCGTCGCGCTCCAGGCGCACATACCGGCTCTCCGCGCTGGAGCGGGAGGCCAGCCCGAGGACGTCGGCGACCTGCTGCCAGGACGCGCCGCGCCGCCGCGCGGCCCGGGTCAGGTCGCGCTCCAGGGTGTCGAGGGCCGCCCGCGCCTCGTCGAGCTGGGTGAGCGCGGCGAGGACGTCGGCGGCCGGCACCTCCGCCTGCTCGGCGTCGTCGAGGCCGTACCGGTCGGCGGCCGCGCGCACGGCGTGCATCGCGCGGACCGGGTCCAGCCAGTCGCGGCCGCCGCTGTACTTCTCCAGCAGCAGCGCCTCGGCGTCCTGCAGCAGCTGCTCACGGGCTTCCGGGTCGATCTTCGCCATGCCTCGCAGCCTGCCACCGCACCGGCCGTGTCCGCGAATCGCGGACGGAGCGCCGCGGTTGCCCGACGACCAAGATCTCAAAAACGTGGGTTAAGGCCCGGTTGCTGGTCGCATATGCGGATGATCTACCACAAACAGCGCTCTGACCTGGCGCGATGCCGCCGCTCCTGGGCTCAGGGATCTTGCAGAACAGGCCCGAGACGGGGCGTGAAGGGGGTCAGGAGCGCCTATCCGGGCGTCACCGTCGGGGAGTGCGGATCGACCCCTGAGAGCCGCACAGGGCCGCACAGGGCCGCACAGGGACGCGCCGACTCCCTCTTCTAAGTCGCCGCGCGAAGCGCGTCTGTGTTCCATCGGCTTGCCGATGGGGCTTGGAAGGGCGTGCCCGAAGGGCTCGTATCTATGTTCTGACCTGCACGTACGTCCGACGGACGCCCCACAGCGAGGCCCCGTCACCCGAATGGGTGACGGGGCCGAGCCCCCTCCCTCCTGGCTATTAACAGGCCCTTGCGCTCATTACCGGCCGGTGTTGTCGGGCCCATGACCGCAGCTCACCCGACTCTCCGCCGTCCCAGGCCGAGGTCACCACCTTGGCTCGCTGGGTGAGGGAGTCAAGATCATTTACGCCGGGACGGACCCGAAAGGTGTCCTGGCCTGGGGTGTTGGGTGCGGCTCGCACCGCACCCAACACCCCAGGTAGAGCGCGCAGGGGCCCGTTAATAGCCGGTGCTGCGTGAGGGGCGGTGCGGGAGCGTCTCGGAGGAGGAGGTCTGGGGCCGTGCGATAGGGGCCGGCCCGCAGACCGGGGCCAGGCAGGAGCAGCAGCAAGGAGGCCGGTGTCGTTCGGCGAAGCCGCCGCCTCTCTCCTCGCCGTTCGTCCGGCGGGCCCCCCGCGACGACCGCGACCGTGGGGTCGGTGGTGCGGGAGAGAGAAGAACTTATTGGGGGGGCTTATTAGGGGAACGCGTTTGCGCAGGTCAGCGACGTGGTGGCGTTTTTTTTCCGTCCAGTCCGGTCGGAAATCCGTCCAGGTGGGTCGGAAAAACGGCCATCGAAACGACCTGCGGTGATGCCACATCGTGCCTGGTCGTTTCGATAGCCGGATTTCCGGCAGACACCTCGCGAGCCGGGGCCCGCACCGCGTCGGAACAGGCCGGCCGGACCGTGCGCCAGGCCCTCGCCGCAGCCCGAAACCTGCAGGACCCGCCAGGCCGCCCCACAGGTGCCGGCGGCCGCGGCCGGGAACGACAGCGCCCCCGGCGCGCAGGAGCGCCGGGGGCGAAGCCGGTGTGTGACTACCAGGCCCACAGTGCCAGCCGGAGCGGACAGCGTCGCGCCCTCGCCCGGCAGCCGGGCAGCGTGCCCGGCTGCGGTCATGGTTTGTGACGTTCTGTGGCGATTTATTCCGAAGTGATCTCGGAAGCCATGTCGACGAACCGGCTGTAATGGCCCTGGAAGGCCACCGTGACCGTCGCCGTGGGCCCGTTGCGGTGCTTGGCCACGATCAGGTCGGCCTCGCCGGCGCGGGCCGACTCCTTCTCGTACGCGTCCTCGCGGTGCAGCAGGATCACCATGTCCGCGTCCTGCTCGATCGAGCCGGACTCGCGCAGCTCGCTGATCTGCGGGCGCTTGTCGGTGCGCTGCTCGGGGCCGCGGTTGAGCTGGGACAGGGCGATGATCGGGATCTCCAGCTCCTTGGCCAGCAGCTTGAGGTTGCGGGAAATGTCGGAGACTTCCTGCTGGCGGTTCTCCGCGCGGCGGCCGGCGCCGGACTGCATGAGCTGCAGGTAGTCCACGATCAGCAGGTCCAGGCCGCCCTTGGCCTGCTTGATGCGCCGGGCCCGGGAGCGGATCTCGGTGAGCGACAGGTTCGGGGAGTCGTCCACGATCAGCGGGGCGCCCTCGATGGCGGGCGTGCGCTTGGCCATGCGGTTCAGGTCGTCCTCGGTGACCGTTCCGGCGCGGATGTGGTGCAGTGCGACGCGGGACTCGGCGCTGTAGAGGCGCTGGGTGATCTCGGAGCGGCCCATCTCCAGAGAGAAGAACGCCGAGGTCAGGCCGTTCTTGATGGAGGCCGCGCGGGCGATGTCCAGGGCCAGCGTGCTCTTGCCCATAGCCGGGCGGGCACCGATGACGATGAGCTGGCCGGACTGCAGGCCGTTGGTCATCGCGTCCAGGTCGACGAACCCGGTGGGGACGCCGGTCATCTTGCCGGTGCCCTTGATCCGGGCGTCGAGCTGGTCCCAGAAGTCGGGGACGTCCTCGCGGACGTACGCGTAGCCGGCGGTCTGCTCGCGGGTCGCCAGAGCGTCGAGGACCTCCGCCTCCACCGCGCTGCGGACGTCGTCGAGCTCGCCCTCGCCGGAGTAGGCGACCTGCGTGATCCGCACGCTGGCCTCGATCAGGCGGCGGCGCACGGCCCGCTCGTGGACGATCTCGGCGTAGTGCGCCGCGTTCGCCGCCGTCGGCACCGTCTGGACCAGGGTGTGCAGGTAGGAGGCCCCGCCGACCTTGGTGATGTCGCCGCGCTTGGTCAGCTCGGCAGCCACGGTGATCGGGTCGACCGGCTCCCCCTTGCCGTACAGGTACAGGATGGCGGCCTGGATCGTCTCGTGCGCGGGACGGTAGTAATCGCGCTGCTGTAGCGGGGTGTCGAGGACGTCGGCGATGGCGTCCTTGCTGAGCAGCTGGCCGCCGAGCGTGGACTGCTCGGCGTCGAGGTCGTTGGGCGGGACGCGGTCGAAGCTGTCGTCCCGTCCCGAGGGGCGGAACTCGTCGTCAGGAGCGGCGTGGGGTGCGACGATGGACATACGGATCTCCTTCGTGGGGTCTTCTGTGGCGGCCGGTTCTTGACGGGAGTGGCCGCCACAGGTGTGTTCGGATCGTGGCGCGGGGGTCACGCGGGCTGACCGGCGCGCAGCCGGTCCAGCAGGGCGGCACCGTCGACCGGCGCCGGTTCGGAGGCATCACGCCGACGGCGGTCACGCTCGTCGGCCGCGCAGCGAAGGCAGTCCTCCGCCTCGAAGGACGGGTGGGCCTCGCACATCTCGACGGCCGGACGGCCCGAGCGCTGCCCGGGCACCGACGGCTGCGGCGCCTCGGGGAAGGTCATCGCGTCCTCCAGGACCTTCCATGTCGGCTTCATCCGACCCATCCACTCAGCCACCCGGCACAGGTGCTCGACGTCGGCACCGGCCTCCAGGAGCTCGAGGGCCTCGGCGGCGATCAACGCGGCGCGCTTGGGCAGGAACGGACGCCCGCCGGCCTTCATGCCCTCGGTCCAGGCGTCCACCACCGGCTTCGCCGCCGAGGTGTCGGCGGGAACGTCGGCCCCGCCGCCCTCCTGGTCCTTCTTCGGCGCCGCCTTCTTGGGCGCCGTCTTGGGGGCGGCCTTCTTCGGCGCGGCCTTCTTGCCCGCCGGGGCCTGCTTCGCCGGGGCATCGGGCTTCGGCGCATCCGGCTTCGGGGCGGTTGTGGCGGCCGGGGCCGGGCGGCCGGCGGGCGTCTGGACGACCCCCTCCTCGGTGCGGGTGTGCAGCGGAGGCTGCGGCGGGTTCTCCCGCCAGTCCGTCGTGTAGGCGTCGAGCTTGTCCCACACGTTGCGCCAGCCCACGTACGCGTCCGGCGGCAGATCGTTGACCTTGTACTTGCGGAACGAGTTCTGGATCCCGCCCTTGCCCGTCGAGGTGACCAGGCGGCCGCCGTCAGGATTCACCACCAGGTCGTGCTCACCGAGCAGCTTCAGCGCATCCTTGATCATGGTCGGGCTGCAGGGCTTCTTGTTCACGCCCGGCAGCAGGAAGCACAGCTGGTCCAGCGACATCCGGCGCAGGCCGCCGCCCTTGCGCCGGGCGGACTCGTAGACCATCGAGCGCAGGATCAGGTACAGGTGCAGCGCCGTCCGGGTCATCTCCGGGAGCAGCAGCACCCAGTCACGCACCTGAGTGTGCGTCCAGTAGTCGGTGATGTCGCCGTCGAACTCGATCTCCTCGGCGGCGTCGTCCATCAGGTCGGGAGAGGTCGTCATCGGGTCACCACCTTGGCAGCCACGGCGGTCGCGGCGCTGACGGTGATCTCAAGGGCAGTCGTAGTCATCACTCGGCGGTTGTATGCGCCGAAGCGGACACCCCCATCGGGGCAGGTCAAAGCAGGGTTAGGGCACTTCGTAGTCATCATCACGGCGCCTTCGTACGCGGTCGCGACGGTTAGCGTCGCGGGCACCGCGGAGGCGAGCCGGAGGGGGTGGTGCATCGGGTGGTGCATGGGGTGCGAACTCTCCCAATCGGGTAGAGAGCCGCACGTCGGTGATCATCACCAGGCAACTGGGCGAGCCTACGAGCGGTGCTGCGTAGAAGTAGGTATGCCGGTTACTCTGGTCATTGGTGACCGGGCCCTGCGGGGTAGGGAACCCGGCGTTACCGCCGACGTACGACCCAGTCTCTGTTGGCTTGGAGGGCCGGGGGCTGAGTCAAAAGTTCAGATCGAGAGCCGCTCCTGTTGGCGCAGGGGCGGCTCTCGGCGTTATGGGGCGCGTGCGTGCATGGCGACCATGGTGGAGCCCTCCCGACGGTTTGGGAAACCGGGAATGTCCTGGTAGAAGGCGGTCCATCCGTTGATCGTGCCGGACGGGACTGCCGTGTTGTACCGGGTTTCCGGCGCGGATACTCCGAGATCCCGTTCTCCGGGAGAGAACTTGCGAAGCCGTCCCGCCACACGGGAAGCATGGGCGGCCGACGGCGTGTCGCCGTGTCCCGCTGGCCCACTGTCAGTGGGTACGCGTAGCCTGCTGACCATCGCAGGCACCTCCTCGACAGGTGCTTGATCGCGGCGCCGACCACCACAACCGGCGAGCGCGACCGGCAGGCCCCCGCGGGGGCCTGTTCGCGTTTTGCGGGACATCTTCCTCCCTCCGGCGGTCTCGCGGGGTCAGCCCGCGGATTCCGGCGAGTCGGGAGTGGACGCGCCGCGGGCTTGCACCAGGTGAGCAAGGGATGTGCCCAGCTCCCCGTAGAGAGCCACCGATTCGGCGGCGTCCAGGCCCTGCGCCCGGTCGGCCGCGTCGGCGGCCCGCTCGAGTTCACGGGCGGCGACCGGCGGGAGCACCCCGGAGCGGCTGTGCGCGCGGAACGCGTTGGCGATGTCTCCAAGCCCAGCGCCGGGTGCGATCGGGCCGGGGCCGGTGGGGGCCGTCAAGCGCGTGAGCCAACCGTCGTCGGCGAGTGCCGACAGCAGCTCGCTGACGATCTCGGCAGCGGAGAGGCGCGCGGTGCTCATTTCGTAGGAGTCCTTTCGAGAGGGCGCCGGGCCCCAGCACGTAACCGGGGCCCGGGCCGGACTGGCCGGTCAGGCCAGGGGGGCGGAGTAACGGAGCTTCCAGCCGTTGGCCAGGACGTGCTGGGTGACCTCGACGACGCGGCCGTCCTCGGTCCGGCCGATGTGGTTGATGGTCAGGACCGACGCGCCCTCCGTCAGCCCGAGTGCGTTCGCCTCGTCTGCTGTGGCCGTGCGCAGGGCGACGTCTTCGGTGGCCTCGGTCCCCTGATCGAAACCGGCCTCGCGCATCCGGCTGATGATGCCGCCGACGCCCGTGTCGACCTGCTCGATGCCGGCGGCCTGAGCCACGTCCACCGGGATGTAGGTCGTCGCCAACTGGATCAGGCGGTCACCGTCGTACATCCGGCGGGCTCGGACGACGACCTCGCCGTCGCTGCCCAGGAGCTCGGCGACGTCAGCGGGGGCTGCCTCACGCAGGACCTCCACCTCCGTCCGGGGCGTTCCACCACCACGGCGAATCTCGGCGTCGTACGCGCCGTGCGCGCCGTTCTCCTCGCGCTGGGCGGTGCGGTACCGGCTGCGCGCGTCCCGGAGGATGACGCCGTCGGTACCGATCGTGTTGCTTGCCATGAGAACTGTGCTCCTTATGTTTGGGGTGCTGAGTCCGGGTGCCCCGGCTGGGGCGAGGGCCTACGAGCCGATGGACCACTCGTAGGCGAGCCGCCACTTGGTGCGCGGCATGACGTGCAGGCAGATTTCGACGATCCGGCCCTCTGCCGTGAAGCCCTGATGGGTGATCTCCAGGACCGCCTGCCCTGTAGGGATCCCGAGCGCTGCCGCCTCCGCTTCGGAAGGCGGGCGGACCTCGATCTCCTCACGGAGGCGGACCTGGGCGTGGCCGGCCTCGGCCAGCCTGGTCTTACTCCCGCCCGGGCCGGTGTTCTGCTGCTCCAGCTGCGGGCACTGATCGGCGATGTCGGGCGGGAACCACGAGGTGGCGAGCTGCACCACCTCACTGATGTCGTCGTTGTCGGGAAGCGCGACGGGCATCACCCGCTCGCGCATGAGCGCCTTGGTCGCGTGATGCAGACCGAGCAGGTCAGCGACCCGTTTCGGGGGCCGCTGGCGATCGATCACCGTCGGGAGCGGCTTGTAGATCAGCCCCAGACGGCGGATCTCGGCGTCGAACGCGCCGACTGCTCCGCCTTCGGACCGGGCGCTCGGCATGTATCGGCTGGTGCCGTCGCGTAGCACCTTGCCCAGCACGAGGCTGACGTAGGTGCCCTTGCCGCGGCGCGTGAAGACGAGGCCCTGGTCCTCAAGCAGCCCGTACACCTCGCGTGCCGTCTGGTACGCGATGCCCTCTGCTGCCTGCAGTTCCGGGACGCTCGGCAAGGCGGAGCCAGGTGCGTACACGCCCCGCTCGATCTTCGCCGCGATACTCGCCGCGATACGCGGAACCTTCCCGGGCTCCTTCTTGGCCATCGCCGTTTCTCCGATCTAACGATCTCCGTATGGGATCTCTCCCTTCCTTCGATGGCGCCAAGCATGACATGTCTAGTTGTCTCGCGAAAGCCGGAACTCTGCGCGCCTGACTTTCCTGGCGAAAACAGCAGGTCAGAAGCCCATGCATCCAACGCTTAACTAGACAGGTTGACACCGGATGAGTGCAGTGGGTTAATCGAAGCGCTCGACCACCTGACTAGTTAACCCAGGGGTGTCGGGCGGCAGGGCACCGCCATGCCGAAAACGGCGACACCGGACCGCCTCGGAGCTGTACCGAGCCCGGTGTACCGAGAAGAACTCAACAGAGTGCAACGAGGCAGAGAGCAACCCTTTGCGCTGGTCAGAAGGCCATATGGGCCACCAGCGAGAGGTACGTCCAGACAGATTCGGCCCGGCGCATGCCCGTACGGATGTGCCGTGGCCGTGGCCGTCTGGCCGCGCACGACAACCCCCGCCCGAATGGGCGCGGCCCCGGATCAGGCGGTGCAACGCCCCCGGGGCCACTTCGGAATCCACCAACACGAAGTCAGGAGTGGACCCGCAATGATCAGTATCCCCAACCGGGCCGCCGGCACCCTCGCCGCCGCCCTCAAGCTCCGCACCGACGCGTCGCAGATCCTCGGCGTCGACGTCGACCTGATTCTCGGTCCCGTCGTCGGCACCGAGGGCGACGCCGCCCGCCAGGCCCGCGAGGACGCCTTCGCCGACATGGTCGCGACGGGCTTCATCTGGCCCGAGCAGGTCAGCCGCCGTGCCGAGGGCGCCGTCGTCCTCCTGGAGGAGCTCGACGAGCTGGAGTACGCCGCCGGCCTCGTCGACTTCGAGCTCGGGGCGGTGGCCTGATGACGGACACCACCCGCCAGCTCCTGACCGAGGTCCTGGAGCGCGTCAGCTCGAACCCCGACGAGTGGACGGCCCGCGACACGGAGACGATCACCCGGCTGCGCGCGGCCGCCGAGTGGGAGGAGGCGTCCGAGAAGGTCGCCGCCGCCCGGATCGGGGCGACGGCATGACCCGCACCGCCCTCGCCTTACGCGACCTGTTCCGCGCCGGCCTCGACCTCACGGGCCGGATGCCGTCGCAGATGCTGCTGCTCCTGGTGCCGCTGCTCGCGGTGCTGGCCTACGGCTCCGGAACGGTCCTGCTCGACGCGCTGACCGCGCTGGTCACCGCCGTCGCCCAGGTCACCAAGTGCCTGTTCTGGCTCGGCGCGCTCGCCGTGACCGTCCGCCTGCTGCACCGCCTGGTCGACCAGCACTTCCGCAACGCCCCGCCCGTCGCCCCCTCCGAGACCCGGGAGCCCGCCGCATGATCCGGTTGATCCGCACCAAGAACCTCCGGGCCCTGCAGGAGGGCGCCGAAGTCGCCTCCGTCCTGGAAGCCGACCTCGAGAACGCCGAATCGGCGATCGAGGCGTACAAGAAGGACGCGGCCGCCGACGCGGGCCTGCGCCAGCAGCTGGTGACCGACCTCGGCGAGGTCCGCACCGAGCTGGTGGCCGCCGAGGCCCGCAACACCGACCTCGTCCGCCTGGTCGAGCTGCTGCTCGGCGCGGTGAAGTACGCGGTCGACGCCGCCGAGGCCCCGACCGAGGTGGTCCTGCACGAGGGCCGGGTGCGCAGCGCCCACCGCGACCGGAAGTCCGCCCAGGCCGCCACGCCCTATCCGGGCGGCAACTGGCTGCCGACGCCGACCCCGGACCCCGACCCGCTCGGCTGGAAGATCCAGACGGCCCCGCTGCCGCCGCTGCCCGCACCGGCCAGCGCCGACGAGATCGAGGCCCTGCTGGAGCGGACCGAGCGCCCGGCGTTGGAGCAGCTCGCCGAGGCGAACCGGCTCCAGGAGCTGACCCGCGAACTGGAGACTGTCCGGTCCCAGCGCGACACGGCGATGAGGGACACCGAGACCGCCGTGACCGCGCTGACCGCCGAGTCCCTGGCCTTCGCCTTCCACCGTGAGGCAGTCGCCGAGGCCGCCGCCGAGATCGCCCGGGCGGTGGACCCCAAGGACCCGGTCAACTCGCTCGTCGACATCGGCTTCGTGCTGCTCAAGTACGCCGCCGTGCTCAACCCGAAGAACGGCTCCGAGACCGGCGCCGACACCGAGACGAAGGGAGCGGTCGCATGAGCGGCGCGCTGATCATCCGCAGAGGCGTCGGCCGCGACTGGACCGCCGCCGACTACGACTCCTACACCGTGCTCGCCGAGCTCGGCACCCCCCGCCCGGCCGCCCAGGTCAGCCGGGCCCGCCGGGGCCGGCCGCTGCGCCGCGCGTTCCGCGCCGCGCTGCGGACCACCGCCCTCATCCACCTGCACCGCACCCCGATCCGGAAGGAGGCAGTAGGCCGGTGACGACCTACAGCACCGAAACCCCCGTCAACGGCCACGACCCGAACGAGCCGCCGTTCGGCAAGAGCCCCGTCCCGTCCAGCCGGGGCGAGGAGAAGCGGGCCAACCTGCAGGCCCGCCGCCACGAGGACCGCGCCGACCGCGACGCCGAGGCCGAGCGCAAGCGCCTGGACCGTGAGCACAAGCGGCGCCTGAAGACCGAGGCCAGGAACGCGAAGGTCGCCCGGGCGCTGCAGAAGAAGTCCGAGCGGCAGAAGCTGCGGGCCAAGGCCCGCAAGGACCGCCGCGCCCGCTGGGACTCGATGGTGATCCGCCTCTCCCACCACATGCCGCTGTGGGGCCTGCCCGTCGTGGTGGTCTCCCTGGTGGTCGGCTGGACCGGCCAGGCCGGGGCGGCCGCGCACCTCGGGATGGGATGGGCCGCCGCCGGTGTCCCCGTCCTCACCGAGGGCATGACGCTCACCTTCGCCGGGCTCACCGGCCAGGCGATCGAGCAGCGCCGCGAGTACCGGTGGCTGATGCGGGCGACCTGGACCACGGCGGTGGTCGCCGCCGCGATCAACGGCTTCGGCCACCTGATCGAGGACGACTCGGCGGCGGGGATCTACCGGGCGTGCGCGTACGCCGGGGCCTCGCTCGCCGCGCTGATCCTGTGGTGGGTGGTGATGCGCTCCAAGCGCGCCGCCGTCTCCGGCCGCACCGCCGAGGACATCGCCCGGTGGAAGCGGCTCAAGCGCCGGCACCCGATCCTCGTGCGCCGGGCCCGCCGGATCGCGGACAACACCGGGTGCACCCTGGACGCGGCGTACGCCAAGGCGTGGGAGCGGGCGAACGGTGCGGCCGTCGGGGAACCGTCGATCCGCGAAATCCGCGCCTCGCGCCGGGCGGCCTTCAAGCGCGCCCAGGCCGAGTCCTGGGACGGTTCCACCCGGTTCTCGCGGACCGCGCCCGCCGCGTCGGTGGCGGTTCCCGCGGTTGTCGAGCCGGAGCCGGAAGCGGTTCCCGAACCTGTGTCCGAGGAGCCGGTGGAGGTGATCCCGGCTCCGTACCTCCCGGTCGCGCTCGCGGTTCCCGGACTCGACGGGCAGTGGATCGCGCACCGCGTCCCGGTGCATCCGCTGGACACCTGGACGCCCTTCTCGCGGACGGGAAGCGAAACCGCTACAACCCGCTTCCCGCAAGGGCAGGAGCCGCTTCCGGACCCCTCCCCGGACGCACCCGAGGAGGAGGACGGGACGCAGCAGGACGAGGCGCAGGACGAGGTCAGGGAAACGGTCGTCAACGACCGGCTCGCCAAGACCCGCGCCCTCGTCGACGAGGCCGCCGCGGAGGGCAAGGACCTTCGCCGTCATCCCTCCAACCGGCAGGCGGCCCGGCACCTCGGGTGCCGCCCTGGAACCGCCAAGGACTACCTGACCCAGGTCCTGGCGGAGAGGGGAATCAGCCGGTGAGTGTTCCCGAGGTCTTAGCCGGAACCGTCTACGAGGCGGCCGTGGGACGCAGTGACGGGCACTGCGAGTGCCACCTGGATGAGTCCGGGAACTGCGGCCTGGCCGACGGGGACAAGCCCCGCTGGCACAAGACCGGGAAGCGCTGCCAGGAGCGGGGCGAGCACCGCGCCCCGCTCCTGGTGGCCCCGATCGACCCGGAGGTCTCCGACCGGGACGCGGTCACCCTGCCCGTCGAGAAGGTCATGGTCCTGTGCCGCGGCTGCTACGTCCGCCGCCGCAACAAGACCGCCCGCGAGCGCGAGGCCCGCAACGCCGCCGCCCTCCTCGCCGACGAGAACACTCTCTTCCCGTCAGACCTGTTAGGCCCAACGGGTCCAACCCGCCCTGAGCAGCAGCGCGACGCGGCCTGAGCCGCGCGCCCGACTCCCGGAAGGGACCGCACATGAAGCAGCACCTCGTCCGAGGCGCCCGCTACACCGCCGGCCTCGCCGTCGTCTTCGCCCACCTGCTGCTCACCCTGTGGGCCGGGTCGGCGGCCGGCGCCTACGCCTGGCGGCACGGCTACACCCTCCCGTACGACACCAGCGACTCCGCCGTCCTGACCGCCGCGATCGTCGTCGGCCTGGCCACCGCCGGAGCGGTCGTCACCATCCCCGAGCACCTGGTCACCCGGCTCCGGTACGCGATCTGGGGCCGCCCGCTGCTGGTCTGCGACGGCTGCGGCCGACTGACGCCCCCGGCCCCGCACAACGACCTGAACACGACCCCGAAGGAGACCGCGCAGTGAGCGCTTCCGCCGCCAAGACCCACCGCCGTATGCCCTGGCGCCTCGCGGTGCTCGTCCCGACCGCGACGTTCGTCGTCATCTGGCGCGGTGTCCCCGGCATCACGCCGATGCTCACCTTCACCTGGCTGACCGCCCTGCTCACCGGCGGCGGCCTGGTCGCCGCCGGTCTCTACGGCCCGCAGGCCCTGGCCGCGATGGCCCGCGCCCAGAAGGAGGGCGCCGCCCGCCGCAGGCTCAAGGCCGAGAAGGCCGCCGCGAAGGCCAAGGCCAAGGCCGACAAGAAGAAGTAGCACCACCCGAACCGCGGGGCCCGCAGCTTGCCCGGCCCGGGCCCCGCGCCCCTCCACCCCCTGATCCCAGAGAGCGAGGAAGCTCAGCATGACGGACATCTCCCCCGAGCCCGCAGCAGGCGGC
>NZ_JBITJK010000051.1:0-58950 GCF_044459945.1 Streptomyces sp. NPDC050164
CGACTCCCCCGTCGACATCACCACCCCACCCCTCCTCGGCCAGCACACCGAAGAAATCCTCATCGGCGAACTCGGCCTCGGCCACGAAGAACTGCCGCTCCTGAAGACGCAGGGAGTGATCTGACCGACACCGTTTCCATTCCGTCCCGGGCGAGATGAGGACCGCACCGCCCGGGACGGTTCCCGTCCGAACCCGACCGGAATGAGGTAGCCCAGCATGTCGACATCAGCACCCCGTATCCCCCAGCCCGCCCGCAGTGTCCCCGGCGCCGGTACGGTCATCGACCGGCTCGTGGAAACCAACCGCGCTTATGCCGCCGGATTCGTCGACCCGGGCATGGGGGCCCGGCCGGTCCTGCGGGTGGCCGTCGTGGCCTGTATGGACGCCCGTATCGACCTGCACGCCGCACTGGGCCTGGAACTCGGCGACTGTCACACGTTCCGTAACGCGGGCGGTGTGGTCACCGACGACACGATCCGCTCCCTGACGATCAGTCAGCGCGCGCTCGGCACCCGTAGCGTCATCCTCATCCACCACACCGGCTGCGGACTGCAGACCCTGACCGAGGACTTCCGGCACGAGCTGGAGATGGAGGTCGGCCAGCGTCCGGCCTGGGCGGTGGAGGCGTTCCGGGACGTCGACCAGGACGTACGGCAGTCGATGCAGCGGGTGCGCACCTCGCCGTTCCTGCCGCACACCGACGACGTACGGGGCTTCGTCTTCGACGTGACCACCGGGCTGCTGCGGGAGATCGACCCGCAGTCCTGAACTCCTCCCGGCCGGAGTGTTCAGGTGCTCCGGCCGGCCACCGCGGCGATCTGCCGGCAGTAGAAGTCGGTGGTGTTCCGGGTGTGCCGGCGCATGAGCTCCTCGGCGCGGTCGGCGGCGCCCTCGCCGATGGCCTCGATGATGCGGGCGTGCTCGTTCCAGGCGTCCTTGCCGCGCGGTTTGGCGATGGGCATGTAGTACCAGCGCACACGTCGGTCGACCTGGGGGATGAGTTCGGCGAGGACCGCGTTGCGGGAGAGCTCGGTGATGTGCCCGTGCAGGGCGGCGTTGGCCTCCACGATGGCCCGGGCGTCGCCGGCCGCGAGAGCGGCGAGACCGGTCTGCTGAAGTTCCCACAGCCGGGCGACGTCCCGGGGGGTGGCGTGCCGGGCGGCGTCGTGCGCGGAGTGGGTTTCGAGGAGGGCCCGGACGCTCAGGAGCTGGGTGCACTCCTCCACGGTGGGGGAGTGGACGAAGGCGCCCTGGGAGGGGCGCAGGTCGACCCAGCCCGCGGTGTGCAGCCGTTGCAGCGCTTCGCGGATCGGCTGGCGGCTCACGCCGAGTTCTGCGGCGAGTTCGGCCTCGACGAGATGCTGTCCGGGTTTCAGTGAGCCGTTGACGATCAGTTCGGTGAGGGCGTCGTAGACCGCCTGGCGCAGTGGGGCGGGCCGCGCGATCGGGCTGCGGACGGCCACGGTGGGCGTGTCGGGCATGGGCCCTTCTCCCTCGTTCGACTGCTGAGACCACAACATTGGCTACGAGATACTGAGTTCAGTATGCAATAGACGGGGGTCATTCGGACCGGCGTTGCGGACTTTCGAAAGTCGCCCGGACTCGCCTCTGGTGTCCTGCTAGCGAATGCAGAATACTGTATGCAATCGTCGCCCGACGGTGGACCAGCAGTCGCTCCCGAGGGGGTCACCCCGTGTCGTACCGCACCGCTCTTTCAGAAGTCCTGACCAGTGTCATCGAACCCTCCGCCGGCGTGACCGGCGGCGAGGGCAGGTTTCCCCGCGGTTCCGTGACGGCCCTCGGCCGCGCCGGGCTGCTGGGGCTCACCGTCTCCGCCGAGTTCGGTGGTGGTGGACGGGGACTGCCGGAAGCCGTGGATGTGGTGGCCCGGACCGCGCGCGTCTGCCCGGCGACGGCGGCCGTGCTCCAGTCCCACTACGCGGCGGTCGCCGTCATCGAGTCGTACGGCAGCCCCTGGGTGCGCGGCGAGATCGCCGCCGGGCGGCACCTCAGCAGCCTGGCCCTCGCGGAGGCGCCGGAGGGGGACGTCGAGGGGGCGGAGTCGGCGGGCGGAGTCGGCGGACAGGGGCTGGAGGCCCAGCTCCTCGTGCCCCGCTCCGTCGCCGCCCGCACCGGTGACGTGGTCGCGCTGCGGGGCCGTAAGCACCAGGTGGTCGCGGCGGGCGAGGCCGACAGTTACGTCTGGTCCTCGCGGCCGCTCGTCGTGCCGGACGGGATGAGCCTCTGGCTGGTTCCGGCGCACGCCCCCAACCTGTTCGTCCCGGCCCGGGCCGGGGGTGCCGGGCCGCGCGGCAGCGCGACGTCCACGGTGTTCGCCGACCCGGTCCTGGTCCCCGCCGACGCGATGCTCGGCGGGGACGGCGGCGGGCTCGACACCGTGCTGCGCAGGGTGCTGCCGTGGCTGCTCGAACTGCGGGCCGCCGCCGGTGCCCGGGTCCTGCGTTCCCCGGTCGTCGACATGTCCCACGGGGGCGCTCGCCGCCCCGCCGAGTCGCTCGCCTCGTCCTGAACCGCGCCGAGCCGGAGATGTCAGTCCTGACTCGTCCCGGCGGGGAACTGCCGGCGGTAGAAGTCGGTCGTGCGCTCGGTGTGCCTGCGCATGATCTCGCCCGCCCGGTCCGCGTCGCTCTTGGCGATGGCCGTGATGAGCTGGCTGTGCTCGTTCCAGGCCTCCTTGCCGCGGGGCTTGGCGATGGGCGTGTAGTACCAGCGCACCTTCTGGCCCACCTGGCCGATCAGTTCGGCCAGGACGGCGTTGCCGGCCACGGAGGTGATGAAGTCGTGCAGGGCGGTGTTGGCCGCGACCAGGCGTTCGACGTCGCCCTCGGCGAGCGCGTCGACGCCGTCCTGCTGGAGCTCCCAGAGGCGCTCGACGTCCTCGGGCTTGGCGTTCTGCGCGGCGAGTTGGGCCGAGTAGATCTCCAGTACGGCGCGGACGCCGAGGAGTTGGGCGGCCTCCTCCTCGGTGGGGGAGTGGACGAAGGCGCCCTGGGCGGGCCGCAGATCGACCCAGCCCGCGGTCTGTAGTCGTTGCAGGGCCTCGCGGACCGGCTGTCGGCTGACGCCGAGGTGTTCGGCGAGTTCGGCCTCGACCAGGT
This sequence comes from Streptomyces sp. NPDC050164, assembly GCF_044459945.1. Classification (NCBI taxonomy): domain Bacteria; kingdom Bacillati; phylum Actinomycetota; class Actinomycetes; order Kitasatosporales; family Streptomycetaceae; genus Streptomyces; species Streptomyces sp. NPDC050164. The sequence goes on from NZ_JBITJK010000051.1 coordinate 3,121, forward strand.
GCTGGCCGGGCTTGAGGGAGCCGCTGATGATCAGTTCGGTCAGGGCGTCGTACACGGCCTGCCGCAGCGGTGCCGGGCGGGTGACGCGCCGGGCCGCTGCGGCCGTGAGTGCCTCGCGCATGGTTGTCCCGTTCTGCCGCCGGAGCCAGCAGGGCTGGCGGCTCTGCCAAGTGGATGCGGTCGAGGGGGTTGCCGACGACGTTGTCAGCATACAGGTTTTTGTATGCAACGCGACGCGCCTCTGGCGGTCTCGCGATCCCTGCGATTGAGTTCTGTATACAGAAGCCTGTATGGGGTATTGTCTCAGTCTCCTGCAACCCTCGCCGGGGGCCTGTGTGACGGAAGGCGAAGCGATCATGACGACCAGCGGGAGTGATGTGTCGGTCGAGAGCGTGGTCCGGGGGGTGGTGGCCCGTCACCGGGACCAGCGCGGCGCGCTGCTGCCCGTACTGCACGCCCTACAGGCCGAGTTGGGCCATGTGCCGCAGGAGGCGGTTCCGGTGCTCGCCGAGGAGCTCAACCTCTCCCGGGCGGACGTCCACGGGGTGGTGACCTTCTACCACGACTTCCGCCGCGAGCCCGCGGGACGTACCACCGTGCGCATCTGCCGTGCCGAGGCCTGCCAAGCCCTGGGCGCCGACAGCCTGGTGCGCCACGCCCGTGAGTCCGGACTGACCCTGGGGGAGACGACGGCCGACGGCTCGGTCACCGTCGAGCAGGTCTTCTGTCTCGGCAACTGCGCCCTCGGCCCGTCGGTGGAGGCGAACGGCCGGCTGTACGGACGTGTCGGCCCCGCCCGACTGGGCTCGATCCTCAACGGGACGGTCTCCTCATGAACAACTCCTCGCACTCCGCGGCCACGGTCTACGTCCCCCGCGACTCGGCGGCCAGGTCCGTCGGCGCGGACGAGGTCGCCCAGGCGCTCCGAGACGCCGCCGCCCACGGGGACTTCGCCATCGACGTCATACGCAACGGATCGCGCGGCATGCTCTGGCTGGAGCCGCTCGTCGAGGTCGTGACCCCGCAAGGACGCGTCGGCTACGGCCCGGTGGCCCCCGAGGACGTGCCGGGACTGCTCGCCGCCGGCATGCTCGACGGGGCGGACCATCCGCTGCGGCTCGGCATCGTGGACGAACTGCCGTGGCTCGCCCGCCAGAACCGCGTCACCTTCGCCAGGGTCGGGATCACCGACCCCCTGTCGACCGAGGACTACGTCGAGCACGGCGGCCTCGCCGGGCTGCGGGCCGCGTTGGAGCTGGCCCCCGCCGACGTCGTCGCCGAGGTCACCGCCTCCGGACTGCGCGGCCGAGGCGGCGCCGGATTCCCGGCCGGCATCAAGTGGAAGACGGTGCTCGACTGCCCCGACGAGCTGAAGTTCGTCTGCTGCAACGCCGACGAGGGAGACAGCGGAACCTTCGCCGACCGCATGGTCATGGAGGGCGACCCGTTCCTGCTCATCGAAGGCATGACCATCGCCGCGCACGCGGTCGGGGCGCGTGAGGGCTATGTCTACATCCGCTCCGAATACCCCGACGCCGTGGCCACGATGCGCCGGGCGATCGGCATCGCGCGCGAGCACGGCTGGCTCGGCAAGGGCGTCCTCGGCTCCTCGCTCGACTTCGACCTGCACGTCCGCGTCGGCGCCGGCGCGTACATCTGCGGCGAGGAGACCTCCATGCTGGAGAGCCTGGAGGGCAAGCGGGGCATGGTCCGCGCGAAACCACCGATCCCCGCGATCGAGGGCCTGTTCGGCAAACCGACCGTGGTGAACAACGTCCTCACCCTGACCACCGTGCCCATGGTCCTGGCCCACGGCGCGAAGGCCTACCAGGACCTCGGCGTCGGCCGCTCGCGCGGCACCCAGGTGTTCCAGCTCGGCGGCAACATCGCCCGCGGCGGCATCGTGGAGACCGCCTTCGGCATCACCCTGCGCGAACTCGTCGAGGAGTACGGCGGCGGGACCCACACCGGACGCCCGGTCCGCACGGTGCAGGTCGGTGGCCCGCTCGGCGCCTATCTGCCGACCTCCCTGTTCGACCTGCCGATGGACTACGAGGCGTTCGCCGAGGCCGGCGCGATGCTCGGGCACGGCGGCATCGTCGTCTTCGACGACACCGTCGACATGGCCGCCCAGGCCCGCTTCGCGATGGAGTTCTGTGCCGAGGAGTCCTGCGGCAAGTGCACACCCTGCCGGGTCGGTTCGGTGCGGGGCGTCGAGGTGATCGACAAGATCGTGGCCGGCACGCACCGGGACGAGAACCTGGCCCTGCTGGAAGACCTGTGCGACCTGATGACCGAAGGCTCGTTGTGCGCGATGGGCGGGCTGACCCCGATGCCCGTCCGCAGCGCCCTCGCTCACTTCCCCGACGACTTCCTCGGCGGTCGTCGACTGCTGGAGATCCATCCCGTACAAGCGACGGAGGGCACGGCATGAGCCTGCTCAAGGAACCCGACTTCGGAACCCCCGAGCGGCCCGGCCCGGCGACGGTGTCGGTGGAGATCGACGGCATGCCGGTCGCCGTCCCGGAAGGCACCTCCGTGATGCGCGCCGCGGCGCAGGCCGGTGTCGACATCCCCAAGTTGTGCGCCACCGACAGCCTGGAGGCCTTCGGCTCCTGCCGCTTGTGTGTGGTGGAGATCGACGGCCGGCGCGGCACCCCGGCGTCCTGCACCACGCCGTGCGCCGACGGCATGAAGGTGAGCACCCAGACGCCGAAGGTGGCAAAGCTCCGCCAGGGCGTCATGGAGCTCTACATCTCCGATCACCCGCTCGACTGCCTCACCTGCCCGGCCAACGGCGACTGCGAACTGCAGGACATGGCCGGCGTGGTGGGGCTGAGGCAGGTCCGCTACGGCTACGAGGGCGAGAACCACCTCGACGCCGAGAAGGACACGTCCAACCCCTACTTCGACTTCGACCCCTCCAAGTGCATCGCCTGCTCCCGCTGCGTCCGGGCGTGCGGTGAGGTGCAGGGCACCTTCGCCCTCACCATCGAGGGCCGCGGCTTCGACTCCAAGGTCTCGCCGGGCGCCGGAGAGACCTTCATGGACTCCGAGTGCGTCTCCTGCGGGGCCTGCGTCCAGGCCTGCCCGACGTCGACGCTCCAGGAGCGCTCGGTCGTCGAACTCGGCATGCCCACCAGGTCGGTTGTCACGACCTGCGCGTACTGCGGCGTGGGTTGCTCCTTCAAGGCCGAGCTGCGCGGCGACGAACTGGTGCGCATGGTGCCCTACAAGGACGGCGGCGCGAACGAGGGCCACTCCTGCGTGAAGGGCCGCTTCGCCTTCGGCTACGCCACCCACCCCGACCGCCAACTCAAGCCCATGGTCCGCGACAGGATCACCGACCCCTGGCGCGAGGTCGAGTGGGACGAGGCGATCGGCACGGTCGCCCGCCGCATGCGCGAGATCCAGGACCGGTACGGGTCCAGCGCGGTCGGCGCCATCACCTCCTCGCGTTGCACCAACGAGGAGGTCTACGTCGTACAGAAGATGGTCCGCGCGGCCTTCGGCAACAACAACGTCGACACCTGCGCCCGGGTCTGCCACTCCCCGACGGGATACGGACTCAAGCAGACCTTCGGCGAGTCCGCCGGCACCCAGGACTTCCGCTCGGTCGCGCAGTCCGACGTCATCGTGGTCATCGGCGCCAACCCCACCGACGGGCACCCGGTGTTCGCCTCCCGGATGAAGCGCCGGCTGCGCGAGGGCGCCAAGCTCATCGTCGTCGACCCGCGCCGCATCGACCTCGTACGCTCCCCGCACATCGAGGCCGAACACCACCTCCAGCTCAGGCCCAGCACCAACGTCGCCGTCGTCAACGCCATGGCGCACGTGGTCGTCACCGAGGGCCTGGTCGACCGGTCGTTCGTGGACGCCAGGTGCGAAGGCTTCGACGACTGGGCCGAGTTCATCGCCCGCCCGAAGAACAGCCCGGAGGCGGTCGAGGAGATCACCGGCGTGCCGGCCGACGAACTCCGGGCCGCCGCACGGCTGTACGCCGAGGCGCCCAACGGGGCCATCTACTACGGGCTCGGCGTCACCGAGCACAGCCAGGGCTCGACGATGGTCATGGGGATGGCCAATCTCGCGATGGCGTGCGGCAACATCGGCCGGGACGGCGTCGGCGTGAACCCGTTGCGCGGCCAGAACAACGTGCAGGGTTCCTGCGACATGGGCTCCTTCCCGCACGAACTGCCCGGCTACCGGCACGTCTCCGACGACGCCGTCCGCACGGTCTTCGAGAACCTCTGGGGCGGAACTCTCCTCGCCGAACCGGGGCTTCGCATCCCCAACATGTTCGACGCGGCGATCGACGGCACCTTCAAGGGCCTCTTCGTGCACGGCGAGGACATCGCCCAGTCCGACCCCAACCTCCAGCACGTCACCGCCGCGCTCGAAGCGATGGAACTCGTCGTGGTCCAGGACCTGTTCCTCAACGAGACCGCCAAGTTCGCGCACGTCTTCCTGCCCGGGGCGTCCTTCCTGGAGAAGGACGGCACCTTCACCAACGCCGAACGCCGGATCAACCGGGTGCGCGCGGTGATGAAGCCGAAGACGGGCAAGCACGAGTGGCAGATCGTCAGCGAGATCGCCACCGCCATGGGCTACCCGATGGCGTACGACCATCCGAGCCGGATCATGGACGAGATCGCCGCGGTCACCCCGACGTTCACCGGGGTCTCCTTCGAGTTGCTGGACAAGCTCGGCAGCGTCCAGTGGCCGTGCAACGAGCAGGCGCCGGAGGGCACGCCCATCATGCACGTGGACGAATTCGTGCGCGGCAAGGGCAAGTTCGTGGTCACCGCCTACGTGCCCACGGCCGAGCGCAGCACCCGGCGCTTCCCGCTGGTCCTCACCACGGGCCGCATCCTCAGCCAGTACAACGTCGGCGCGCAGACCCGCCGAACCGGCAACGTCGCCTGGCATCCCGAGGACGTGCTGGAACTCCACCCGCACGACGCCGAGGTCCGCGGCATCAACGACGGTGACATGGTCACCCTGGCCAGCCGCGTCGGGCAGACCACCCTGCGCGCGGAGATCTCCGACCGCATGCCGACCGGGGTCGTGTACACCACGTTCCACCATCCCGTCACCGGCGCCAACGTGGTGACCACGGAGAACTCCGACTGGGCGACCAACTGCCCGGAGTACAAGGTGACCGCCGTACAGGTCGCGCTCGCGCGCCCCGACCGGCACACCGACACGGACGTCACCGAGAACGACCTCGTGACGGTGGTGGACTGAGATGACAGCGACCGTGCCGTCGGAACTCAGGATGGCGAACGACATCGCGAGGAACCTCGGACACCTGCCGGGGGAGGAGGCCGCCGAGGCGATCGCCGGACACATCGGCAGGTTCTGGGACCCGCGGATGCGCGCCCGGCTCAACGCGTTCGTCGACGCCGGGGCGGACGGGCTGGACCCGCTCGTGGTGTCCGCGGTGAAGCTCCTGCGCTGACCCGCGCCCGGCGATGCGAGGGGTGGCGATCCGGGCACGCAGGGAGATCAACAGGGTTGCCACCCCTGTACATCACCGCCATACTGCATACAGTATGGAGCAGGTTGACACGGCCCCGGACAGGGAGGAGTCGTTCATGCTGTTCCGGCAGCTGGAGTACTTCGTGGCGGTGGCGAGGGAACGGCACTTCGCCCGCGCGGCGGAGTCCTGCTACGTCTCCCAGCCCGCGCTCTCGGCGGCGATCGCCAAACTGGAGCGGGAGCTGAACGTCACGCTCATCAACCGCGGGCACAACTACCAGGGCCTCACCCCGGAGGGCGAACGGCTCGTCGTCTGGGCCAAGCGGATCCTCGCCGAACAGGACGCCTTCAAGGCCGAGGTGGCCGCCGTGCAGTCCGGCATCACCGGGACGCTCCGGCTCGGCACGGACCCCACGGCGTCCACGACCCTGGCGCTACCCGTGGCCGCCTTCTGCGCGGCGCACCCGCTCGCCAAGGTGCAGGTCCGCTCCCGGCTGTCGACGAAGGAACTCCACCGCCAGCTGCGCGACTACGAACTGGACGTGGCCATCGCCCACTTCGACCCGGACGACCAAGAGGGCTTGCAGGTCGTCCCCCTGTACCAGGAGCGGTACATGCTGCTGGTGTCGGAGGACCAGCCGGTGGCCCAGTCCACCACCGTGACCTGGGCGGACGCCGCCCAGCTGCCGCTCGCGCTGCTGACGCCCGACATGCGGATCCGCCAGATCGCCGACACGGTCTTCGCGGAGAAGGGGTTCGTCGTGACCCCCCAGGTGGAGACGGACTCGATCGCCTCCCTCTACGCCCATGTCGGCGGCGGCGGGTGGGCCAGCATCGTGCCGCACACCTGGCTGCGCGCGATGCCGGTGATCGGCCGTACGAGGGCGCTGCCCCTGGTGGAGCCGGAGGCCGGCGCCCAGGTCTCGGTGGCGATCCACGCCGCCACCCCCGGCTCGGTCGCCGCCCGGGCGTTCGTCAACGCGGCGACGGGCCTGTCCCTGGACGACTTCTTCGCCCGGCCACTCCCGGCCGAGCACCGCGTGCTCACCCCCTGAACGCCCCTGTCACGGCGCGTACCGGGCCTGGATGGCCTTCCGGTCCAGAGCACCCTTGGCGGTGTACGGCAGAGCTGCGACCAGCTCGATCCGGTCGGGCACCTCGAACGCGGCCAGCCGGTCACGGCCGTACCGCAGGATCTCCTCACGCCCGACGCTCGCGCCCGCGCGCACCACCACCGCGGCGCCCACCCGCTGCCCGTACACCGCGTCGGGCACGGCGAACACGGCCACCTCGGCGACGCCCGGGCAGCCGGCGAGGATGTCCTCGACATGCTCAGGCGAGATCTTCTCGCCGCCACGGTTGATCAGGTTCTTGATCCGCCCGGTCAGCGACAGATACCCGTCCGCGTCCAGCGTTCCCAGATCACCGGTGCGCAGCCACCCGTCGACGAAGGTGTACGACGTCCCCTCCCGGTCGCCGAGATAGCCCCGGGCGACGGTGGGACCGTGCACCCACACCTCGCCCTCGACGCCCACCGGGCACGTCCGCCCGCTCCGGTCGACGACCTGGACCTCTACCCCGGTCGGCCGTCCCACCACCCCGTGCTTCAGCAGCCCCCGCCCGGGCAGCGGCTCGCTGGCCGCCTGGTGCGAGGACTCGGTCATCCCGTACGCGGACAGCACAGGCACGCCCAGCGTGCGTTCCAGCGCCCGCTGCGTCGCCGGGTTGAGGGGAGCGCTGCTGCTGCGGACGAACTTCAGGGGCGGTGCCTGCGTGCCCGGGTACTCCCGCTCCGACCGGTCCAGGAGGATCTCATGGATGGCCGGAGCCGCGGTGAACCAGGTGGCGGCCGCGGCACGCACGTCGTCCCAGAACGTGCCCGCCGAGAACCGTCCCCGCTCGGGCAGCAGGACGCAGCCTCCGCTGGCCAGGGACGCCAGCAGCGCCGCGAACAGTCCGTGGCCGTGGAAGAACGGCATCACCGCGACCGTCGCGTCATCGGGTCCCAACTCGTAGGTGGCGCAGAGGGAGTGGACGGATGCGGCCACGTTGGCCTGGGTGAGCGGGACCATCTTCGGCCGGTCGCTGGTGCCGGCGGTGAACAGGACGAGCGCGTCGTTCTCCGCCAACTCGTGTGCTGCACCACGGACATGGGGCACGACAGGCGGACCGGGCGCGAGTTCGACCGCCGCTGTCCCGGCCCGGGAGACGTCCACCCGCAGCGGCCACACCGGGACGGGGAACGGGTCCCCTGCCACGGCCGGTGCTCCCAGAAGAACCGCCCGCGCTCCCAACGCCTCGCTCCGTGCCGCGAGTTCGGACCACGGCAGCGCAGGGTCCAGCGGGGCGACCACCAGACCGGCTCGCGCCGCGCCGAGCAACGCGACCACGAACTCGGCGGTGTTGGCGGCGATCAGACCGATCGCCTCAGCGCGGCGCAGCCCGGTGTCGCCGAGCCGTTCGGCCATGTCGTCGGCCAGGCCGCTGAGGCCCCGGTAGGACAGGTGCACCCGGTCCCCGGTGACGACCAGCGCCCGGGCGTACGGGCGTTCACGCACCTGCCGGTCGATGAGGTCGACGAGACCCGTGACGCTCGGAGGCCGGTACCGGTTCGCATCGCGCACGGATGCCGCGGCCGGAACGGCCATGACCCCACCCCCTCGCGCCAGGTTCGATGAAGCAGTCCTCTGCGAGCCTGCGGTGGCCTGCGGCGAGCGTCCAATACGTACTGGCGAACGGTCGATAGCGGCCGTCTATCAAGGGAGCTGGCGAGGCCTCCACCAGCCCTCGATAGATGCTGTTTATCGGCTGGTCGCCGATGGGTCTTGGACGCGGACGGGCGCCCTGCGGATGGTGAGAGGAGTAGCCGCTCCGGCAGGACCTGCCCAAGGAGGACCTCGGACCATGACCGCCCCCTCGACTATGGAGACCGCGGCAGCAGCCGACGTTCCGACCGAGCTCACCGACGGGTACCACCTGGTCGTCGACGCGCTCAAAATGAACGACGTCGACACCATCTACGGGGTGGTCGGCATCCCGATCACCGACCTGGCCCGCCTCGCCCAGGCGCAGGGCATCCGCTACATCGGCTTCCGGCACGAGAGCAACGCCGGGCACGCGGCGGCCATCGCCGGCTACCTCAACAAGAAGCCGGGCGTGGCCCTGACGGTGTCGGCACCGGGCTTCCTCAACGGTCTGGTCGCGCTGGCGAACGCGACCACCAACTGCTTCCCCATGGTCCAGATCTCCGGCTCCAGCGAGCGCCACCTCGTCGACCTCAAGCAGGGCGACTACGAGGAGATGGACCAACTCGCCGCCGCGCAGCCCTTCGTGAAGGCCGCATACCGGGTCAGCCGCGTCGAGGACATCGGCCGCGGCATCGCCCGCGCCCTGCGCACCGCGATCTCCGGGCGCCCCGGCGGTGTCTACCTCGACATCCCCGCCGCGGTGCTCGGCGCCATCATGCCCAAGGCGGAGGGCGACAAGACACTGAGCCGCCTCGTCGACCCCGCTCCGCGCCAGCTGCCCGCGCCGGAGGCCGTGGACCGGGCGATCGAGCTGCTGGCCTCCGCCGAGCGCCCGCTGGTGGTGCTCGGCAAGGGCGCCGCGTATGCCCAAGCGGACGCCAAGGTACGGGAGTTCATCGAGTCCACCGGCATCCCGTACGTACCGATGTCGATGGCGAAGGGCCTGCTGCCCGACAACCACCCGCAGTCGGCGGCCACCGCCCGTTCCATGGCGCTGAAGAAGGCCGACGTCGTGATGCTCGTCGGCGCCCGCCTCAACTGGTTGCTCAACCATGGCCAGACGGGGTGGAACCCCGATGCCAAGTTCATCCAGATCGACATCGACCCCAAGGAGATGGACAGCAACCAGCCGATCTCCGCACCGCTCGTCGGTGACATCGAGTCGGTGCTCGACGCGCTCGCCGAACGCACCAAGCCCGGCCAGATCCAGGCCCCTTCGGCCTGGCGGGACGAGCTCGGGGAGCGCTCGGCGCAGAACGTCGCCAAGATGGCCAAGCGGCTGGAGGCCGACCCGCACCCCATGCAGTTCATGGGCGCCCTGAAGGCCGTACGCGACGTCGTGCACCAGCACCCGGAGACGTACATCGTCAACGAGGGCGCCAACGCCCTGGACATCGCGCGCAACGTCATCGACATGCACGTCCCCCGTCACCGTCTCGACAGCGGCACCTGGGGCGTCATGGGCATCGGCATGGGCTACGCCATCGCCGCCGCCGTCGAGAGCGGCGCCCCGGTCGTGGCCATCGAGGGCGACAGCGCCTTCGGGTTCAGTGGCATCGAGATAGAGACGATCTGCCGTTACCAGCTCCCCGTGGTCACCGTGATCATGAACAACGGCGGTGTCTACCGGGGCGACGACACCAACCCGTACGACGACGCCCCCGCGCCCACGACGCTCATGTCGGCGGCCCGCCACGACCTGCTGATCGAGGCGTTCGGCGGCAAGGGCTACCGCGCCACCACACCTGCCGAGGTCACCGCCGCCCTCACCGAGGCCCTGGCTTCGGGCGGCCCGGCGCTCATCGACTGCGTGATCGACCCCTCGGCCGGCACCGAGAGCGGCCACATCTCACACCTCAACCCCAAGGGCATCACCGTCGGCAACATCACGCCGGCGAAGAAGTGACCTTCTCCGTACCTCGAACTCCCGCCCCGTACGCGTACGTTCACGAAAAGGAAGCACACATGAGTGAAAAGCCGCTCGCCGGAATCAAGGTGATCGACTTCACCGGCGTCCAGGCCGGTCCCGCCTGCACCCAGATGCTCGCCTGGTTCGGCGCCGACGTCCTGAAGGTGGAGCGCCCCAACGGCGGCGACGTGACCCGCAAGCAGCTGCGGGACATCGAGGACCTCGACGCGCTGTACTTCACGATGCTCAACAGCAACAAGCGCTCCCTCGCGATCAACACCAAGACCGCCGAGGGCAAGGAGGTCCTGGAGAAGCTCATCACGGAAGCCGACGTCCTGGTGGAGAACTTCGCCCCGGGCGCCCTGGACCGCATGGGCTTCTCCTGGGAGCGCATCCAGGAGCTCAACCCGCGCCTGATCTTCGGCTCGGTCAAGGGCTTCAACGACCAGTCGTCCTGGAACGACCTCAAGGTCTACGAGAACGTCGCCCAGTGCGCGGGCGGCGCCGCCTCCACCACCGGCTTCTGGGACGGCCCGCCGACCATCTCCGGCGCCGCCATCGGTGACACCAACACCGGGATGCACCTGGCGATCGGCATCCTCACCGCGATCATCGACCGCAACAAGACCGGCAAGGGCCAGAAGGTGTCCGTCTCCATGCAGGACGCCGTGCTCAACCTCTGCCGTGTCAAGCTGCGCGACCAGCAGCGCCTGGAGCGGGTCGGCCACCTGGAGGAGTACCCGCAGTACCCGAACGGCGAGTTCACCGACGTGGTGCCGCGCGGCGGCAACGCGGGCGGCGGCGGCCAGCCCGGCTGGGTGCTCAAGTGCAAGGGCTGGGAGACCGACCCGAACGCCTACATCTACTTCACCGTCCAGGAGCAGAACTGGAAGCGCACCGCCGAGGCGATCGGCCACCCCGAGTGGGCCGAGGACCCGGCGTACGCCACCGCGCGCGCCCGTCAGTCGCACATCTTCGAGATCTTCGCGGAGATCGAGAAGTGGCTCGCGGACAAGACCAAGTACGAGGCGGTGGACATCCTGCGTGAGTGGGAGGTGCCCTGCGCCCCGGTGATGAGCATGAAGGAGATCGCCTACGACGAGGACCTGCGCAAGAGCGGCACGGTCGTCGAGGTCGAGCAGAAGGGCCGTGGGACGTACCTGACCGTCGGCAGCCCGGTGAAGTTCTCCTCCTTCAAGCCCGAGGTCGTCGGTGCCCCGCTGCTGGGCGAGCACAGCTCCGAGGTCCTGGTCGAACTGGGCTACGACGAGGAGACCATCGGCCGGCTGAAGGAGAGCGGCGTCATCGTCTGACCCTTCACGCGGAAGCGGCCGTGGCCCGAAGGCCACGGCCGCTTCCGCATGTCGTCGGCGAGGCTCAGGCCGTCGCCTCGGCCCGCCGCCGCATCAGCTCCCGCTCCCGCTCGCGCCGTGCGGTGACGTCCCGGATGACCGCCCCGCAATACGTGCTGCCGTCGGGGGCCGGCAGCAGCACCACGCTGAACTCGATGGACAGCTTGCGGCCGTCCGCGGCCAGCGCGGGGACGTTCAGCAGGTCCGCTTCCCCGTACTTGCTGGACCCCCGGTCCATGGCCTCCTGGAAGCCGTCCCAGTGACGCTTGCGGTGCTTCTCGGGGATGATGACGTCCAGACTGCGGCCGTCCACGTCGTCCGCCGCGAACCCGAAGATGCGTTCCGCACCCCGGTTCCAATAGCGGATCAGTCCTTCGCCGTCAATGATCACTATGCCGTCAGGCGCCTGGGCCGCCATGCCCAGCACCACCGCGGAATCCAGATCTTCCATGTCGCCTCCGAGCAGGAGTCATTGGTGACAACAGTATACAGACTTATCGTATACAGAATGCGCTCGGGTCCCCCATTCGGCCGTCCGGGCGAGGGAAACGCAGGTGAAAGGCACTCCGAAACCTTGGTATTGTTGTCCGTGTCGCCCCGGGGAAGACCCTCGGCAAGGCGGCAGACACCTGGTCCGGGTGGCGGAATGGCAGACGCGCTAGCTTGAGGTGCTAGTGCCCTTTATCGGGCGTGGGGGTTCAAGTCCCCCCTCGGACACTTGCTTCAGTTGCACGTGAGGTGCCGGCCGGTTCTGGTCGGCACCTTTGCCGTGTTCTTCGCCCGGCTCGTCACACTGAGTGATTTCTCGCAAGCCGGGCTGCGATGACCATGACGACGGTGGACATCAGGGCGATGCCGGCGCCGACGTAGAGCGGTGAGGCGTAGCCGAAGCCGGCGGTGATGGCCAGGCCTCCGAGCCAGGCGCCGAGGGCGTTGCCGACGTTGGACGCGGACACGTTGGCGCTGGCGGCCAGTGCCGCCCCGTGCGCGAAGTCGGTGACCCGTGTGATCATCCCGGGCACGCCGGCGAACCCGGTCACCCCCATCACGAACACCAGGATGACCGAGGCGGTCGCGCTGCCGGCCAGCAGCCCGAACAGCGCCAGGGTGAGGGTGAGTCCGAGCAGGGCGATGACCAGGGCACGGTCGCGGTCGCGATCGGCCGCGCGCCCGCCGACCAGGTTCCCGACGACCAGACCGACGCCGTACACCATCAGCAGCCAGGCGACGTCCGCCGAGGCGAAGCCGCTGACCTCGGTGAACGTGTAGGCGATGTAGCTGAAGGCGCCGAACATCCCGCCGTAGCCGAGCGCGGTGGCCGTCAGCGTCAGCCAGACCTGCCAGGACCAAAACGCCCGCACCTGTTCCCGCAGGCCGCTGGGCGGCGCCGGGTCCGCCCCTGTGGCCGGCTGTACCCGGCCCGCCCACGCGGGCACCAGCGCGGCGATTCCCGCCAGCGCGAGCACGCCGATCGCGGTCACCGCCCAGAACGCCGCCCTCCAGCCCCAGCGCTCACCGACCAGGGCGCCGAACGGCACGCCCAGTACGTTCGCGACCGTCAGTCCGGCGAACATGATCGCCACGGCCTGGGACTTCTTCTCCGGCGCGACCAGACTGCGCGCGACCAGCGAGCCGATGCCGAAGAACGAACCGTGGCACAACGCCGCGACGATCCGCCCGAGCAGCATCACCGTGTAGTTCGGCGCGATGGCGGAGAGCAGGTTGCCGACGACGAACAACGCCACCAGGCCGACCAGGACCTGCTTGCGGGGCAGCCGTGCCGTCGCCGCGGTCAGCGCGATCGCCCCCACCGCGACACTCAGCGCGTATCCGGAGATCAGTCGGCCCGCGGCCGCCTCGGACACGGTGAAACTCGACGCGACCTGCGGTAGCAGCCCGGCGATGAGGAACTCGGTCAGACCGATACCGAAACCACCGAGTGCCAGCGCGACGAGTCCACTCGGCATCCGCCGCCGTGTGATGTCGTGCTCCTGTAAGTCCGGTATGGAGCTGTCGTCGCCCATATGGCTGGTGTGGCCTCTCGTGTGGGTTTTTGGTGGATTGAGTGTGGTCGCGGGAGGTGAGTGCCGGAATTTCGGGCTGCCACGGCCCGGTTTCGCGCATGATCTCACTTCTTTGTGTCGTGGAGTGCGGCGTACCGGCCCCTCCGTGCCGTGAGTTCGGCGTGCCCGCCCTTCTCGACGACGCTTCCGTCCTCCATGACGAGGATGGTGTCCGCGTTCCTGATCGTGGACAGCCGATGGGCGATCACGATGCTGGTCCGTCCGCGGCGCAGGCGGGCGGAGGCTTCGCGGATCAGGAGTTCGGTGCGGGCGTCCACCGCGCTCGTCGCCTCGTCCAGCACCAGTACGTCGGGGTCGGAGAGGAAGGCCCTGGCGAGGGCGATGAGTTGCATCTGACCGGTGCTGAGACCGCCGCCGTCCTCGCCCACCACGGTGGCGTAACCGTGCGGGAGGGCCCGGACGAAGTGGTCGGCGCAGGCCGCCCGGGCCGCCCGCCGGATGTCGTCCTCGCTCGCGTGGTCGACTCCGTAGGCGATGTTCTCGGCGATGGTTCCGGTGAACAGCCAGGGGTCCTGGAGCACGGCGCGCACCTGTCGGTGCAGGACGTCGCGGGGCAGCTCGGCGATGTCCGTGCCGTCGAGCAGAACGCGTCCGGACCAAGGCGCGTAGAACCCCAGGAGCAGGTTGACGACCGTGCTCTTGCCGGCGCCGGTGGGGCCGACGATCGCCACCGTCTCCCCGGGCCGCGCATCGAACGACAGGCCGTCGAAGAGCACGCGGCCGGGCGCGTATCCGAAGGTGACGTCGTCGAATCGGATCCGCCCGGAGACGCTGTCCGCAGGTGCGGTGCTCCTGGCGGGCGCGTGCGTCTCCGGAGCCTCGAGGAGCGTCCGGACACGCCGGGCCGAGCTCAGGCCCGACTGGAGCACACCGACGACGGATGCGACGGCCGACGCCGGGCCGCCGAGCTGGAGTGTGTACGTGACGAACGCCTGGACGTCGCCGACGGACAACTCGCCGCTCGCCGCACGCAATCCGCCCAGGACCGCGACGAGCACGTAGCCGAGGTGGCCGATGAACGTCGTCGCGGGGCTCATGACTCCGGCGAGGAACTGGGCCCGCAGACCGGCCCGGTAGAGCCGCCGGTTCCGCTCGGCGAACGCCTGCTCGGCCTTGTCCTTCCGTCCCTGGGCCACGAGTTCGGTGTGCCCGGTGACGGCTTCCTCGACGAAGGCGTTCACCTCGCCGACGGCGTCCCACTGCCGCGCGTACTGCGGACGCGAGTGCCGGGCGAGTGCTCTCGTGACGAGTGCGGACGCGACCAGCATGCCCACCGCCACCACCGTGAGCGCGGGGGACAGCCACAGCATGGCGGCGAGCAGTCCGGCGACGGTGAGCAGTGCCGCGGTGATCTGGGTGAGGGCCTGCTGGAGGGTCATCGAGGTGTTCTCGATGTCGTTCGTCATCCTCGACAGGACGTCACCGCGTGGCCTGGCGTCGAGGTACGCCATCGGCAGCCGGGACAGTTTGGCCGAGACCGCCTCCCGCAGCCGGTAGGCCGTGTGCTGCGCCACGGTCTGGGCCAGCCGGCCACGCCCCAAGGCGGCGGCCGCCGAGGCGAGGACGAGCACCGCGGCCAGGACCAGGAGCCCGCCGGCCGCCGGGAGGTCGACGCCCTCGGCACCGCGCACACCGGCCACGACGAGGTCGGTGACCGCTCCCAGCAGCCGGGGGACGACCAGGGACAGGGCGACGCTGAGGGCGCTGAGCAGCAGGCAGGCGACCAGCCCGGTGCGTTCGTGCGCGGCGGCGGCCATCAGAGACAGCGCCGGCCCGGCGGACGACGTCTTCTCCTCGGCCTCGTCCTTCTCCTGCCCGTCCTTCTCCCGCCTGTCCTTCTCAGGCCCGTTCTCCTCAGGCCCGTTCTCCTCAGGTCCGTTCACCTCGTGCTCGACTGTCTCGTGCTCGTCGGCGCGGCCTTCCCCGAGAGTCACGACGTCTCCACTCGGCCGCCGCGCGCGAGGACGATCTCCCGGTAGACGGTGTTGTCCGCCAGGAGGTCGGTGTGCGGGCCCTGTCCGGCCACGCGTCCCCGGTCCAGTACGACGACGCGGTCCGCCGCCCGCAGCGTGGCCAGGTGCTGGGAGACGACGAGGCACGCGGCCTCGCGTGTCTCGGCGTGGAGGACGGCGTGCAGCCGCGCGGCGGTGCCGGCGTCCAGGGCGGAGAAGGGCTCGTCGAGGAGGTACACCGACGGCCGTTTGAGCAGCAGTTGGGCGACGGCCAGACGCTGGCGCTGTCCGCCGGACAGGTTCACACCGCCCGCGCTCACCGGGGCGTCCAGTCCGTGACCGGTCGCCTCGACGAAGTCCCGGGCCTGCGCCAGCTCCAGCGCTCGCCACAGTGCCGCGTCGTCGGCCTCGGGGGCTCCTCGGCGCAGATGTTCGGCGACGGTGCCCGAAAAGAGGTACGGCCGCTGCGTGACGAGGCCGACCGCCTCGGCCAGTGTGTCGCGGTCCAGTTCGCGCACGTCCCGCCCGCCCACGGTGACCCTGCCGCCGTCGGGGTCGCCCAGCCTGGTCACCAGGTGCAGCAGGGTCGTCTTGCCGCTGCCGACCGCCCCGGTCAGCACGACCCTCTCACCGGGAGCCACGGTCAGCGAGACCGAGCGCAGCGCGGCGTCCTGCGCGCCCGGGTAGCGGAAGTCCACGGATTCGATCACCACCCCGGGCGGGTGGACGGGCCTGCCCGCGCCCTGCCGTGGCAGGTCGACGGTGGCCCTGGTCCGGAGCACCTCCCGTACCCGCCCGACACTGGCCCCGGCGCGCGAGGCCTGGAGGAAGACGCCCATGGCCATCATGACCGCCTGAAGCATCAGGGACAGGTAGTGCAGGAAGGCGATGACCGTGCCCATCTCGACGTCGCCCGCGGCCACGCGCACACCGCCGAACCACAGCACGGCGATCGAGGACAGTTCGATGACGACGGTGAACGTCGGCATGATCAGGGCCTGGGCCCGGCCGAGGGCGAGACCGGTGCTCATCATCGCCCCATCGGCGCCCCGGAAGCGGGCCTCCTCATGGCTGTCGCGGTCGAACGACCGGGTGGTGCGGATGCCCGCGAGGCGTTCCCGCGTGATCCGGTTGATGTGGTCCAGGCGCTGCTGCACGGCGGCGGACAGCGGCAGCGTCCGGCGCAGGACGAGCCAGAGCGCCACGGTGAGCGTCGGCAGGACCACCGTCAGCACCAGTCCCAGCGGGGCGTCCTGACGCAGGGCCAGTACGGCGCTGCCCACCGCGGTGAGCGGGGCGACGACCATGACCGTCAGGGCGTTGAGGGCGAGTTGCTGGATCTGCTGCACGTCCTGGGTGGAACGTGTGATGAGACCGGCACGGCCGATACGGCTCACCTCGTGGGCGGAGAGCGCCAGGACCCGGGAGAACACGGCCTGGCGCAGCTCCCGTCCCCAGGTCAGCGCGACCGTGGCGCTCAGGTAGGCCGCACAACCCGCGCAGAGCACCTGAGCGCAGGTCACGGTCAGCATCACCGCGCCGACTTCGAGGACCTGGCGACTGTCGCCTCTGAGTACGCCTTCGTCGATGACGTCCGCGTTCAGCGCGGGAAGCCGGAGCATCGCCAGCATCTGCCCGGTCTGGAGCAGGGCCACCAGGCCGAGCCGACGCCGCATGGGGCGACTGACGGCGTGTAAGAGCAAGAGGTCCTCCCGATGCGGGCGGGTCGGTGGTTCCACCCTGGCCCTCTCGCTCTCGGATGACAAGCCACTGCTTCTTATTTTCGTGGCTCGATCTGTTTCATCAGCCGGTATGCCGAATGAATGCCAAGTGTTAGCTTGGTAAGTGTGAAAGCTGAAGACAACCTTCGCACGGCCGAGACGCTACGGCTCGGCGTGTCACGTCTGGCCACGCGCCTGCGCGCCCAGCACCCCGGACGCGGCCAGGCGCTCACCCGCATGTCCGCTTCGGTGCTGGCCAACCTGCGCCATGACGGTCCGCTGACCCCCACCGCGCTGGCCGCCATCGAAGGGCTCCAGCCGCAGTCCCTGACCCGCGTCCTGAACGAGCTGGAGGAACGGGGCCACATCGTCCGGTCGACCAATCGCAAGGACCGCCGCAGCCAGGACATCGCCATCACGGACCTCGGCATCCAGGCGCTCGACGGGCACGTGCAGGAGGGGAACCGCTGGCTCGCCTCGGCACTTGCGACCCTGACCCCGACCGAGCGCGGTGTGCTCGAACTGGCCGCCGGCCTGATGGTGCGACTGGCCGAGACCGCCCCTGATCAGCCTCGGTAGCCCCGCAGCTTGCGGTACAGCGTCGCCCGGCCGATGCCCAGCGCGGCCGCCGCGCGCGCCTTGTTGCCGCCGTGGCGGCGCAGCGCATCCAGTATCGCGGCGCGCTCGGCGTGCTCCATCGGGCTGAGGGGCCGCGCGGCCGGGCCTTCCCGCACGGCGTCCGGCAGCTCCGCCCGGCGCACCGGCCCCGACATCCGGCGGTGCTCCGCGAGGGCCCGGACGACATGGGCCAGCTCGGTGACGTTCCCGGGCCACGGGTACCGCTCGAGCGCGCGCAGGGCGTCCAGGGTCCAGGTCAGCGGCGGCTGCCCGGGGGCCGGCCGTGGCGCCAGGGCCGGCAGCAGCTCCCGTATGTCCTCGGTGCGTTCCCGCAGCGGAGGCAGGGTCACCGAGCGGGCGGACAGTTTGTCCAGCAGGCGCTGGAGGCAGGGGCCGACCGGCGTGCCGGGCGTGTAGGTGACCAGCAGCCGGATGTCCGGGTGCGCGTCGAGCAGGGAGTTGAG
Source organism: Streptomyces sp. NPDC050164 (assembly GCF_044459945.1). Lineage (NCBI taxonomy): Bacteria > Bacillati > Actinomycetota > Actinomycetes > Kitasatosporales > Streptomycetaceae > Streptomyces > Streptomyces sp. NPDC050164. The sequence goes on from NZ_JBITJK010000051.1 coordinate 21,449, forward strand.
TGCGGCCACGCCGGGCTGCGCGAGGCGCTCGGCGTGCCGGAGCAGAAGCGGGCGACCGGTCGGCCAGGTGGGCAGGGCCCTTTCGAGCCCGGCATCCTGCGCCGCGTCGGCGATCTCGACGGCCTGGGTTCCGAGCAGGTCCAGAGCCAGCGCGGATTTGCCGGTTCCGCGCTCACCGGTCAGCAGCAACGGCTCCGGCGAGCCGGCCAGTTCGACGGCACGCCCGACGGCGTGCCGCCAGGGGACCGACGAGCCGGTGAGCGAGCAGGGCGGGCGCGGCACGGCCGGCACCGACGCCACGGGACGGGCGAGCGGCTCCAGGACGGCGACGATCCCGATGACCACGCCGTCCAGACGCACCGGATCGACCCGCGCGACGCATCCAGCGCCCGCCGGCAGCTCCGGCAGCTCCGGCAGCTCGGCCAGGCCCGTGTCCTCGGGCTGCCCCGCACCACCCGCGGCATCCGCATGCCGCGCGCTCACCGCCGTACGCTCCAGCGCCCCGAGCACCTCGGGCGTCAGCAACTGCTGCGCGGAGTCGCTGATCAGGCGGTTACGACCGTCCAAGGCGGCCACGGCCCGGTCTGATCCGCCGGCCGCCCGGTCTGATCCGTCCGCGGCCCGGTGCGGTCCGTCTGCGGCCCGGTGCGGTCTGCGCGCCGCCCGGTCTGATCCGTCCGCGGCCCGGTGCGGTCCGTCCGCGGCCCGGTCCGGTCCATCCGCCGCCCGGTCCGGCCCGCCCGCCGCCCGCTCCGGTCCATCCACCACCCGCTCCGGCCCGCCCGCCGCCCGCAGATAGGCGTCCAGCAGCACCCGCTCCGCCCGCCCCGCCCGCGCACGCAGCTCCGTCTCGATCGCCGCGGCGGCGGCCTCGGCGAGTGCCGCCTGCGGGTGCGGCGAACGCGCGCCGCCCAGCCGCGACGCGAGCGACGCGACCGTCAGCGTGCCGGCGACCCGGCCGCCCTCCGGGGCGAGCACCGGGACGCTCACGGCGGACATGTCCTGCCACCGGTCGAGGAAGTGCTCGGGTCCGTGCACCTCGGCCCGGCGCCGGGTGCGCAGGGCGAGAGCCGCGCTGTTGTTGCCGACCTCCTGCTCCGACAGGACGGGGCACGGATCGAGCCCGGGTACGCTCCCCGCCGTCCACAGCACGCGCAGCCGCTCGTCGGTCAGGACGAGGAGCGACCGGTCCGCGCCCAGGGCCGGGACGAGCCGGTCGAGCACCGGCCGGGCGGCACCGAGCAGCGCCGACTCCACGGGTCGCGCGGGAGCGACGTCCGGCTCCTTCAAGTCGTGCGGCACACCGAAGAACCGCGCCCGCCGCCACGCCGCGACGACCTCCTCCGGAACGCCGCCGGGCAGCGGACGCCCCGACAGGAACCGCTCGCGGGCGAGACGCAGCGAGGGCCGGGCGGTGGCTGCGGGGGAGGGCTCGGTCGTGGTCACGGCACACCCACCGTAGCGGGTTCGATTGAACGGGCAACCACTGCCGTGGGCGACGCTCCTCTTCGCGAACGGGTGTCTCGTAATGAGACACTCGCGACCGGCCGAGGCACTCCATGATCATGGCGCTCGATGTCCGCCCCGTATCCCCCGCAGGAGCGCCCCGTGTCCACCGTCGTCGAGACCGACGTCCTGATCGTGGGCAGCGGCCCCGCCGGTGCCTCGGCCGCGCTCGCCCTGAGTACCTACGGCGTGCCCAACATCGTGGTGACCCGCTACGCGAGCCTCGCCGACACGCCCCGCGCGCACATCACCAACCAGCGCACCATGGAGGTACTGCGCGACCTCGGCGTCGAGCAGGAGGTCGTCGCGCAGGCCACCCCGCAGCACCTGATGGGCAACACGACGTTCTGCACCAGCCTCGCGGGCGAGGAACTGGGCCGGGTGCGCTCCTGGGGCAACGACCCCCTCGTGCAGGCGGAACACGAACTCGCCAGCCCCACCCGCATGTGCGACATGCCGCAGCACCTCATGGAGCCGGTCCTCGTGAACGCCGCCGTCGCCCGCGGCACCCAGCTCCGCTTCAAGAACGAGTACCTCTCCCACACCCAGGACGCCGACGGCGTCACGGCCACCGTCCGCGACCGGCTGCGCGGGGACACGTACGAGATCCGCGCCAAGTACCTGATCGGCGCCGACGGCGGACGCTCCAAGGTCGCCGCGGACGCCGGGCTGCCGATGGGCGGCCAGATGGGCGTGGCCGGCAGCATCAACATCGTCTTCGAGGCGGATCTGGCGAAGTACACCGCCCACCGCCCGGCCACCCTGTACTGGGTCCTCGCGCCCGGCGCGACGGTCGGCGGCATCGGCGCGGGTCTGGTGCGCTGCGTCCGCCCCTGGACCGAGTGGCTGATCGTGTGGGGCTACGACGTCACCGCGGGCGCCCCCGACCTGACCACCGAGTACGCCGAATCCGTCGTGCGCCAGCTCGTCGGTGACGACGACATCCCCGTGACCGTCAAGTCGTCCTCCGCGTGGACCGTCAACGAGATGTACGCGGAGAGCTACGCGAACGGCCGCGTCTTCTGCGCCGGCGACGCCGTGCACCGGCATCCCCCGTCCAACGGCCTCGGCTCCAACACCTCCATCCAGGACGCCTACAACCTGGCCTGGAAACTCGGACTCGTCCTCGACGGCACCGCCCACCCCAGGCTGCTCGACAGCTACACCGCCGAGCGTGCGCCCATCGGCCGGCAGATCGTCACCCGCGCCAACCGGTCGATCCGCGAGACCGCCCCGATCTTCGAGGCCCTCGACGGGCTCTCCCCGCAGACCCCCGAGCAGCTGTGGGCCAACATCGCCGCCCGCAAGGACACCACCGAGGCCGCCGGGAAGCGGCGCGCCGAGCTGCGGGAGGCGATCGCCTTCAAGGCGTACGAGTTCAACGCGCACGGCGTCGACCTCAACCAGCGCTACACCTCCGGCGCGATCGTCCCGGACGGCACGCCCGACCCCGGCTTCGCCCGCGACCCCGAGCTGCACCACCAGCCCTCCTCCCGCCCCGGCGCCCGGCTCCCGCATGCCTGGATCACCTCAGGCTCCTGCACGCTGTCCACCCTCGACACGGTCGGCCGGGGCCGCTTCACCCTGCTGACCGGCATCGGGGGAGAGGACTGGCTGCGGGCGGCCGGGGCCCAGGAGGTGGAGGTCGCCACCGTGGTGATCGGGCCGGGGCAGGAGTACGAGGACCCGTACGGCGACTGGGCGTGCCTGAGCGAGATCTCCGACGCGGGTGCCCTGCTCGTGCGCCCCGACGGTTTCGTCGCCTTCCGGCACGCGTACGCCGCGCCGGACGCCGGCGAACTGCTCACGGACGCGTTGCGGACCATCCTCGGACACGCCTGAGTGCGGAATCGGACCCACCCGAGTGCGGAATCGGACCCGCCTGAGCGCGCAATCATGGAAGTAACGGACGTCGATGACGAGGAGCCGGGATGACCACCGACACGACCGGGGCCGGCGTCACCGAGCAGGCCCTCGCCAGCCTCCGGGGGACCGCCGACCCGCGCCTGCGCGAGCTGCTCACCGGCCTCGTCCGCCATCTGCACGACTTCGCGCGCGAGACCCGGCTGACCCAGCAGGAGTGGGAGCGGGCGATCGGCTTTCTGACGGCGACCGGGCAGGCCTGCACCGACACCCGGCAGGAGTTCATCCTGCTGTCGGACGTGCTCGGGCTGTCCATGCTCGTGGAGACCGTCAACGGCCACCGCGCGCCCGGCGCCACCGAGTCGACCGTGCTCGGCCCCTTCCACATGACCGAGTCGCCGGTCCGCGCCCTCGGCGACGACATCGACCTGGTGGGCGGCGGCGAACCGTGCGTGGTCAGCGGCCGGGTGCTGTCCGCGGACGGCACAGCGCTGCCCGGCGCCGTCGTCGACGTCTGGCAGGCCGACGACAAGGGCTTCTACGACGTCCAGCAGCCCGGCGTCCAGCCCGCGGGCAACGGACGCGGACTGTTCACCGCCGACCCCGAGGGCCGCTTCTGGTTCCGCACCTGCGTCCCGGCGCCGTATCCGATCCCCACCGACGGCCCCGTCGGCGGACTGCTGCGCGCGACCGGGCGGCACCCCTACCGCCCCGCGCACATCCACTTCATCGCCACGGCCGAGGGACACACGCCCCTGACCACGCACATCTTCGTGGCCGGCGGCGACTACCTCGACTCCGACGCGGTGTTCGCCGTGAAGGAGAGCCTGGTCCAGGACTTCGCGCAGACCGACGACCCGGCCCTGGCGCGAGAGTTCGGCGTGGCGACCCCCTTCCGGCACGCCCGCTTCGACCTCGTACTGGAGCGTGCCGCATGACGTTCCCCAGTGACTTCTCGTACGAGACCCGGCCCGTGCGGGTCGTGTTCCGGCCCGGCGCGGCCGTCACCGCGACCCCGGGCGAGGCCACACACCTGGGCCTGCGGCGGCTGCTCGTGGTCTGCGGCAGCCGGGGCGAAGCAGTCGCCCGGGCGGTCGCGGACGCGCTCGGCGACGCCTGCGTGGGAGTGCACGCCGAGGCCCGGATGCACGTCCCCGTCGAGGACGCCGACCGGGCCGTCGCGGCGGTACGGGCGGCCGGGGCGGACGGCTGCGTCGCGGTCGGCGGCGGCTCCGCCATCGGACTCGGCAAGGCGATCGCGCTGCGCACCGGGCTGCCGCTGATCGCCGTGCCCTCGACCTACTCGGGTTCCGAGATGACCCCCGTGTGGGGCCTGACCGAGCACGGCACCAAGCGCACCGGCCGTGACCCGGTCGTCCAGCCCCGCAGTGTCGTCTACGACCCCCGTCTCACCCTCTCCCTGCCCGTGCCGCTGACCGTGACCAGCGCCGTCAACGCGCTCGCGCACGCCGTCGAGGCGCTGTACGCCCCGGACACCTCGCCACTGGTCTCGGTCATGGCCGAGGAGGGCGTGCGGGCGATGGCCGAGGCACTGCCGCGACTGGCCGCCGACCCGAAGGACCTCGACGCGCGCAGCCGGGCGCTGTACGCGGCATGGCTGTGCGGCACCTGCCTCGGCTCGACCACGATGGGCCTGCACCACAAGGTGTGCCACGTGCTGGGCGGCACGTTCGGACTGCCGCACGCCGAGACGCACACCGTCGTCCTGCCGTACGTCCTCGCCTACAACGCCCCCGCCGCCCCGCACGCGCTGACCGTACTGCGACGGGCCCTCGGCGCCGACGACCCGCCCCGCGCCCTGTGGGAGCTGGCCGGGCGCCTCGGAGCACCGCGTTCCCTCGCCGGACTCGGCCTCGCGGAAGGCGACGTGACACCGGCGGCGGACCGGGTCGCGGGCGAGCCGTACGCCAACCCGCGCCCGGTGACGGCGCACGAGGCCCGGGCCGTGCTGCGAGCGGCGTACGAGGGCGGCCCCCCGGAGCCGGCCGGGGAAACCACCCTTTAGCGGATGCACAGGGGACACAGACTTGCGGACAGAAAGTGACCGCAAGGCTTCCTACGGTCGTGCCATGACGCAGACGCAGAAGATTCTTGTCACCGGCGCCACCGGAACCGTCGGCCGCCAGGTCGTAGCCGAACTGCTCGCCCGGGGGCACGAGGTCCGCGCCCTCACCCGGGACGCCGCGAAGGCCGCTTTCCCGGCCGGTGTGGAGGTCGTCGAGGGCGACCTGACCCAACCGGACGGCCTGGCCCCGGCGCTGGAGGGGGTCACCGGCCTCCATCTGATCACCTTCGGCGGCGCCGCCTTCACCCCGCTGGAGACCGGCCCGCGCATCCTTGAGCTGGCCCGCTCGGCCGGCGTCCGCCGGATCACCGTGCTGCACGGCGGCGGGCCCACCCCGCTGGAGGACGCGGTGCGTGCCGACGACGGTGTGCACTGGACCGTGCTCATGCCGGTCGAGTTCATGGCCAACGCCCTGGAGTGGGCGGACGGGATCGTGGCCTCGGGCGAGGTGCGGGAGCCGTTCGTCGCACGGCTGAGTGCCATGGTCCACGAGGGCGACATCGGCGCCGTCGCCGCGGTCGCGCTCACCGAGGAGGGCCACGGAGGCCAGGAGTACGTGATCACCGGCCCCGAACTGCTCACCGTGGGCGACAAGGTGGCGACGATCGCCGCAGCCGTCGGCCGCCAGGTCGCGCTGGTCGAGCTGACCGAGGAGCAGGCCGTCGAGCAGTGGCGGGCGGCCGGCCTCCCGGAGGACGTGATCGGCTTCCTGCTGGAGGCGTACGGCAACACCCCCGAGGTGGGCCGCACGGTCGCCGGCACCGTCGAGAAGGTCACCGGCCGCCCGGCCCGCACCTTCGCCCAGTGGGCGGCGGAACGCGCCGACGCGTTCAAGGTGTAGGCGCCGAGCGGCCGTCTACGGCTGTCTCAGGGCGTCTCCGGGTGTCTCGTAATGAGACACCCGTCCCGGAGACCGGTCCCGCAAGATCGACAAGGGGGTGTGACCGCAGCATGGTGCGGCCGTAGGCGTGCGCTGACCTCGCCGCCCGTACGGCCGTGCCGCCCCGATGAAAGGTGAACCACATGGCCCTCGCACTGCTCCGGCGCCGACGACTCAGGGGCGCCTCCGCCGCAGCGGCGGGCCTCGCCCTCCCCCTTCCCTCCGGCGCGGGTGCCGTGGCCCGCGAGGTCGTCGACCCCATGGGCACGCCCCTGGCGGCCGCGGACGTCACCGTCACCGCGCTGGACACCCACCGGGTGGCGGCCCGCGGGACGACCGACCCGTACGGCTACTTCCTCGCCGCGCTGCCGCCCGGCCGGTACAGCTTGATGATCGCGACGGAGGGCCTTCAGCCGCACCGCGAGACCATCGAGATCGCGGTGGGCGCGTCGACGCCCACCGAGCGGGTCTGGCTGCGTCCGGCCGAGGCCCTCCAGCTGCCGATGCCCGGAACCTGGCTCTTCGACCCGCCGCACACCGCGATCCGGTTCATCGCCAAGCACGTCGGCATGGCCCATGTCCACGGCCGCTTCGAACGCTTCGAGGGCGGGATCCGGATCGCCCAGGACATGACCGACTCCCGGGTGCACGTCCGCATCGACGCCTCCAGCATCAACACCGGCAACACCACCCGCGACAACCACCTGCGGTCCGCCGACTTCCTGGACGTCGAACGCTTCCCGTACATCGACTTCACGAGCGCCCGCTTCGCCTACCGGGGCGGCAGCAAGTGGACGCTGCTGGGCTCCCTCACGATGCACGGCGTCAGCCGCTCGGTCTCGCTGGACACCACCTACCTCGGCACCGTGAACGGCGGCTACGGGCAGGAACTGCGCTGCGCGGCCCTGGCGACTGCGGAGCTGCACCGCGAAGACTTCACGCTCAACTGGCGTTCGATGCTGGCCCGGGGCATCGCGGTGGTCGGTCCGACGGTGCAACTGGAGCTGGACGTCCAGGCGATGTACCGGACCCACGACACCCCGACCCCGCCGGAATAATCCCTGGCCCCGCTCCCTCCGCCCTCCCTACACTCACCGAGTACCCGGCGCCGCCCACGACGTGAGCGGCGGCGCACCGTCGTGACGAACGAAGGGAGACGGCCATGCGTGACCGCACCGCTGCCACCGTCTCCCTGCCGCGCTACGAGGTGATCCTCGTGTCCTCGTCGCGCCGGTGCCCGCTGCGCGGCGGGCACCGGATGACCGGGACGAACGTCTGAACAGCATGTGCCGCAGCTTGCTGACGTGACGTCAGCAAGCTGCGCATGCATGGCCCCGCGCCATGCCCGCCTCGCCCGGAAATCGCGCTGCCCCTTTCCTGAACGCTTCGAAAGGCCCTGGGCCGTGCGCATCAACCACAACCCGCTCGCCGTCATCCGCAACCTCGGCATCCTCGCCCACGTCGACGCCGGCAAGACCACCGTCACCGAACGGATCCTGTTCGCCACCGGAACCACGCACAAGCGCGGCGAGGTCCACGACGGCACGACCGTCACCGACTTCGACCCGCAGGAGCGGGACCGGGGTATCACCATCTTCGCCGCGGCGGTGAGCTGCGCCTGGGACGGTCACCGGATCAACCTGATCGACACCCCGGGACACGTCGACTTCGCCGACGAGGTGGAGCGTGCGCTGCGGGTCCTCGACGGCGCGGTGGCCGTGTTCGACGCGGTGGCCGGGGTGGAGCCGCAGAGCGAGTCGGTGTGGCGGCAGGCCGACCGGCACGGCGTACCGAGGATCGCCTTCGTCAACAAGATGGACCGCGCCGGTGCCGACCTCGACGCGGCCGTCGCGTCGATCCGGGAGCGACTGCACCCGGCCCCGCTGGTCGTCCAGCTGCCGATCGGCGCGGAGGACACCTTCACCGGCGTCGTCGACCTCGTACGCATGCGCGCCCTGCGGTGGGCCGACGGCGACACCTTCGAGGAGGCGCCGGTGCCGGACGACCTCCGGGACGAGACCCTCGCACGCCGCCGGACGCTGGAGGAGGCCGTGGCGGAACTCCACCCGGGCGCCCTGGAGGAGTTCTGCGACACGGGCACGCTCGGCGAGCGGACCCTCTCCTCGGCACTGCGGGACGTGACCCGCGACGGCGACGGCGTGGTCGTGCTGTGCGGTTCCGCGTACCGCAACCGCGGTGTGGAGCCGCTGCTGGACGCGGTCGTGGCCTATCTGCCGTCGCCGCTGGACGTGCCACCGGTCAGGGGCACACACGACGGCGAAGAGCAGGAGCGGCCCGCCGACCCGGTGGCGCCACCGGCCGCCCTCGCCTTCAAGGTGCACGCCACCACGACAGGACGGCTGACCTACCTGCGGATCTACTCCGGGACGATCGAGAAGGGAGACACCCTGTGGGACGCGAGCGCGCGGCGCACCGAGCGCATCGGCCGCATCCTGCGCGTCCAGGCCGACCGGCACGCACCGCTGGACCGGGCGGTCGCCGGGGACATCGTCGCCGTCATCGGGCTCAAGTCGGCCCGCGCCGGCTCGACCCTGTGCGCGCCGGGCGCCCCGCTCGTCCTGGAACCGCCGGGCGTTCCGGAGCCGGTGGTCTCGGTCGCGGTCGAGTCCCGCGGGGCCGGCGACACCGACCGTCTGGCGTCCGGACTGGCCCGGCTGACCGAGGAGGATCCCTCGCTGGTCGTGCGGACCGACCCGGAGACCGGGCAGACCGTGCTGTCGGGCATGGGTGAACTGCACCTGGAGGTGGCGGTGGAAAAGCTCCGGCGCGAGCTGGGGCTCGAGGTCAACGTCGGCCGTCCCCGGGTCAGTTACCGCGAGACCGTCGCCCGGGGCGTGTCCGGACTGGTCTACCGGCACGTCAAACAGGACGGCGGGGCAGGGCAGTTCGCCCATGTCGTCCTCGATGTGGAGCCGTGCCAGGAGAGCGGGTTCGCGTTCCGCTCGGCCGTCGTCGGCGGGCGCGTGCCGCAGGAGTACGTCCGGGCGGTCGAGGCCGGCTGCCGCGACGCCCTCGCCGAGGGGCCGCTCGGCGGGCACCCGGTGACCGGGCTGCGCGTCACGCTCACCGACGGGGCGACCCATGTGAAGGACTCCTCGGACACGGCGTTCCGCACGGCCGGCCGCCTGGGCCTGCGCGAGGCCCTGCGCGCCTGCGCGATGGTCCTGCTGGAGCCGGTCGTCGAGGTCACGGTCACCGTGCCCGAGGACGCGGTGGGCGGCGTGCTCGGCGACCTCGCCGCCCGGCGCGGCCGGGTGACCGGTTCGGTCACCCGCGCGAGCGCGGCGGTCGTCACGGCCACCGTGCCGCTGGCCGAACTCTTCGGCTACGCGACCCGGTTGCGCAGCCGCACCCAGGGCCGCGGCACCTTCACGACCCGACCCACCGGCTACGCGCCGGCGCCGACCGCGACACCGGTGCGCTAACACCTGGCGCGGCCCCTCCCCTGGATCAGAAGGGGAGGGGCCTGCGCCTCACGGGTACGACACCACCGTCGACGGCACGGTGGATGTCCCCGAGGTCGGCGCCCCTGTGTCGTTGATGACGCACTCGTACTGTCCGTTGCCGCCGGGTGACACCATGAGCAGGCCGTGGAAGCGCACCCCGGGCCGGTTCGGCGCGGCGAAGCCGTGGTGCTGGACGATCGTCGGATCGACGTTGTAGTAGCAGTAGCTGCCCAGGCCCCAGCCCTCGTGGCCGGTCACGTCGTCCCCGACCCGGTAGGCCGCGTAGCCCTTGACCGAGCCGTTCTGGATCGCGGCCTGGTTCGGGGCGTCGTACGCCTTCTCGTTCTGGAAGAAGACCGTCCGGCCGCGCTCGCCGAACCACTGGACGTCGTACTTGTTGAAGTGCTCCACGAACAGCCCGGTCGCCAGCCACGTCGTGGCCGTTGCCGACGACGCCGTAGTCCGCGCGGTTGGTCTCCCAGCCGGAGCCGTCGCCGTGGTCGGCGCGCCATACCCAGGTGTGGTCGACGATGGTGTGCCGGCTGTTGACGACCATCTGGTGGTGGCATTGCCGGGGGCCGCGCCGCCGATCCGGACGAACACGTCCTGGACGGTGGTCGGGTCGGCGGAGTGGTCCCGGGAGGCGCCGGGCGGGCCGACTCCAGCAGGGTCGCGGAGTTGACAGGCCCGGCGTCGATGAGGAACCCGGCGAGGCGTACGCCGTCGACGTCGGCGACCTTCAGGGCGGTGACGCCGTTGTCGGGGAGGATCGTCGCGTAGCCGAGGCCGAGGACGACGGTGCCGGCCCGGTCGACCCGGACCGGCTGGTCGACGTGATAGATCCCCGGCGTGAGCAGCAAGTGCAGTCCCTGGGAGAGGGCCTGGTTCAGCGTGGCGGCCGCGACGCCTGGCCTGGCCACGTAGAACCGCGACAGCGGCAGCGAGGTGCCGCGCGGGGTGCCGTTGCCTCAGCTGACACCGCGAGCGTCGGTCCGCTTCTCGGGCAGGAAGACGCGGTACTCGCCGCCGTCGAGATACAGGAACGGCTTCTCCCGGGAGACCGGCGTCGTGCATGTGGATTAAGGGACGCAGGAGCGCACGATCAAGGGTTCGGGCTACCGGTAGGCCGACATCATCCGCGGACACCGGGACCTAGCACAGCGGGCGGCCTGACGTTCCGCCACCGTTGATGGGCGCGGACGGGCGGACCTGTGCCCACAAGCGCCCGGGGTCAGGCGTCGCCGTCGAGCATGGCGGCGGTGAGGACGTTGCCGCCCGCGCCCCCAACCTCCGTCGACGACCTCGTCGACAAGCAGGACGGTGGTGGCGCGGGCTCGCTCACCGTAGATCTCCACAAACAGGTCGGTGGTGCGCTCGATGATCTCCCTCCTGTCCGCGGTGGTGAGGTTGCCCGCGGGGCCCTTGATGTGGGCGAAATAGCGCGGTCGGTCGCCTGGCCGGTCGAGACGGTTCGAACGGGGCCCCGGGGTCCTCACACAGCCACGCCGGCGACCGGCACGGCCAGTGGCCGCGTGCTCACACCATGCCTCCATTGGTCCGTAGGATCCACGCGTTGATCCAGTGCCTTTCCGGGCCGGTGAGGAAGGCGGCAACCCCGGGTGATGTCCTCAGGGGTGCCCAGCGCAACAGCGGCGGCGTTTCCTGTGCATGGGAGGCCAACTCGTGACTGTCGGGGCGCGTGCTTCAATTCAGAGCGCACTCCGCAGAAGGCAGATAGGCCGGTTCCGAGGTTGCGGACCATTTGCAGGCTCGTTGACGTCGTCAACGGCCAATCATGATTGATGCCAGACGTTGAGCTGTGTACGGTAGCCATATGCCACAGACTCCGGCCACTCCGACGAACCCGTTGGTAACCGGTTCCGAGATCGCCCGCATCGCGGGCGTCACCCGTGCCGCCGTGTCGAATTGGAGGCGACGGTACGACGACTTCCCCGCGCCGGCCAGTGGTGGGGCCAACAGCCCTTTGTTCGACCTGGCCGAGGTCCAGGCCTGGCTGGACCGGCAGCGCAAGGGGCAGGAGGTCACCGACGAGGTGCATCTTTGGCAGGTGCTGCGCGGGGCCTACGGCGACGACATCCTCGGCGGACTCGCAGACGTCGCCCAGGCGCTCGCCGCACCACGGGGCGAGAAGCCGGCCGCGCTGCCGGAGCAGGCGGTCGGCATGGCTCGGCATCTGGCGGAGGAACGTTCCCCCGCAGAGGTGGTGAACGACCTCGCCGAGCGGTTCACGGAGTCCGTGCGGCGTGCGGGATCGGACCAGGTGACCTCATCCCGAGTGGTCCGCGCCGTCCAACATTTCGTCGGCGAGACGTCGGCCAACACGGTGGTGTTCGATCCTGCCTGTGGGATCGGCACCCTTCTCCTCGCCCTCGGCGCAGCACCGGGCATCAGGCGCTACGGTCAGGAAGTGGACGCCCGCAGTGCGCGATTCGCGCAACAGAGGGCCGATCTCGCCGAAGACACCCACATCGACGTCAAGCGGGGCGACTCCTTGCGTGCCGACGAGTGGCCGCAGGTCAAAGCTGACCTGGTCGTCTGCGATCCGCCGGTCAGTGACACCGACTGGGGGCGGGAGGACCTGCTCCTCGATCCCCGTTGGGAGCTCGGCACCCCTTCCCGGGCGGAGGGCGAACTCGCCTGGCTGCAACACGCCTACGCGCACACCGCACCGGGCGGTCGCGTCATCATGGTCATGCCCGCCTCGGTCGCCTACCGCAAAGCCGGCCGCCGCATTCGCGCCGAGCTCGTCCGCCGCGGCGTCCTGACGCAGATCACCGCTCTACCGCCGGGGACGGCAGCAGCCCACGCCCTCCCCGTGCACCTGTGGCATCTGCGCCGGCCACGGACACCGGACGACGCGGCCACCACTGTGCGTATGGTCGATCTGACGTCCAACGCCCCGGACGGTCCCCTGGAGGCGAGTCCTGAGCAGGCCACCGACGTTGCCCAGATCGACCTGCTGGACGATCTCGTGGATCTCACACCGGGCCGCTACGTGGAGGAGTCGCACCGCGACTACGGAGCCGAGTACGAGAGCCTGCGCCAGGAGCTGGCCGAGCAGGTGCACAGGCTGGCAGAACTGCTGCCGTCGTTGGCCGCGAACGAGTCGACCGGTGCCCTGGACGGGCCCAGCGTCAGCGTGGCCGACCTGATCCGGGCGGGGCTGGTCGAGTTCGCGGACCCGAAGCCGGTCTCGACCAGCGACCAGCTCGACACCGACTTCCTCCAGGGCTTCCTGCACAGCACCGCCAACAGCCGACGCTCCACCAGCTCCAGCGGCACCTTCCGTCTCGACAGCAAGGGTGCCCGCATCCCTCAGATGGACATCGACGCCCAGCGCAGGTACGGATCCGCGTTCCGCGCGCTCAGGGAGTTCGAGGAGCGCTCGCGCAGGGTCGCGGAGCTGAGCCGTCAGATCGCCGCACTGGCGCGGGACGGACTGAGCAACGGCGCTCTGAGGCCCCGGGGCTAATGCGGCGCGGACGCCCCGAGCCGTCCGCGCCTCACGAGACCAGGAAAGGGCTGGCCGCCCCGCTCCACGACACCGCGAGCGCCTCCCGGGCCCTCGTACACGCCACGAACAGCAGGCACCGCTCCCGCAGCAGGTCGGATTCGTGTTGCAGAACGTCCACGGCGGCCGGCGTCACCTCCCGGGGGAACGGCACTGCGCCGGCGGTCACACCGAGCACCGCGACACAGCGGAACTCCAGCCCTTTCATCGCGTGCATCGTGGCCAGCCGGACGCCGTCCGCATCCGCCCCCGGGTTGTCCCTGACCCGGGCCACGGGCACCCCGGCCGCTCTCAGCTTGTCGTACGCCTTGTCGAGCAGGACGTTGAACCGGGCGCACACTCCGATCTCCGACGGACGGATGCCCTGTGCGATCCAGTCCTGGACACGTGCGACGAGCGCCGCGACCTCCTCCTGTTCCGATCCGTACCCGGCCACCTGCGGTATGCGGCCGTGCAGCAGCGAGCGGTAGCCGGCCAGCGTGTCGCTGCCGTGGCCGCCCAGATCCTCCACCGTCACCTGACTCAGTAGGCCGGTCGACCAGGTCAGGATCTCCTCCGTGCTGCGGTAGTTGAGCCGCAGCCGGTGAGTGCGCCCGGTCACCGCGATACCCAGCGAACCGAGTGAGACCTTCGAGTCGTAGATGCGCTGGTGGGGATCGCCCGTGATGAACAGGTCGTCGCTGCCCGGAGCCACCGCGCCCCGCAGCACCCGCCACTGCGCGGGATGCAGATCCTGCGCCTCGTCCACCACCACATGGTCATGTGTGGCTGACGACGCCGCCAGCAACTCGGCCGCCCGGGCACACACCTTCAGATACGTCGTCCCCTTCCGTTCACGCAGCATCGTCTCGAACAGCTCGACCGCCGGCCACAACTGGTGCCGTCTGCCGGCGGACAGCGCGCTGCCCCGCCCGCGCCGCGAAGCCGCGAGATAGTCGTCCAACGCACGCAGATCCTGTGCCAGGACGACGTGCCGGTACTCCTGGGCGAGGAACTGCTCGGTCCACGGCAACCCGAGCTTCTTGACCACCCGCTGCCACACCTGACGCTCCTCGCGGTCGCCGACGGGCGAGGGGGCCTTGCCGTCGAGACGCGCCACGACGCCGTGAGCGTAGGCGTTGACCGTGGTCACATCTACCCGCTCCAGCAGCTCCTCGTCGCCGTCCAGGAGCAGCGACAGATTCTCCCGCAGGGCCGCCGCGAGTGCGTTGGTGTACGTCGTGAGCAGGATCCGGCTGTCCGCGGAGCGGCCGAGCAGATGCTTGACCCGGTGCAGGGCGGCGACCGTCTTTCCTGTCCCGGGGCCTCCGGTGACCTGCACCGGACCGCTGTAGGACACCCGGTAGGCCACCCGACGCTGCGAGGGGTGCAGGAAGACCCGCCAGGCCGCGAGCGGCTTCTCCAGGATGTCGGCGAGTTCCTCCGGACCGGTGACCAGCGTGATCCGGTTCGTGGTATTGGCGATCGCGACCGCGAGGCTCTCGTCCGGATCGGGAGTGGACGCCACCGGCCGGCGCACGGCAACGACATCGCGGTAGACGTCCTCCGGGCTGAACCCCTCGGCGAGGTACTGCAGCACCTCGAACTGGTCCTCCGGCAGCAGCGTTCCGAAAGCCTCAAGTTGCGGCTTGTCGATGATGGTGCGGACCGCCCGGAGCACCTGGTCGTCGAGCCCCAGCTCACGCAGCACGGTGTCCGAGTATCGCGCGAACAGCAACGAAGGCGCCACCGCGGCGGCCTTCTCCAGCTGTGGCGTCAGCTGTTCGATCGCCACCACGTTGCGGACTTCGAGCGCCCGCGTCGCGGAGTTCGTTGTGTACAGCCGTTTGGCGGCCCAGGTGTAGGCGTCGTCGTGCCGGACGACGTTGACGAGCAGAAACACATCGCTGCCGTCGTCCGGCGCCAGGACGACTCCGCGCCAGAAGTCGTTGATGCGGATGGTGCGCATCCGCGGATCTCGGGCCTTTTCGACGGACTCCAGATGCAAACCCTTGTCCGCCTGCAACTCGGGAACGCTGAGCTGCTGGAACTTCTGCATCGCCTTGCGCACGCCGGCCCGCACGGGTTTCTCCAGGAGGTCGTAGCTCTCCCAGAAACTGTTGGCGAACGCCAGTTGTGGCACGACGTGCCCTCCCCACCCTGGACGGTCACTGCCCGCCGATCATACGCGGGGACCGCTCACCATCCGGGCGGCCACCTCCGCGACGTCCGCGAGCAGCCCCGCCGGATTCTGGTCGAGGTCCAGGGCGTGTTGGTGAAGGACGATGCCCGCATGCCGCACTCGATGGGAGGCGTGACCCGCGTTGCCCTTCGCGTACACCAAGTGTCCGTCGTGTAGTCCGAGAGCCGTGCAATAGGCGAGCATCTGGTACAGGTCGGCCTCTGGAAACCCACTGGGTTTCTCCGCCTTGTACTTGGCGTCGGCCACCGCACACGGCGTGCTGTCCGGGCCGTACAGGACGAAGTCGGGCTTCATGCGGATGGTGTCCGCCTCGTCGAGGTGATGGGCGTCCTGGAACCGTGCGAGGTGCCCGGAGCCGCGCAGGGCCTCCCTCAGTGCGATCGTCACGAAGTCCTCGAACAGCTTGTTCATGTCGAACAGAAACCCCTCGACCCGCAGACCGCCCGGCCCGTGCTCCGGCGAGGCGTCCTCCAGGACGGCCCGCGCGAGATGCAGGGCTTGGTGGTAGCGGGCGTTGAGCCGGCTCGGACGCCATTCGGGGAGGGAACGACCGCGCACGAGTACCGTGACATCCGCCAGCCGGGCACGCTGGTGCAGCAGCCTCCGTCGCACGTCCTGTGGCACACCCGGCAGCCGCAACAGGCGCTCGACGGCCGCCCGGAGAATCCGGTTCTCCGCCATGTCCGTCGTGAACTCGTCGTACGTCACCTCGACCGGCAGTGCCGCTCCGAAGCGGCGCCGTATCTGCTCGGCCTCCCGGACACGCCCTCGCACGACCAGCGACGTCTCCTCGGTTACCCGGTAGCCCTGCAACAGCCCCTGCCGCAACGCCCGGTCCACCTGCCGCTCGACTGCGTGAGCGAGCGCCGGCAGCAGATCCTCGTGCTCGGCCACGTCCACCTCGCCGTCCCGCCAGGCCCCAGCAGGGTCGAGGCTGTAGCCGAGCAGGAAGAAGAGACGGCCGATCGGCACCTTGGGCACGATCCGGAGCGTGAACGGATCGCCACCTCCCGGCACGGCGACGGTGACGGCTCCGACCTTGCTCCCCGCCTGCAGTGACCAGCGCCCGGGGGAGTACGTGTCCGGAACGGCGTCCGCAATCCGCAGGGCGGCGACCGCCCGCCCCACCTCGTCGGGCAGCGCGACGCTCACCGCCGGCGCATGCTCGACGAGTTCGACGACCCGCGTCATCCCAGAGACTCCCGCAGCGCCGCGAGCCCGTACCGCTTCTCGACGTCTACGCTCTCGCCGTAGTGGTGCTCCTCCAGCAGCGGAAGGATCTTCGTCCGCCAGGTCCGCTCCAGGCCGCCGTCCCGGTACGTACCCTTCTTCATGAGGTAGGACGGGCCGATACGGAAATCCGGGTCGTCGATCCTCGAGTTGAGGGCGTCGAGCAGATCGGCCGGCTCGGTGTCCTTGCCCTCCCGCCCAAGCCAGCGCCGCAGCAGCCCGCTGGTGGGCTCAGTGCGCGGCGACAGCTCGACGAACGCGAACCGCCGCCGCATCGCCGCGTCCACGAGGGCGATGGACCGGTCGGCGGTGTTCATCGTCCCGATCACGAACAGATTGGGTGGCAGCGCGAAGTCGTCACCGGAGTACGTCAGCCGCACCGACTTGTTGCGGTACTCCAGCAGGAAGTAGAGCTCGCCGAAGACCTTCGCCAGGTTGGCCCGGTTGATCTCGTCGATGATCAGGAAGTGCGGGATGTGCCGGTTGCCCTCACGGGACGCGAGATCGGCCAGCTCCCGCAACGGGCCTGCGGTGAGCCGGAAGGCCACCTCGCGGGTCTCCGGGTCCTCCTGCGGCCGGAAGCCCTCGAAGAAGTCCTCGTAGGAGTAGGAGGGATGGAACTGCACCAGCTTGACCTGCTCGGGGCCGCCGCCCAGGAACTCGGCGAGCTTCAGGGCGAGATAGGTTTTGCCGGTGCCGGGCGGACCGTAGAGCACCAACTGGCGTTCGTCCCACAGTAGGTCGCACGCCTCCTCCAGCCACGCCAGGTCGTGCACGAGCAGGTCGGAGGCCAGCTCCGCCGTCGGCCGGGGCAGCTCAAGCTCGCGGCGGGCCGCGAGGGCCGGGATCTCGATGCTGGGATCGCGGTCGGTAGCCTCGGCCTCGTCGATCAGGTCCTGGTCGCTCAGTCCGAGACCGTCGATGAGGTCCTTGACGACGGTGAGGTCGACCACGTCGTGCTGAGCCGAGAGCCGCTGTTGCAGTTCCTCGGGCAGCTCGTCGTAAGGATGTCCTTGCGCCGCCCAGTCCACCGGGCGGCGCAGATTGGACCGTTCGTCCTCGGAATCGACCTGTTGCGCGGGGCCTGAGATCTCACCGACGTGGAGTCGCCCACCGGAGATCGTGCACATCGTGTCGCCGGGCCGCATGCGGGAGAGGAACGCGTGGATGTCCTCGACCAGCTGCATCTTCTGGTTGTACGTCGCGGTGGACGCGTAGTCCTCGTCGACGGCCGTGCGCAGCCTGTCCTTGCTGACGCCCTGCTCGATGCCCTTGCGTAGATGACGGGCCGAGAGGGAGACCAGCCCTTCGGGCAGCCACAGCTGCTGCACCAGGTCGAGACCAGCGACGTTGGATCCCCGCACCAGCCAGGCCCTGCTGCGTCCCCACCAGACCTGGTCGAGATAGTCGGCGAGCGGATGCCCGTCGGCGGACTTCCACTCGGTCCACCCGTTGGCGCTGCGCCCGACCAGGATCTCGGCCGCCGCCGATGGCGAGTTGCACTCGACGTCCTGCGTCGTCTCCAGCCAGCCGGCCCAGTGGGTAGACTCGACCAGGGTGCCTTCGGCGATCAGTCGCTGACGGAGCCGGTATGACGACGGCATGCGATGCGGAAACGAGGGCACGACCTCCGTCCGGCCGGGCGATCCGGCCAGGACGACGAACTTCTGACTGCCGTTGGTGCCCTTCTCCACGAGGAGCCGCCCCCGTGCTTCAGGGCCGCCGCCAGGCAGTCGCAGCCGGAACTCCGGGTACTGCACCTTCCCGGTGAGGGGCTCGTACTCCTCGGTCACACCTACTCCTCGTCCGTGGGGGCCTGAACCGTCGTTCCAGGACCCTATGCGTCAGTCGGTCGGCCCCGGCGCTTGCATCGGGGAAAGGCCGAACCGTCGGTCATGTTTCCGCGCGGCGGCCCGCCGGTGCCGCTGCCGACCTGGCATCCAGGACGGCCAGCAGCGCGGTGACTTCTTCCAGCCGGACCTGGATCTCGGTCGGCGCGGGCGGCAGTTCGTACGTGCGGTAGTGACAGACCGCGCTGAGCGCCGCCCACGTCGTGCGGCACCGGCGCGCGGTGTCACGTCCCGCGTACCACTCCAAGCACAGCATGCGGTGTTTGCCGACCCGGGTCATCCGGGGGGTGACCTGCCGCCAGTACGTGTCGAGTGCCTGCTCCAGGGCCATGCGCAGCAGAACTGCGGCGGCGCGGGCCCGCAGGCCGGGAGCCAGGCTCGGTACGGCCCCCGCAGGAGGCAGCAGCAATCGGTCGGCGTCGGCGACCAGCCTTTCCGGGACGGCCGTCATCGCGGACCTCCGCCATTTACCGGGGTCTGTGCGCCAGTGCCGGAACGGAGGATGGCCGTCGCCAAAGCGTGGGTGCGGGACACCAGTGCCTTGCGGTCGTCGACCGTGGGCAGGGCCGAGTGCGTACCGGAGTTGAACGACTCGATCAGCTTCCAGCCGCCCTCCCGAATCCGCTCAACGGCGCTCTGGGCGTTCCGCTTCCCGTGGCCCAACAGCGCGAGGGCCGCGTACTCCTTGGTGCGTTCCAGGCACGCGATGCGCTTCTCCACCTCGGGCAGCGACAAACCGTGCTCGTCGCGGAGGCGGCGGCGCGCCGTCATCAGACAGGCGACCTCGATTGCACCCCTGCACATGGCCGGCAGCACCCGGTCGGCCACGTCCTGAGGCACCCAAGGGTCGAGAGAGATGGCCCGCGCCTCCGAGAGTGCCTGGTCCACCGGGTCGGTCACCGTCTCGACGGACATCACGGAGTCGGTCTGACGGGTGACCCGCAGCACCGTGGCCCGGATACCGAGGTGGTCGATCGCCTGCTGAAGCCGGGTGTCGTGGGTGAAGACGATCACTTGGCGGTCCTTCGCCACGGTGTCGAGCACGCGGGCCAGTCCCTCGACCTTCTCCGGGTCCATGGACTGTACGGGGTCGTCGATCACCAGGAAGCCGAACGGGCTGGCTTCATGCGTGGCGCGCGGCAGGAACAGCGACAGCGCCAGTGAGTGCAGCTCGCCCTGGCTCATCACGCTGTACGCGGGTGCGGTCATTTCATCGACGGTGACGCCCAGTTCCACCCTGCCCCGACCGGGAGTGCCGGCCAGGGTGACGGAGCCCAGCGTGACGCTGCTATGCTCGCACAGCTGCTGCCACACCTCCTGCGAGCGTTCGGCGAAGGGACGCAGCCGCTCGTCCCGCAGCTCGTTGATGACCGTCCGCAGCCAGGCGCGGGCCTTGTTCACGTGGAGGCGACGGGCGCGGGCGACCTCGGCCGCTTCCGCCACGGCCAGCCAGTCGGTGAGCCGCACGGCCATCGGCTGCCACTCGCCGTCTTGTTCCGCCAGCCGACGGACCGAGTCCTCCCGCACCTGCCTGCACGCCTCGTCCAGGGCGACGGCGGCTCGCTCGGCCCGGCCGGCCAGCTCCGTGGCGTCGGTGATGCTGCGGCACTGCGCCCACTGCCGCCAGAGCTCGGCGAGCGGCGAGTCGTGCGTCTGCAGCCACGCCGGGACCGGGTCGATCACGTCATGGAGTGCCTGACGGGCCTTGGTGACCTCCTGCAGAGCGGTCTCCGCCTCGACGGCCTCTTGCTGCAGCCGCTCCACCTCGGCCCGCGCCCGCTCGGCCCATGCCTGGTCGAGTTGCCCGGCGTTGCCACACACCGGGCAGTCCGGGGACTGGGACCGCCTCCGGTGGTCCAGAGCCGCCTCCAGCAGCATCGCCAGCCGTCGGGCGTTCTCCGCGTTGCCGTGCCGGGCGTCCTCCGCGCCGGCCGCCGCCTCACGCAGCCGCGTGACAGCACCGGAGACCTCGCGCAGATCGGGACCGGTGAGGCCCGCCTGTCGTCGCAGCCCCGCCAGTTCCGCCTCGGCCGCCGGGGACCGGCTCGCGAGCAGTGCCCGCACCCTGTCCGTGTCCGGCCGACTGCCGGACAGCGCCTCCACCGCGTCCCTGGCCCTCGGATCGTCCAGCTCGGCCAGTTCGCCGCGCAGTTGTTCCGTGCGCTGCTTCTCGTGCTTGTCGGCCTGCTCGCACTCGCTCACCGCGTCCTTGACGCGTCCGTCGAGCTCGGCCAGCAGCTCCAGACCGAGGAGCTTGAAGAAGGCGTCGTGCAGGTCGGAGAGCGTGCCGTTGATCATCGAACCGAGTTCGCTGTACGGCAGGAAGGGCCGGGCGAGGTCGAGCGCGTCGGCGTCGACGATCTCGTCCAGCTTCCGCTCCGAGCCGTCGGGCCCCTCGGCGTGCGTGCGCGCATCGTCCACCTTGGCTCCGTGCCACGTCCGGCGCACGGTGACGGGTTCACCGTGCTCGCCGACGCTCAGTTCGACGGACACCTCGGGCACCACGGCGGGGCTGTGCAGGTTGCGCCACCCCTGCTTCCAGTCACCGGCCCGGCGCTTCTCCCACCGGGAGTTGCGTCCGGTCAGGGCCGTCTCCGCCGCCTCGGCGAAGCTCGACTTTCCGGAGCCATTGGGCCCGGCGACGACGACCAGGCCCGGGCCGGGCGGCAGTTCGAGCGTGGTACGCGGGCCGATGCCACGCCAACCGACGGCCGTGATGGACCGCAGCTGCACCGGCCCGGCCCGGCCTTTGCTGCTCCCGGCCTGCTCGGCGGGCAGCAGTTCGCGCAGCTGGGACTGTGCCTGCGGGGTAAGACCCGAGCCGTCGAGCCGGGCGAGGAGAAGCTCTCTCACCGAGATCGGGCGGTCGGCGGCCGAGTCGGCAGAGGTCTGTCGATGGTGGATCACGTGCTGCTCCTTCTACGCCAGTGCTGATTGAGGGTGTGCTTGGGGCTGATGGGACGGTGTGTTGCTGCACCAACAATGACCTGACTCTGTGAACGATGTCAACAAGCTAACTGGTAATCACCGTGCTTGAAAACGTGTACGTAAGGTGGTCGCTCGAACCGAATCGGCCGCTGATGCGTGCCCGTGCGGCCGCAACGCCCCGTGCAGGGGGGATGCTGCGGATGTCGGAGTGACTTGGCACCATGTGGTGTGAAATCGCTGCGGGTAGCACATGACGTGCACGCGGGCTCCCGTGGCGGTTGCGGGTGCCGACCGAGGGGGAGCAGTGGCGGACTGGATCTACATCCTCAACCCGAACAAGGACACGCTGGACGGGGAGCCGTCCGACATGGAGACGATGCTCCGGCTTGCGGAGGAGGAGCCCGCACTCGAGCTCTGGCTCAGCCGCCGTAACCGCATGAGGATGGGCGACCGCCTCTGGTTCTTCTTCACGCACCCGGAGTCGGCGGTCGCCGCGGTGGCCGAAGTCGACAAAGAGCCCTGGGGCGACCCGGAGGAGCCCGACGTCTCCTACCTGGTCGGCGCGACCCTGCTCACCGCGGCGACGCAGGCGCTGTACCGCGCCCCCGTGGGCCGGGACGCACTGGGGCTCGGGCAGGTGCGGTCGGTGCAGACGGTGAAGCCGCAGGCGCTTCCGGTGCTGCTGGAGCGGGCGGGCCTCTGACCGGCAGGACGGCGGTCGGCTGCCCGGTGCCCCGGTAAGGTGACCGGCATGTCGTCCGCGCACCTTTTGATCATCGGAGACCGTGCCGCCCTGAGCTGGGTGGTGACCGAGCAGCGGATGGCTTTCCCGCCCGGGCGGGCCAAGGCGGCGCGGACGCTGGAGGAGGGTGACGAGGTCTTCCTGTACACGACGCGCGGCTGCTTCCGGAACCCCACCCGCGACCTGGGCCGCGTGATCGCCCGGGCCTCGGTCGCCAGTCCCGTATGGGCCCTGGAAGAGCCGGTCGTCTTCGGCGACCGCTCCTTCACGGAGGGCTGCCGCCTCGAGGTGTCCGGCCTGGCGCCCTTCCGCGAAGGGCTGGTCCTGCGTGACCGGGTGCCCCGGCTGTCGGTCTTCCCGGACCCGGCGACGTGGAGTGTCCGCATGCGGCGGGCGTCGCTGGCACTGCCGCCGGCGGACGCCAACCTGGTGCGTGCCGAACTTGAGTCGCTGCTTCGTCCGTACGACGAATCCGCCGGGGCCTATCGCTGGGAAACGGCGTCGGCCTGACCCGGGACAGCGGCTCCCGCGCCAGGCAGGAATCCGCCGCCCCTTCTATTGCACGGGTCCCCGCAGCCTGATCGGTGTCCTGTCACGCGCTCCGTCCAGGACCGTGTGGTCGATGGGAGGCCGAACCCGAGGTGTGGCCGCGGTGAGCGTGATGACGCCACGATCGCCGAGTGCGGCCTGCCACTCGCTGGGTCGAGGCCGGGTACCGCGCTCGCCCGCGGCCTGTGCGAAGAGCCTCCGCACCCCGTCGGTCTGACGGTCGTTGAGGCAGCCGGGAACGGGCTGCAGGTCCTGGCCCGGAAGGACGTACGGCCGCTGGGCGACGATGCGCCCCGCCACCAGGGCGGTCTTGTAGGCGTCCGTGTCCACCGTCGCGTCGGTGGAGGGCGCGAGCGGATCGTTCCAGTCCGGTGTGGCGGCCTGGGCCTGGACCGCCGCGTGCCCCACGCGGCGGAAACCGTCACAGTCGAGGAAGTGGACGGCGGGCTCGGGCGAGAGGGACCACAGGACGTTGGCCTGTGAGATGTCACCGATCACGAGTCCGGCGTCGTGGAACCAGCCAATGGCCTCGACGCAGGCCAGGGCGAGAGCCCTGCGCTGCTCCGGGCCTGGCTGAACGACGTCCTGCCAGGCCGCCTTCGGCGGCCGGATCAGATACTGCAGTTCGACCAGCTTCGTCGCCCCCGCAGAGGTCCGCCATGTCATGTGGGCGGGGGCGCGTCTCATGAGGAAACCGAGCGTCCGGCCGCCCTCGACCACACGGCACAAGGGCCAGGCGGCAAGGGCGTCGAGGCGGCTTCTGTCCGCCTGGCCGAGGCCCTGTCGCAAGGCGACCAGGTCGGCGAGGGCGGTGCCGTTGACCTTGTACGGCTCCTTGTACTCCTTGAACAGGAGTGGGCCGCCCGTGACCGCGTGAACATCACCCTGGCCGCCGCTGCCGACCCGTGCTCCCAGGGCGAGCGACGACCGTGCGACGTCGGCTCCGTCCTCAGCGCTCATTCCGTTCCTTCCCACATACAGATGACGGTCCGGTCGTCGTCGTAGGACTTGGCCCGCGTCTGCGCCTGCCACAGGAAGTCGGACAGCGACGGTGCTTGCGGCCCGCCCCACGCGTGCGCGAGGTGCTGAGCGAACTCAGGATCCCTCTGGGCGAGCGGGTTGGTGATGCCGTCGGTGCCCAGGAGGAGAACCTGGCCCGGTTCGCTGTACAGCAGCTTGGCCTTGACGCTTCGGTAGGCGTGCGGGAGGGCCTCGGTGCGGGTGTCCAGGAGACTTCCGTCGTCCACCTGATCGGCCTGGTGCCATTGCCCGTCCAGCAAGACGAACAGCCCGCCGTCACCTACGCTGCAGACGAGACGCTCGCGGATGCGGGCGTCGGTCGGCACCAGCAGGACGTGCAGGGTGGTGGCGTGTTCCTGCCCGATGCGCAGTTCGCTGACCGCGCCGGCAATCGCCTTGTTGGCGATCGCGCGAAGCTCACCCTCGTCCCGGGCAATCAGCGCCGCATGGATGTTCTCCGCCTCCCGGTCCAGATGGAGAGCCGCCTGGCGAGTGACGTGGTACGAGCCTTCGTGCGAGTGCGTCGCCGAGCCCACCCCGTCGGCGACCGCCAGCAACAGCAGTTCGGCCTCGGGCGGACCGACGCGGGTCACCGTCATGGAGTCCTGGCGGCAGCTTCCCTCCCAGTTGTGGGAGTCACCACGGATGGACGCCGCCCGTACGGTCAGCCGTCCGACCTGGGCCCCGTCCAGCAGCACGGCCGGGGTGAGGGCCGCGAACTGGTCGCCGTCCCGCACGGACGGACATTGCAGCGGGTGCGGCGGGTAGCTGGGAGGCCGTTGGCCGACGTGCGCCGGCGCCCCGCGCGACGGAACGTCTCCGGGCTCCGCTGGAGCCGGATCGAGGCGCTCCGCCGTCGGAAGCGGGGGCTGCGGCGTGGGACCGGCAGTCCCGAGCGTGCGCGTGTCCTGGACGATGCCGGTGGGCAGACCCGCCAAGTGCTCGTCGAGGTCGTCACGGTGGGCGCGTCCGTCGCGACCCGGCACATCCTCGTGAGGCTTGGGCGCTTCTCCGTACGGCATCGGGCCGCTCACAGCTTGTCCAGGGAAAGGCTGGTGAACCCGGGCACCTGCTCGTCCACCTGGAGCTGGAACCCGTCTCCGCCCTGGGCGGCCATGCTGGTCGCCGAGCTGACGATGGACCGGGTGAGGCTTGAGGCGAACTCGCGCAATGCGACGGCCGGCGAGATGGAGTCGTTCTGCTGGATGAACGCCTTGAAGTTGGCCACCTCGGTGATCGTCGCGGCGTCGGCGTCGCTGATGCCGAACGCGATGATCTTCGGCGCGTAGCGGAAGGCGTTCAGCTCGCTGAGCGCGGTGCGCCAGCCCTCATCCGTGGGGATGCCGTCGGAGAGGAAGAACACCACGGGCCGGTAGACGTCGTGACCCTCGCCCTTCAGCCCCGCGACGTCCTTCTCGATGGTGTCCTTGAGCAGTCGGAAGGCGGCACCGAAGGAGGTGACACCGCCCGCAGACAGGGACGGCAGCTGCGTCAGCTCGCTCAGGTCGGCGAGGGGCTGCAGCACGGAGGCCTGGGTGGAGAAGCCGATGAGCGCGAAGCGCGTCTTGTCCGCGACACTCGGATTGGTGCTGATCTCCTGGTGCAGGTCGGGCAACGCCGCGTTGATGGCGTCCACGCCACCGCCGGCCATGGAGCCGGACTCGTCGCACACCATGTAGAAGGGGAGGAGCTGCATGGGCTGTTTCTCCTGGGCTGATGAGACGGCGTAACCGTCAACGGGTGTAGAAGTAGATCTCCAGATCGGCCGAGCCCGAGGGGCCGCCGTTCCAGAAGTCCCGCGTCGTCGCGCCGGTGAATATGTCCGGCCGCGCCTTCCGCAGGGCCTTGTTGACGTCCCGCGCGTATGCCTGGCCGTCGCCGGGCTCCGGTGCCTGGCCGAAGGTCAGGACGAAGGCTGCTTCGCGTCCTTGGTAACGGGTGGTTGCGGCACGGAGCTGTTTCACCATCCGTGTGCTGTCGCCGACCGCTGCGGTCAGACGGACCTTCACCGGCTTGCGCGCCACCGACCGCGGTCCGGTCGGCGTCCGACTCGGTTCCGGTGACGGCGTGACCACCGCCGACTTGGAGGGCTCGGCCTCTGACCGCGCGGCGAGAGGGTCACCGCGGTCTCCCATGGACACCAGGGCGAGCACGAGCAGCATGTCGGCGAAGAGCCAACCGGCCAAGTGAAGCGGTGTGAACCGGAAACGCCTCTTCAGAGGGCTCACCGAGCCGGTCCGATCCCGGTCCGCAGCTTCTCGGCCTGCCGCAGATCGCTCTCCGCGCGCCGTTGGGCCGCCTCGGCACCCGCACGCGCCGTCTCCGCCTCGCTGCGAGCTGCTTCTGCCTCGATCCGGGCGTCCTCGGCCTCGTTGCGTGCGGCCTCCGTATCGCGGAGTGCCCGTTCCAGGGCTTCGGTGACCGTGACGAAGCGGTCCGTCGCCTCCTGCACGGCGCGGCTGCGCGCCTCCATGCCGAGCAGAGCCTCCCGCGACGCCTCGGCTGCCTCACCGGTTCGATCGGCCACCGAACCGAGGTCGTTGAGCAGGCGGCCGTTGACGTCCGCCACGACCTCGATGCCGGTGGTGAACCCGCGCTGCGAGGCGGCCAGTACGGTCAGCGAGTCCTCGACTTGCCGCGCAGCGTCCGACAGCGCGCCTCGTACGCGCTCACCGTTGTCGCCTACTGCCGTCTCCAGCCGGTCCGCCGCACGGGACAGGACGTCGCGCATGCTGTCGCCGGCCGTCCTCAGGTCCTCAACTGCCTTGTCCAGGACGCGGGTCTGTCCGCTGACCGCGTCGGCCAGCTGGCGGCCCGCCTGCGTCAGCGGGTCGTCCAGTCCCTGGACGGCCGCCTGAAGGGCCGTACCGCTGTCGCGGACGGTCTCCTCGATGCGCAGCACGACCTGCTCGATGGGGCGTATGTACGCCTCCGCCTGGGCGAGACGCCGCTCCGCCTTGTCCGCGGCCTCGCTCACCATCTCTGCGGCTCGACTGAGCGCCTCCTGCGTGGTGATGGCCTTGGTGTGCATCCGCTGTAGCCGTCCGGCCGCCGAGTTGAGCTCAGCGGCGAAACGCTGAGGTGAGGCGAACCGGTGCTCGTTGAGTGAGAGCTGGGCGCGAGTGAGGATGGGGACCAGGCGGGCCAGAGCCGCTCCGGCACGCCCGCGGGCCTGCTCCTCGCGTCGTTCGGCGCTGGTACGCCGGTATCCGTGGACGGCCGTGAGAAAGAACAGCATCAGCAGGGCAAGGCACCCGCCGACGGCGACGTGACCGAAGCGGTACGTCTCGCTCAGGTGTCCGTCGAATCCGGACTGCCACAGCTGCAGGAACGGACGGCCTGCGGCCTTGGGGTCGTCCCCGGTGAGCGCCCCGTAGGCACTCGATGCCTGCCACAGGCCGAACCAGGTGAAGAGCAAGGGCAGGAAGACCAACGCTCCCAGCACCCAGTCCAGCACCGAGTCGAGCTGTTCGCCCCGACGGGCGTCCACCGGTTCGGCGATGCTCTCGGACCGGGCGAAGTGGGTCATCAGGTCGAGATCGGCCCAGGCGTCGAGGGCTTCCACGTCGGTGGAGTCGAGTGCCTGTGCCAGTGCGCGCAGTTCTTCCGCGCGTGGGGCGAGCACAGGATCCTGCGCCGCGTCCTCGAGGTGACGTGCCGTCACCCCTTTGTCGAGATGTGTCCCCGTGAACATTCCCCACCCTTGCCCGGTGAAGCCGGGACTTTGTGCAGATCCGAGCGCGGCGGGAACAGGGCGACGGCGCGCCTCACGTACCCCTGCCGCATGAACGAAGTGACAGGAACCTTCACATCTCCTTCACTGATCGGGCAATAATAGACGACGATCACATGGCATGGACGGCGTGGCGTAAAACAGTTGCGTAGGTTGCTGAGGTATAGGGGCATGCGTTGAGCGGTGACGGCAGGCGGCGGACGGTCATCGACCTGACCGGAAGGGGAGTCGCCGACGCGGGGACGCGGGCACAGCGAAGGTCACCGGCACGTCCCGTGGAACTCACCAAGCAGACGCCTCGCGCCGCGATCACGGGTCGGGGCGTTCTCCAGATGAACCTCAACTGGTCGGTCACGGGGGAGGCCGACCTCGACCTTGGGTGCCTGGTGCTGACCCGCGACGGACTGGGCACCGCGGTGCAACCTCTCGGCGCACAGTTCGGTGACCTCGACGCCTGGCCCTACGTCAGTCTCGACCAGGACGACCGGACCGGCGAGACCTCGGACGGCGAAACCCTCCGCATCAGCCTCGAGCAGCGGCACCAGTTCACCAAGCTGCTCGCCTACGTGTACCTCTACGAGGGCGCAGCCGACTTCCGCACGCTGGGAGGCGTCGTCACCGTCAGCGCGCCCGACGGCACATGGCGCATCCACCTGGACGACTCCCCGGCCGGATCCACGTCCTGCGCCATCGCCCTGATCACACCGGGGCGGGGCGGGGTCGCCCTGGAGCTGCAGCGTGAGGTCCGCTGGTTCACCGCCGAGCCGTTCCTGTCCAACCAGCAACTCATCGACCGCGCTTACGGCTTCGGCTTCGACTGGGTACCGGGCACCAAGCCACCCTTGTAGGCGGGTGCCGTCGGGAGCCGGCTGGCGGCCTTGCCCTGACGTCCGTCAGCAGTAGGACCAGCTCCAGTCGTTCGACCTGTACGCGCACGTGATCCGAGTGCCGCCCGCGGTCGTGGTCGTGGCTCCGTGGTCACCGTTCGGGCAGTACTGCACCGCCTGGTAGCAGTTGCCCGGGTTGGAGACGATGGAGCAGGTCCGGAGCCGCTGCCGCTGCCGCTGCCGATGCAGGGCTGGTCGTCGAGTTCGGGCTCGACGGGATGTCGCGCACCGAACAGGAAGTGGCGGTGCGGGCAGTCTCGCGCCTCGTCGACGCCAACGGGGCAGCATCTGGGGCGTGCTCCTCGACCGACGTGGTCTCACGGAGGAGACGGACTGGGACGGTGTGATGCTGGGGAGGCCGGTCGAGATCGCCGGATGGCCTGATGCCCTGGGCGTGCGGCCGGAGGTGGCGGCTCGACGCCCTCGGCTACGAAGCGCTCAAGGGGTGTCGAGGCCGCCCTTGGTGTTCTACGGAGAGGGTGCCGGCCGCTGAGCGCCGCCGTTGACGGACATGTGGCTCCACACCACATGCTCCAGCCCTCCGCGATCGTGCCCGAGACGGTCGGCGGCCTCTTCGTAGACCCGGCGAAGCCCGTGATAGGTGGTCGCTCCGACACCCGCCTGCCGAGCGAACGCGCGCAGATGCACGTCCACCGCCACATGGGATCCTCCGACCAGAGAGCCCAGATAGTCGACCGTCTTGGCGCCGACTCCGTGCACGGCGAGGAGTGCGGAGCGGCTGGTGTCCTCCTTCAGCCATGCCCTGAGTTCGTCGCGGGTCTCCACCCCGCTCGCGGCGAGAAGGTCTGTGATCGCGACGATGGCGGCGAGCTTCCTCCGGTTGGTCGTTCGCAGTACTGCGCTGAGCTCGCCTTCGGCCGCACGCGCACGAAAACGAGTCACCGTGTGCGCGTCCGGCCAAGCCGACTGCAGTTCCTTGACGCGCGGCCGTACCCAGCGCTCGTAGTGCCTGGCCTGCTGGAGGACGGCGTCACAGATCACCGCACCCATGTGGTGCCAGCCGCCTGCGCGGAGAAAGGGCCCCTCGCCCAGGGTGGTCCGCACGTGGTTCGCAAGCTTGGCGACGTCGTCATCGATGGTCACGGCCCCATGATGAGGATGGGTACGCCCCGTGTCGACGGCTCACCAGAGGCGTCCGAGAGGCCATCGCGGAGCACGGTGCCGGCGTCGAGCCTTCGTGGCGAAGGCTTGGTGCCCACTTCTGCACGCTCCGCACGGCACGCGAGGTGAACTTCACGAGACGCGGCGACAAGTCACACGATCACTGGTGAGAAACCTCCGCCCAGGCAGTATTGCCGCTCGGTGGATACGGCTCCGTCCCCCAGCGGTCGGCGAGGGCTTCCACGAGGAGCAGGCCGCGGCCCGACTCAGCCTCCTCCTCTGGTATGGCCGCGGGCGACGGTTGCCGGTCGCCGCGCACGTCGCTCACCTCGATCCGGAGCGTGCCGGTGGCCGCGTCGACGTCCAGGGCCAGGCGGAAGTCCCGGCCCTGGACCCGGCCATGCAGCGCCGCGTTGGCAGCCAGCTCGGCCACGATGTGCTCCGCGCGCTCGGCCACGGACGGTGACACCTCCCAGGCGCGGAACTCCGCCGCCGCGAGCACGCGGGCGAGACGTGCGCCTCGACGTGTGGACGACAGGTGCTGGGCGAACGTCCTGGCGGTGGTGGGGGTGTGGGGCGTGCTCACGTTCATGGGGTCAGCCTCGCTGACCGTCAGGAGCGCGCGCCAGAAGTGCCGCTCGTACGTTGAGTCAACGTACGGATGCTTACTGTGCGTGGTACGCGAGTCGGGTGTTCACTCCGAGTGCGGAAGGACGGCAGCAACAAGTGACAGCTGCGGCGGACCGATTGGGAGAAGCCTCCGCCCGTCGGAGCAACGCGCGACTCCGGCCTGTTGGTTGCCGATGGCAGAGCCGGGCATGTGCCGCGTGGCGTACGGTTGGACCGGCCGTTCGGGCCGGTCGTCCGGCGTGCCGGGGCGGGGCGTCGGGCGGTGTGCTGGTTGCTTCGACTCGACAGGGGAGCACGCGAGATGCCCAGGACCACGCAGTTGCGTACGTACACCGTCCGCGACGGGCTGCTCGACGAGTGGGTGGAGCGGTGGCGCAATGACATCGTGCCGCTGCGGCTGAAGCTGGGCTTCGAGATCGGCGGTGCCTGGGCGGACCGGGAGCGCAACCAGTTCGTCTGGCTGATCTCCTACGAGGGACCGGAGACCTTCGCGGAGCGCAACGCGCTGTACTGGGCGTCCCCCGAGCGCGAGGCGATGGGTCTCGACCCGGACGACTACCACCGCGCAGGTCGAACGCCGTGCCGCCAGAGCCGTCCACCACGCGCACCAGGCCGTCCGCGGTGCTGAGGGCGAGACGGTCGCCGTGCGGCGACCACGCCACACTCCACACCCGCTCGCCCGGCGCCGTCACCGGCCCGGCGGACGCGCCGGAGTCCGCGCTCCAGATCCGCACCGTCCCGTCGTCCGAGGCGGTGGCGAGGCGGGTCCCGTCGCCGGACCACACCGCCTGGTTCACCGGCCCGTCGTGCCCCTGGACCAGAACGGACTCGGCTCCCCGCGGCCGGAGGTCCCACACCCGGCCGGTGCCGTCCGTCGACGCGGTGGCGAGCTGTGTGCCCGACGGCGACCAGGTGACGGCCCACACCGTGTCGGCGTGGCCGCGCAGCACCGCGACCTCCTTCGCGTCCTCGGTGCTGACGACACGCACCGTCCGGTCGGACGACGGGGAGGCGAGCAGCCGACCGTCCGGCGAGAAGGCCGGGTTCCACACGTAGTCCGCGTGGCCGCGCAGCAGCAGCCGCAGCGCGCCCGTGCGGGCGTCCCAGATCCGGGCGGTGTGGTCACCGGACCCGGTGGCCAGCGACTCTCCGTCCGGCGACCACGCGACGCCCTCGACGAACTCGGTGTGCCCGGTCAGGGCCGTCGTGGCCGCTCCCGTCGCCGCGTCCCAGACGATCACCGTCCGGTCGTGCGACGCGGTGGCCAGACGTGAACCGTCCGGTGCCCAGGCCACGCCCCAGACGTCGCCAGTGTGGCCGCGCAGTTCGTGCACGAG
Organism: Streptomyces sp. NPDC050164; assembly: GCF_044459945.1. Lineage (NCBI taxonomy): Bacteria > Bacillati > Actinomycetota > Actinomycetes > Kitasatosporales > Streptomycetaceae > Streptomyces > Streptomyces sp. NPDC050164. The sequence goes on from NZ_JBITJK010000051.1 coordinate 52,993, forward strand.
TCGGCCGCTGTCGGCCTTCCACACCCGGGCCACATGGTCCCTGAACGTGGCGGCGATCAGCGTCCCGTCCGGCGACCACGCCACCCGTCGGCCGATGTCCCCGGCTCCGGCGAGCTGCCGGACCGGTTCGCCGGACACGGCATCCCAGACACGTACGACCTGGTCGCGCCCGGCAGTGGCCAGCCGGCTCGCGTCGGGGGAGAAGGACACCGACTCCACCATGGCGCCGTCGCACGGCAGCACCCGCAGCGAACGCCCCGTCTCCGCGTCGTACACGCGAGCCGTCCCGTCCCTGGACGCGGTCGCCAGCAGCCGCCCGTCGGCGGACCAGACGACGTCCCGGACTGTGTCCGTGTGCCCGTCCAGCCGGGTCCGCAGGTGACTCGCGGCCAGCGCCGTCATCAGTCCCCGCCGCGCGGCCGGGGTCGGCGCGCACTCGCCGAGCGCGGCCAGGGAGAGCAGCAACGCCCGCTCCGGCTCGGTCTCCGCGCTTGCGAGCACCTGCCGGCCGATGCTGTCGGAAACACGGGAGAGGAAGGCCAGGTCCCGGCGCTGCGAGGCGTCGACGAGCGCACGGGCGGGAGCCGACGCCTGCCCGGCCTCCTCCAACGCGGCCAGCCACCGCTGGGCGACGGCGAGGCGTTCCCCGGTGAGGAGGTAGTCCGCGCTGCGTCCGGACCGCTCCCAGTCCGCGGCCCACCGCTCCAGCTCGGCCCGCTCCCGCAGCCGTTCCGCCCGCGCCTCCGCCTCCTGCCTTAGGGGCGCCCACTGCCGGAAAAGCGCCTCGTGTGTCACCTCCGCGCAGGCGCCCCGGTGGCCGTCCGTGTTCCCCGCGGTTCCCTCCGCGGCGTAGGACCGGATCAGGCGCGCCTCGATGAACGCGTCCGCCACGTGCCGCTCTTGGTCGGTCAGCTCGGACATCCGCACCGGACGACGGGCGAGGTCCCGTTCCTCGACGGTGACGAACTTCAGCAGCACCCGCAGCGCAAAGTCGATGCCGCCCGGAGCGCCAAGGGCGGCCACCGTGTTGTCCGCCTGGCGGGCCAGGGCTCCAGCCACACCTCCGAGCTGCCGGTACGTCTCCCCGGTGACCGTGCCGCCCGGGCCGCAGGCGAAGTACAGCTCCTGGAGGAGGTAGGCGAGCAGGGGCAGCGCGTCGTCCGTACCGGTGTCGTCCACGATGGTCTCGACGAGACCGGGCTCGAACGAGATACCCACCAGTGCGGCCGGCCGCTCCACCACCTGGACGAGCTGCGCCCGGCTCAACGTGCCGATGGCGACCGGATGCTGCAGGAACGGCGCGTGACCGGTCCCGAGCAGCCGCCCCAGTAGATCCACCCGACACGTGGCCAGCACACGGACGGAGGGCTCCTGCCGCAGACACGCGTGCAGAGTCTCCAGGAACTGGGCTTGTTCCCGCTCGCCCGCGAGGGTGACCAGCTCCTCGAACTGGTCGATGACGAGTAGCACCCGCTGGAACTGCCCGGCCCGCAACCGCGACAACTCGGCCGCCAGGCTGTCCGGGCCCTGCCGCAGCCGCCGCAGCACCGCGTCGGGTGTCTCCCTGCTGCCACCGGCCACCGCCAGGGACGCGGCCAGTGCGTGCAGGGGGTTCGGCCCCGGTGAGAACGTGGGCACGATCGTCCACCGGCGTCGGCGCAGCCGGGGCATGACCCCGGCCCGGACGAGCGACGACTTGCCGCTGCCGGACGCCCCCGTCAGCATCAGGAACCGGTCGGCGGGACGGGTCGCGGAGGCGTGCAGCCGACGTGTCAGCTCGGCGGCCTGCGCCTCCCGGCCGAAGTAGACGGCCGCCTCGTCCTCGCCGAACGCGTCCAGCCCCGGGTACGGAATCCGGTCACGCGGCCACTCCGACGGCGCGGGCGCCGGGTTCTCCAGCCGGTACACGACGACCTGGCCGACCACCATGGCGACGACCAGCAGCCCGATGGCTGGCACGGACCACTGCTGGATCATCTCCAGCGCCCAGGGCGCGTCGTCCTTGCTGGTGGCGTAGTTGGTGACGATGCCAAGCAGACAGGCAACCAGCGCCAGCAGGATCTGCAGCACGACTTGGAGGCGTTGCCTCATACTGCACCGACCCCCTGTCGACCGGCTCGGTACCCGCTCGGCACTGTCACGCCCCCACCCCGTCCGTCATCCTGTGTCCCCTCACGCATTGCACATGTTGGGTCCATGGCCGTTGATGCACGAGGAACTGCGAACATCATCTTGGGACGACATGGGCGGCTTCAATAAGACCTGCGTAAACCGGCCACGCAGGCGCGCAGTGAGGGGCTTCCACCATCCCGTCGAAGTCGTCGTGGTCGAACGGCAGGAACACGGGCTGGTCCGATCCGGGCCGGCCGGTGACCGCTGTTTGGACCTTGCGTGTGTCGTCCTCAGAAGAAGGCATCGGGTCTCCGGGCGGCAGCGGCAGCGGCAGCAGGCTGTGAGGCGTGGTGGATTAGGGCGATAGCCGTCCCTATCGGCACTCCCCAGGGCTCATTCTCTGCGAGTTGCGCAGCGGGTGGGGTGGAACAGGTTAAGAGGAGCGCCAGCGGTTGCGCCCGTCGGAGCCGGGGCCGCAGACCATCGGGGTTCCCGCCTCGGTCACGCCGGTGGCGCCAGGTCGGTCGCAGAAGGAACCGGGGTGCACGGTGCCGACGTTGGTGCCGCCGGTCGAATCTTCGTCCTCGGTGGTGCCGGTGTCGTCACTGTCATTGAAGTCGGGGTCGTTGGCGGGGATCTTGTACGTCGTGTCCTTCTTCGACGGGCACTCCTGGTCGAGGTCGGCGTCGGTCCACTGGCCCAGGTCGAGGCGGACCGTGGTGGTGGAAGTGACATCACTGCCCTCGTCCGGGCGTTGGAAGCACACCCGCCACTCGTCGCTTTCCTCGGCGGCCTCCTCGGCCGTGGGCGCGTCGACGTCGAGGTAGACGTCGTCGAGCGTGACGCTGTCGAGGTCGATGCCGGCCCGGTCCAGCGCCTTGACCGCCGTGTTGTAGGTGTGGCCCACGACTTCCGGCATCGTCGGCCAGGGGAGCGGGCGCCCGTCCTTCGTAGGGCAGGGCTCGCCGTCCCGTACGGCGGCGAAGGTGACGGACTTCGCGGTGGTGTCGGCCTTCTGGAAGCACACCGTCCACGCCGACCGGAGGACGATCGGGCGGCCGTCCGGGGACGCGTCATGATGACCGGGCGTGAATCCGGCCGCACGTGCCCCCTTCTCCGCCTCGTCGAGCGCCTTGCCCGTGTAGTTGGTGAGTTCGAGGGCCTTCGCGGTGGTGGGGGACGACGTGGCTCCGGTGCTCGCGTCCTCCGCTTCCTCAGAGCTGGCATCGGGCTTGTCCGCCCCGCTGTCGTCGAGCTGACCGCTCATGCCCGCGCTGATCAGCAGCAGGAAGAAGGCGCCGAACGTGGCGCCGAGTCTGGCGTACCAGCGCCATGCGGGCAGGATCCACACCGCCACCATGGCGGCGATCATCACGAGGAAGCCGAGCAGGAGGCTCACCGCACTGAGCAGGGCCACGAGGGCCATGAGGCCGAGCAGAGCAGGGGTGGTCCTCCACCAGGGCCGGGACGGGGGCGGTGGAGTGGTGTTGTACGGGTTCACGGGGCTCTCTCGTTCTCCGGTGTTCGGTGCGGATCGGGTGGGGCCCGGACTCATGTCAGGGGGCGCAAGTGTTCAACTGCCGTGGCTGCGCTGGTGTTATGCGGGGGGATCGAGTCCGTACGGTGTGTAAGCGTACGGGCACATTCCGTGGACGGTACGTCGTCGGATCCGTCAAGCTGGGCTTCTGTCGATCGTGGGGGCCGACGGGCGACGTACAGAGGCAAGCGGAGGTGGGTGCGCATGGCGGGTGGCGCGGGTGTGGGCAGCGAGACGGGGGCCTGCGAGGCGGAACGGGAGCCGGCTCCGTCGGACAGCCTGCGGACGTTCGGGGCGGTCGTCCAGGCGCTGCGTGAGCACGCGGGGCTGAGCAGGGCGCAGTTCGGGGAGCTGGTGCGGTTCTCCAAGCACACGGTGGAGTCGGTGGAGTTGGGGCGGCGGATGGCGGATGCGTCGTTCGTCGAGCGGGCGGAGGAGGTGCTGGGGAACACGGGCGCGTTGCGGCACTCGGCTCGGTTTCTGACGCGGGGGGAGGCGGGGCTGGCGGCTTGGTTCCGGCGGTGGGCGAGGCTGGAGCGGGTGGCGGTGAGCCTGTGTACGTATGAGTGCCGGTTGGTGCCGGGGTTGTTGCAGTCGGAGGGGTACGCACGGGCACTCTTTGAGAACCGAATTCCGCTGCTGACGGACGAGCAGTTGGAGGCCCAAGTTGCGGCGAGGATGGAGCGACAACGGATGCTGTACGAACGTCCGACTGTTCCGTTCCACTTCATCGTTGAGGAAGCTGTCCTGCGGCGCAGGCTGGGCGGAGCTGAGGTGTGGCGCGAGCAACTGAACCACGTTCTGGAGCACACGTCGCCGCGCAACGTGACGTTGCAAATCATGCCGCTGGAAGCCGAGTACCACTCGTGCATGGATGGGCCTCTGCGCCTGCTGGAGACCCCGGAGGGGCGTCGACTCGCGTACTCGGAGGGCCAGGAGAGCGGCCGGCTGATTGGCGACCCGAAAGAGGCGAGAGTTCTCCAGCAGCGCTATGACACACTGCGGTCGCAGGCCCTGCACCCTAAGGATTCCCGGGCCTTGCTGGAGCGACTGCGAGGAGAGGCATGAACACGACGGAACTCGCCTGGTTCAAGTCAAGCTACAGCGGTAGCTCGGGCGACGACTGCGTGGAGGTCGCTGTGACGGAGCAGACCGTCCATGTACGAGACTCCAAGGACGTGGCACGACGACCGTTCGCCGTGGGGCGTGAGGGCTGGGCGTACTTCGTGGGCTTCGCGTCGGGGTCCTAAGTCGCGTCGTCCCGGCGGTCGCGTGATGACACGCACCGCCGGGACGCAAGAGGTCAGTGGAGGTCGGGTCCGCCCGCCTCGACGATCTCGTCGAGCACGCTGATCTCCTCGTCGGCGTCGTCCGGCACGTCGAAGTCGTCGTCGAGAAACGGTCCGGGGGTCTCCGCGTCAGCGAGATGCGGATACTTCTCCAGCAGGAACCGCCGCCGGTACGCCATCTCGGCGGCGTCGACGATCCCCTCCAGAGTGGTCCAGTTGAGGGTGCCCCCTACCACGATCCCGAATGCGGGTACCGCCTTGCCGAAGCCCTTCTTGGTGAGACGGAAGCCGAACGCCTTCGCGAACTGCGAGGAGACCTTGGTGACGACTGACTCGCTGAGGACTTCCCACGCCTTGCCGCGGAAGAGCGCCTGGGTGAGCCGCGAGATGTCGGCCATCGCGGCATTTTTGGCGGTGGCCGAACTTGCTGTCCCGACGTTGACGACAGACATCACGAAGAGTTTTTCGGCAGGCTCTTCAGGGTCGTAGCCGTAGGACAGCGAGACATGGCCGACGGCGCGGGATGCGAGTCCGAGGACGGCAGCGGTGTCGGCGGCGAAAGCTCCCGCGATCGCGCCTCCCGAAGGTGCTGCCGCGGCGCCGGCGGAGGCGGCGAGGACGAGCTCTCCTCCGGAGATCACCAGTCCCGCACCGGCTCCCGAGAGCGCCGCGGCAGCCGGGTAGTACCAGCTCGCCTTCCGCCCACGGACAGCGTCGACCTGCTCAAGGTCGAGGCGGCGCAGGTCGGAGAGCGACTCGACCTCGTGCCCGCGCTTCTTGTGGAGTGCCACTACTCGCTTGGGGGACAGTCCTGCTCGCGAGACCCGCCCCACCGTCTTCCGCAGGGACTGAACGGCAGTGCCGCTCCAGTCCGGCAGGGCGTCGGCGGCTCCGCGAGCCCCGGCGCCGACCTTCTGAGCGCCCTTAGCCTCGCGCTTTCATGAACGTGCTCGTCCATGCCTTGATCAAATAAGCGGAGAGTGCTCCTGACCTGCAACGATGGGACTTGTCGAGGGTCCT
>NZ_JBITJK010000052.1:0-48527 GCF_044459945.1 Streptomyces sp. NPDC050164
TGGTTGGTTGTTTTTGTTTTTTTTGGGGCGGTCGGGCGCTTTTGTTTTTTTCGCCCTTTCGGTTCCCCAACCCCCCCCCGGTGTTTTTGCGGGCCCCCCCCCCCCCCCCCCCCCCCCGGGGGCTGTGTTGTCGAACCGCTGAGACGAACACATCACCCAGCGAGCACGTCGGCGCTCAACTCGTCGGCGTACCTGCCGGGTGCTCCAGGGCCGGCGGCGAGGTCGGCCCTCCGGCGCCCGCTTGACCGGCAACGCCCACCAGGGGCAGAAACTGCTTGAGCAAATGAGGAGGTTTCCATCATGGTCACCAGAAGACTGGGATCCGTCGGCGTGCATGACAGGGAACGGACGAACAACAACACACGAGCGTCGCTCACAAGACTCTTCTCCATTTCGCTGGTCACCGCTTTGGTCGGCGTCTTTGCCGTAAGTAGCGCAGACGCCGATACCCCGGAAAGGCGACAAGTCGAGGTCCTCGAACTCAAGGTTCAGAACGATCAGTACGCGTATACCGATCTCGACCCGAAAGGGCCGAGCCTGGGTGATACGCACGTCTACTCCGGCACCGCGATAAAGGACGGCCGCAGTGTCGGACGCGGGGGCGGGTCGTGCCAGGTCATCCACATCAAGGGCGACGAACTCACGACCCAGTGCCTGATCACGATGGAACTTAAGCGCGGCTCTCTGACGATGCAGTCGCTCTGGGTGAGCGGAACGAGCTCGCTCGACATGGCGATCACCGGCGGTACGGGGGACTTCCGTGAAGCGCGGGGCACCGTTCGCTACTGGGACATCGCAACGCCGAAAGAGAGGGTGCGGGCCGAAATTCTGCGCTGATAGGTGAAGCGTAATCCGCAGAGCGGAGCGTGTGAGAAGCCAAGGTTCCACCACGAAAGGGAAGGTGAGGTCGCGATGCCTACGCAACGCGAGATGGACGAAGCCGAGATTCGCCGGCAAGTCGACATGATCGCCCAGGGACTCCAGGCCAAGGATCCCGGGGGCCTGAAGAATCTGTACGCAACGGACATCGTGTCCTTCGACATCGAGCCGCCGCTCCAGAGTGTGGGGATGGAGGCGAAACTCAAGAACTGGGCGCCCGTGTTCGCGTTCTTCGAGAGCGTGACCTACGACGTTCGCGAGCTGACCCTCACCGTGGGCGATGACGTGGCCTTCGGGCACGCTTTTGCTCGTCTCAGCGGCACGCTGAAGGACGGGACGGCGATGAGCGGTATGTGGGTCAGGGTCACGTACTGCTTCCGGAAGATCGACGGGACCTGGCTGATCACGCACGACCAGGTCTCGGTGCCGCTCGACATCGCGAGCGGCAAAGGAGCGGTCGACCTCGAGCCCTGACAGATCACGGGAGTTCGAGCAATACCAGGCAACTGTCCGCGACGACCGACGTCTTGGGCCCCAAGCGCCGGCGGGCGCGCCGCTCGCGATGGATCACGGGCACCAACCCCGACCCACCATCCCCCTCGCCGCGCTGCCGCGGCCGCACAACCATAGAGGAAGCCATGAACGAAACCATGAACAGCGCTCCCGCGACCGAGATTCCGGGCTATCTGGCCGGCACGTGGAAGGCCGACCCGGCGCACTCCGAGATCGCCTTCTCAGTCCGCCTCCTCGGGATCAGCAAGACGCGGGGCCGTTTCACCACCCACGACGTCACGCTCGTCACGGACAAGAACCCACTGCGCTCGTCGGTCACCGCGACGATCGACCTCGCATCCATCGACACCGGCAACGAAAAGCGAGACAGCCACCTCCACGCCGCCGAATACCTCGACGTCGACACGTACCCGGCGATGAGCTACCGCTCGACCGGCATCCGCCAGACCGTCGACGGTTGGGCCGTCGACGGTGAGCTGACCTTGCACGGCGTCACACGGCAGGTGCCGCTGACCCTCAAGGTGAACGCCTTCAGCTCGGACCAGCGGGATGGACAGCGGGCCAGCTTCTCCGCGACCGCAGAGATCAACCGGCGCGACTTCGGCATCAACGCCGGTGGCGTCGCGCTCAGCAACAAGGTGTCGATCAGCCTCGAAATCCAGGCCGTTCTCCACAAGTGACCCGCCCAGGACGGGCGGCCAGGCCCCCATCCACCGATCGTGCATTGTCCCGATTCCGCAGTTCGACCGAGCGGGATCGGGACACTCCCCGCCACCCTTCACACGTGGACACGTGGAATCACCATGCCCACCTGGACCAGGTCGCCGTCGCCCTCGACCAGCAGTAATGGCAGCACACGAACCCGGCCGGAGGCGAGTCCTGCACGCGCCGGAACGCCAACCCCTTCTCACAAACGACCCTTTCCCGGAGCATGATCGAAAACGGTCGGCAAAAGCGGTCCGGATCGCGGATTCACTGTCACAACTCGGTCTCACTCAAAAGTGGCATCAGGCATGTTCTGGGAAATGTTTGTGACCGTATCCGGGGTCATGACGGACCCTCACACCGCACTCGTGTCCGAAGCGGACGACATCGAGCGCCGCCCCTGCCCACGCTGTAACGCATCGTCGGGTTCACCCTGCCGCTCGCGCTCCGGCGCGGTCGCCGGGACTTACCACACTGGCCGCTTCACCAAGGTGCCCCGGCTCGCGAAGCTCCTGCGCGTGCCGACCCCCGCCGACCGCGGCCCCGGCCAACCCTGGCGGCCCGGCATCCCGGCGCCGGCGCCCGTCGACCCGGACACCCCGAGCGCGGACATCCGCATCGGGTACGCGCGGTGCTCCAGCCTCACCCAGGAACTCCAGTCCCAGCTCGACGCGCTCGCCGGACACGGCATCCCGAGAGACAAAATCTTCAGCGAGAAGATCAGCACCCGGGTGCGGGTGCGCCCACAGTTCGAGGCCGCGCTCGCCGCCGCGAGGGAGATCAAGGCCCACGCCCCGCACTGCCGGGTAATTTTCACAGTGAACGAGATGAAGAGGCTGGGGCGCGATGCCGCAGAGCTGACCGCGCTCGCCGATCACCTCACCGCCCACGGCCTGGTGCTGGAGATGCTCGCCGGTCCCCTCCAGGGGATGTACGACCCCAGCGGACCGGGACGCCTGCTGTTCGGGTTCTTCGCGGCGATGGCCGAGACCGAGCGGGAGAACATCCGGGAGTCCACCCTCGAAGGACTGGACGCCGCAGCCCGCAAGGGCAACCACGGCGGCCGGCCGCCGGTCATCACCGACGACATGCTGCACACCGTGCTCCGACGCCGCGCGAACGGCGAGAGCGTCGAGGACATCCAGCCCGACCTGCTCATCCCCACCGGCAAGCGCAAGGGACAGAACCCCAGCCTCTCCAGCATCTACCGGGCGCTGGCCGAGCACGAGAAGACCCAGGCGTACCCGGAGGCCGTCGAAGCGGCGCACGCCGACTTCGCCGCCCTCCAACAGCGCGACCGCAGCCCCAAGTAGTTACTCAGCGCTACACGCCACCTGGCCGTAGCTATACGAGAACAGGGCCAAATCCGAGCAGATCAGGGCTTCAAGATCATCCCATTGCCCCTTTGGCGCGTATCTCGGTCACACCCCTAACCGCGTCATCGCCCGACCGGATCACCATCGCGATCGACGGAACGACGCAAACCCGTGAGGGCATCAAGGGACAGGTACGGTTCCGGGCCCTGACCCGGCGCCCACGCCGCGGGCGGGACCGTCACCAGCGACAACGGGACCCTCGAAATCACCGGAGCCGACGCCGTCACCCTGCTGATCTCGATCGGCACCAGCTACACCAACTACCAGGACCCGACGGGCGACTCGCCAGGGCCGCCACCGCGCTCAACGCCGCGTCGGGCGTCCCGTATGCCCGGCTGCTGAGACGTCACGTCGCCGATTACCAGGAGCTGTTCCGGCGGGTGGAGCTCGACTTCGGCAGGACCGATGCCGCGACGCTGCCCACCGACGAACGCGTGACGAGATTCGCCACCGCCACCGACCCTCACCTGGTGGCCCTGCACTTCCAGTACGGGCGCTATCTGCTGATCTCCTCATCGCGGCCGGGAACCCAGCCCGCCAACCTCCTGGGAATCTGGAACGACTCGCTCAGTCCGCCCTGGGACTCGAAGTACACGATCAACATCAACACGGAGATGAACTACTGGCCCGCACCCGTCACCAACCTCATGGAGTGCTGGGAGCCGGTCTTCGACATGCTCGGGGACCTGGCCGATGCCGGTGCGAGAACCGCCGAGGTGCAATACGGAGCCGGCGGCTGGGTCACCCATCACAACACCGACGCCTGGCGCGGCACAGCCCCGGTGGACGGCGCGTTCTGGGGCATGTGGCAAACCGGGGGAGCCTGGCTGTCGATCAGCATCTGGGAGCACTATCTCTTCACCGGCGACAAGCAGGAGCTGCGTCGCCGCTATCCGGTACTGCGCGGCGCGGTGCGGTTCTTCCTCGACACCCTGGTCACCGATCCGGGAACCGGGCACCTCGTCACCTGCCCCGCGGTTTCCCCGGAGAACGCCCACCACCCGGACGTGTCCGTGTGCGCCGGGCCGACCATGGACAACCAGATCCTGCGCGACCTCTTCGACGGATTCGTCAAGGCATCGCAGTTGCTCGACGAGGACCGTGCCATGCGGAACGCGGTCCGGGCCGCACGCGGGAAGCTGCCGCCCATGAAAGTCGGTGCCCAGAGGCAGTTGCAGGAGTGGTCGGAGGACTGGGACGCCACCGCGCCCGAGCAGGAACATCGGCACGTCTCCCACCTGTACGGTCTGCACCCCAGCAACCAGATCACCAAACGGGACACCCCCGACCTGTTCGCAGCGGCCCTCAGGACACTGGAGTAGCGCGGAGACGCGGGTACCGGGTGGTCGCTCGCCTGGAAGATCAACTTCTGGGCGCGGCTGGAGGACGGCGCACGCTCCTACAAGCTGCTGGCCGATCTGCTCACCCCCGAGCGCACCGCGCCGAACCTCTTCGATCTGCATCCGCCGTTCCAGATCGACGGCAACTTCGGGGCGACGGCGGGCGTTGCGGAGTGGCTGCTGCAGTCCCATGCGGGTGAGCTGCATCTGCTGCCCGCGCTGCCTCCGGCGTTGGCGAACGGACGGGTGCGCGGTCTGCTCGCGCGCGGCGGCTTCGAGGTGGATCTGGAGTGGCGCGAGGGCGCGTTGGTGGGTGGTGAATTGCGTTCCCGCTCGGGTAATCGGGTGCTCGTGCGGTCTGCGACCCGGTTGAAGGTGACCGCGCACGGGCACCCCGTCCGGGTACGGCACCCGGAGCCGGGAGTGCTCGAATTCGAGACACGGACCGAGACGAGGTACCGCCTGACGGCCATTGGTTCGCCCACTTCTCAATCGAAGCCGAAGCGACCGAGCGGATCGGCGCCGCACCGTAGGGGCGCAACGAGTTCCGGATGACCGGACGCAAGGGCCACCGCAGGGGGTTGCTGCTCAGCGCGTCGCCATCGCCGAGTAGCCGGCCGCGCGCGGGAGACCGAGCTGCCGCCCGATGGCCGGCGGGTGCCGGTGCACGGGCAGGGGCTGGCGACCGGCGGCTCGGAGGTGCCTGAACTCGCCGACCGGTACGGCTCGGCGACCGTCTTGGAGCACGCGGACGCGCGCGTGGCGCGGGTGGTGGAGGAACTGGATGGGGCCGCGCTGGCCCATACCGCGGCGCACGGCGCCTTCCGAGCGGACAGCCCGCTGTTCTTCTCGCTGCGGATGGCCGACGGGCCGCTCATCCTCCATGACTTCGAGTGGCTGGAGCGCGGCTCGTACTTCCCCAGGTCAGCGATGTGGTCGAGTTCATATGCCGAATCTGGACGTTGCCGGTTCAGCCCGGCACCGATCGTTCGCTGTCGGTCTTCTGTGAGGCCCTCGAAAGCGAGGCTGCAAGCCGCCTACGGCTTGGGCGCCCGTTGCTCCCCCGAGCCCCGGACGATCAGCCGGGTGGGGACGGTGATGGTGCGCGCCCGGGAGCGGTCGCCGTCGAGGCGGGCCAGGGCGGTGGCCGCGGCGCTGCGGCCGAGTTCTTCGGGGTTCTGCGCGACGACGGTCAGTGCCGGTTCGAGTGCCTCGGCGAGTGAGACGTCGTCGAAGGCGACGACTGCTACGTCCTTGCGCTTGCTGCGCGCGAGTTCGGCGACGATGCCGAGCGCCGTGATGTTGTTTCCGGCGAACAGGGCGGTGGGGGGATCGGCCAGTTCGAGGAGTTGGGCGGTCGCGGCCTCGGCGCCTGGCTGGTCGTGGGCGTTGGCGACGAGCGAGCGGTCGTAGGGGAGGTCGGCTTCTTGCAGGGCCGCGCGGTATCCGGCGAGGCGTTCGCGGCGGGTGTACAGCTTGACGGGCAGGTCGCCGACGAATCCGATGCGGCGGTGCCCGTGGGCGATGAGGTGGGCGACGCCTTCTTTGGCCCCGGCACGGTTGGAGCTGACGATGCTGTCCGTGGGCAGGCCGACTCCCGGGCGGTCGAGGAAGACGATGGGCAGCCCCGCCGTGCGGTGGGACTTGAGGTGGGAGTGGTCGGCACCGACGGACGGCACGACGATGAGGATGCTGACGCGACGGGCGAGGAACTTGTCCGTCAGGGCGCGTTCGCGGTCGGGGTCGTCCGCGGACGACCCCATGAGCAGGGTCAGTCCGCGTTCGCGGACCGTGTCCTCGATGGCGCGGGCCACGACTCCGAAGAACAGGTTGCCGAGGTCGGGGATGACCAGTCCGATGGTGGTGTCCGGACCGCCGACGCGCATGTTGCGTGCCATGAGGTTCGGCTGGAAGCCCAGCTTGGCCACCGCGGCGAGTACCTGTTCCCGCGTCTGCGCCGAGACGGGACCGTCCTCGTTGAGGACGCGCGAGACCGTCTTGGCGCTGACGCCGACTTCTCGTGCGACGTCGGCAAGGGTGGGGCGGCGGCTCGCTGCCATGGAGTAAACCGTCTCCTGAGTGCTCTCGGGCTCCGGCCGCGGCCTCGGCCGGAACATGCGAGAGCGGGGTTGCGCTGTCAAGTGGCCTGGACTCCGGCGGCTTTCGCTGCCGCGGAATCCGATACGACAGTATCTCCGGCCTCGTCGACGCTGAGCGCGCCGGTCATGATGGCGACGACCTCCGCCATGGAGTAGTCGGAAGGCTTGATCACGGCGGCGCGCCGGCCCAGCCGGTGGATGTGGATCCGGTCGGCGATCTCGAAGACGTGCGGCATGTTGTGGCTGATCAGGACGACCGGCATGCCCTTGTCGCGGACGCGGCGGATGAGGTCGAGGACCTGTCCGGACTCCTTGGCGCCGAGGGCGGCGGTGGGTTCGTCCATGACGACGACACTGCGGGCCCCGGCCAGGGGCCGGGCGACCGCGACGGCTGCGGCTGTCCGCCGGAGAGCGTCTCGACCGACTGGGGCAGCGAGCACAGCCGGATCTTCAGGTCGGCCATGTGCTCGGCGGCCTCCTGGCGCATGCGCTTCTTGTCGAGCATGCGGAAGGCGCTGCCGAGGATGCCGGGGCGGCGCAGTTCGCGGTCGAGGAACATGTTGGAGGCGATGTCCATGGAGGCGGCCACGGCCAGGTCCTGATAGACCGCCCCGATGCCGTGGGCGTGTGCGCTCTGCGGGCCGGAGAAGGTGATGGGTTCACCTTTCAGGCGTATCTCGCCCGCGTCGGGTACCACCGGCTGCCGGGCGGCGTGGTCGAGCCAGTCACGCACCGCCGGTACGGCGGACAGGTGGACGGAATTCGGCCACCCGGTGGAGGCCGACGCTCCGCCATGCTGGCCAGCCAGGACGAACCTCAGCGGAAGCCAGGGAGAAGACATGAATGTGCGGTCCTCATGCCCTTGTGCTTGCTCTGGCTGCACATCCGGCGTTCTTCGCCTCAGCATCACCTGGACTCCCGCTGTTCACTGGGGCTTTTCACACTCTGCACATCCGTCCCGAGCACGTATGTGTCTGCCCTTCGCGGGAGTTGAACATGAGCCACGGCCATAGACACGACCACGGCCACCACCATCACCACGGCAGCGAGGACGCCTCGTCTCTGCCTCCGGCTCTCGACACGTCCGTCCCGGACGAGGAGTTGACGCCGAGCCAGCTATCGCGGAGGTTCATGCTGCGGCGCACCGGCCTTCTCGGAGCGGGGCTTGCGGTGGGCAGCGTGCTCGGTGGCGCGGGGGAGGCAACCGCGTCGACCGGCCAGATGCCCGCAGCGCACGGCTCGCATTCCGGCGGGTACCTGTGGCTGGCCGGCGACCACCACATCCACACCCAGTACAGCAACGACGGCAAGTACCGCGTCGTCGACCAGGTCCGCCATGGTGCCCGGTACGGCATGGACTGGCTGGTGATCACCGACCACGGCAACGCCACCCACTCCAGGATCGGCGTGGAGAAGGTCAACCCGGACATCCGCGAGGCCCGAGCCGCGTACGAGGACACCCTCGTCTTCCAGGGCCTGGAGTGGAACATCCCGGGCGCCGAGCACGGCACGGTCTTCGTGCACCCCGGCAAGAACGAGGTCTTTGTCCTCAAGCAGTTCGAGACCGACTACGACGGCAGCGTCAAGGACGCCGGCGCCTCGACGCCCGCCAACGAGGCGCTCGCCATCGCGGGCCTGAACTTCCTCGCCGAGCAAATCCAGCGCCGCAAGGTCAAGGACGCGCTGATGCTCGCCAACCACCCGGCGCGGCGCGGTGTCGACTCCCCGCACGAGATACGGGCCTGGCGCGACGCCACCGACCCGAAGCACCGGATCGCGGTCGGCATGGAGGGCGCGCCCGGCCACCAGGCCGCAGGCATCCCCGCGCCGCTCGGGATGGGCCGGGCCCGCGGCATCTACGACAACAACCCCAGCGCCAACTCCTTCGCCGGCTACCCGCTGGAGAGTTACCGCACATGGGGCGGCTTCGACTGGATGACCTCCACCGTCGGTGGCCTGTGGGACAGCCTCCTGGCCGAGGGCAAACCGTGGTGGATCACCGCCAACTCCGACTCGCACCAGGTCTACGCCGACACCGCGGTGCGAGGCGGCCCGGACAGCGACTACACCGCCAACGGCAAGCACACCGACCCGGTCTACAGCGGCAAGATCGACCTCACCCAGGGCGATTACTGGCCGGGCTACTACAGCCGTACCCACGTCGGCGCGACCTCCTTCTCGTACAAGGCGGTCATGGACGGCATCCGCGCCGGTCGAGTCTGGGTGGACCACGGCGGCCTCATCAGCGGCCTGGGCGCCCAGCTGCGCTCCGGAAGCCGCGCGGTCACCCTGGGCGGTGCGCTGCACGTGCGCCGCGGCAGCAACGTCGACCTCGTCGTCGAGATCAGCCTCGCCAACGGGCCCAACTGGGCGCAGTTCGTGCCCACCTTGGCCCGCGTGGACGTCATCCAGGGCGATGTGACGGGCCCCGTGTCCGACAAGGACGCGTTCACCACGCCGGACACGAAGGTCGTCAAGTCCTTCGAGGTGAACAAGTCCACCGGAACCGTCCGCCTGACGTACTCCCTGGGCCGCGTGGAAAAGCCGGTGTACGTGCGGCTGCGCGGCACCGACGGCAACCGCACCGCCGTCGGCCCGATGGGCGCCGCGGTCGACCCGGCCGGGCCTGCCCTCGACGTCGTCGGCGACGCCGACCCGTGGAAGGACCTGTGGTTCTACTCCAACCCCATGTGGGTCCTGCCCGCATGACCGCACCGCACGATGTGCCCGGCGTCCACACCGTCATCGGCCTGGACGCCGGGATCGCGAACCTGCGCGACGCCGACCACCTCATCCACCATCTGATGGGCAGCCTCGGCCTCCCGTCGGGCACGATCGCCTGCACCCACCTGATCCGCACCGACGCACACCGGGGCACGGCCGTTTCCCTCGCCCTGCCCGACAGCGACGTGGCCGAGATGACGTGGGCGCGCCTCGCCGAACTGGCGGGGCCGACGGTGAGCGCGGTCCTGGGGGATCGCGAGTGCGGCCCCGAACAAGCCACCCGCACGGCAGCACTGGCCGCCACGGAACACGCCCGCCGACAGGGCGGACGGGCCGTGGTCTTTCCCGGCGCCGACCGCCTCACCGGCATCGTCACCGTGACCGACGTGCTCGGCCTGACCGCCATCGACCGGATCATCGTGGTCGGGCAGCCGTCGACGAACGGCCAGGGACCCGATCCCGTGACCCTCGTGCTCACCCGAGACCACGTACGACCCGAGTGGCGAGACGGTCAGCTCACCCTCGCCCTGGTCCCCGGCCCCGGTGGCGCACTCGCACCGTTCGAAGTGCCCAACCCCACCCCCTGCTGCGCCGATCACGCCTGACGGCCTTGCCTTGCCGGGCACCCGGCAGGGGAGGAGGCCTGGCGGAATGTCGACCTGGTCCGCCGTCTTGTGGGCCGGCGCGTTGGAATCCACCAGGCTTTCTCCCCCCCTGAGCCGCGACTGTCTCCAAGGGCGCCTGATCATCGCGAGGCCGAGGAGCCTCTCCGCGACAGGGTCCGGGATCCCGGGCTGGGGGCGTTTCCTGGGCAGTCCTCATGTGTGTCTGGTGCCTGGGCCGGCATGACCCGGCTCGGCACGGCGCACTGCTGCCGTTGTCGCCGTAGCAGCCGAAAGGCGCCTGGCGGGGCGCGGGCCCGCAGGGCCCTCTTCGGGCGAGACGCCGCAGGTGCCGCGAAGTCCCGCGCTGTACGGCTCACAGCGTATGGGCGGACGCGTCCGGTGGGCTTGCGCATGGAAACCGATCGGTTTACGATGAGTGGAAACCGATCAGTTTCCATGAGTCAGGAATCCATGATGACGACGAACAGGCCGGTGGCACTCGTGACGGGTGCGTCATCCGGCATCGGGAAGGAAACCGCGCTCGCGCTGGTCGCGGCGGGTTTCGGCGTGGCCGGTACAAGCCGCGACACCTCACGCGTCACCCCGCTCGACGGTGTGTCGTTCCTCGACCTCGACGTGGCCAGTGACGCCTCGGTCACCACCGCGGTCCAGCAGGTGATCGAGCGGTTCGGGCGAATCGACGTCCTCGTCAACAACGCCGGCGTCGGCTCGATGGGTGCGGCCGAGGAAACCTCCGTCGCGCAGGCCCAGGGCGTCTTCGACACCAACGTCTTCGGGGTCATGCGCATGGTGAACGAGGTCCTGCCGTACATGCGCGCCCAGGGACGCGGGCGCATCATCAACATCTCGTCCGTGCTCGGGTTCCTGCCTCAGCCCTACATGGCCGTCTACGCCGCCTCCAAGCATGCGATCGAGGGCTACACCGAGTCCCTGGACCACGAGGTCCGAGAGCACGGCGTCCGGGCGCTCATCGTCCAACCCGCCTACACCAGGACCGGATTCGAGGCCAACAGCGCGAAGCCCGACACGCCCATGCAGGCCTACGCGAAGCAACGGCACACGGCCGACCGCGTGATGGCCGAGGCGGTCAGGAACGGCGATGCCCCCACCGTCGTCGCCAAGGCGATCGTCGCGGCAGCGACCGACGCGAGGCCGAAGCTGCGCTACACCGCCGGCCCCATGGCCGGACGCGCGAGCACACTGCGCCGAGTCGCTCCCGCCCGGGCCTTCGACAAGCAGATCCGCAAGATGAACCGGCTGGCCGGCTGACACCCGCCGGCGCCCAAGCACACCCGCAAGATAAAGACCGGGAGTTCTGGCCGAGCCCCTGGAGCCCAAGACGGTCACCGACAGCCAGACAGGGGACACATCGATGCAGCCGGCCGCCGGGCGTTAGGTCGTGTCCGCAATGTCAGGGGAGCCAAAGTCGCAGGCAGGCGAGGGTGACCGTGGCTTGGCACTCACGGGGGGCGATGACTGCCGACGAGCCGGGGCGCCGCGGAAGACCAGGAGAAGGAGTGCTGCCTCACTGAAACCACGCGTGGGTGGAGAGTTCCGGGCGTACGCCGCGTTCGGCGCGGGCGAGGACGACGGCGCTGGAAAGCAGGCCGACGTGGCTGAGTGCCTGAGGGAAGTTGCCGAGGAAGGAGCGGTCTGCGGGGTCGATCTGTTCGGCGAACAGGCCGAGCGGGCTGGCGTAGGAGCACAGTGTGTCGAACAGCTCCGAGGCTTCGTCGACGCGGCCTTGGCCCGCGAGGTTGTCCACGAGCCAGAAACTGCCCAGCAGGAAGGCGCCCTCCGGTTCGTTGAGTCCGTCGGGTGATTCCTGCGGCAGGTAGCGGTACAGCAGACCGTCGCCCGCGCCGAGGCGTTCGGTGATCGCCTGCGTGGTGGCGACCATGCGCGGGTGATCGGCGGGCAGAACACGTCGCAGGGGGAGGGCGAGCAGGGAGGCATCGAGTCCTCCTCGTTCACCGAGGTGCTCGGTGAACGAGTTCATGCGCTCGTCCCACGCGTCGTGGATGATCCGTCCGGCGAGATAGCGGGCTTCTGCCGCCCACGTGTTGGCGTCGCCCGGAAGATTGAGGCGGGTGGCGAGCCGTGCGGCGCGGTCGAGGGCAACTTGGCACATCGCCGCCGAGTACGTGAACGGGCGTCCGTGGGTGCGCACTTCCCAGATGCCGTGATCCGGTGTCCGCCAAGCCGTGCGAGCCTGCTCGGCCAGGCCGGACAGGCGGTGCCACAACCCGGTGCGCAACGGTCGGCCGGTGGCCGCCCATTGGAAGGCGCAGTCGAGGAGTTCTCCGTAGACGTCGTGCTGGATCTGTTCGGCGGCGGCGTTTCCCCACCGCACGGGTGCGGAGCGGCGGTAGCCCTCCAGTTCGTCGTCGATCACCTCCGGTGGCGGAGGCCGGCCGTCCACGTCGTACAGCACGCGCAGTCGCCCGTCCCGCCAGGCGGCGGTCAGCGCCCACTGCAGGAATCCTCCGGCTTCGTCGGGAAGCCCGATCCGGCGCAGGGCGAAGACGGTGTATGCGGCGTCGCGGATCCATGCGTACCGGTAGTCCCAGTTCCGGTCGCCGCCGATGCGCTCGGGCAGAGAGGAGGTCGGGGCGGCGACGATGGCGCCGTTCTCGACGTAGTCCAGGAGCTTGAGTGTGATGGCCGAGCGGCGGACCAGATCCGCGCGGGGAGGGTCGTCCACCACGAAGGCCGACCACCGGCGCCACGCTCGTACGGTGTTGTCGAGGCGCTGGGAGACCGGTCGTCCTGGGACGGCGTCCCGTTGGTCACTCCAGCGCAGACGGATCCAGAGGTCTTCGCCGTGGCTCAGAGGCAGGGTGCACCGAGGGCCGGGCAGTGGCCGGGAGGCGGTCAGGTAGAGCTTCAGTGACTGCTGGGGGCAGGTCAGTCGCCATCCCGCGGTCTGACGCTCGGCTTGGGTTTCACCACGTGGCTGCACCAGCACACGCAGATCGACTGATCCTCGTGTGACACGCGCGTGCCGGACAAGTTCTCCCGCGCCGACCGGGGCGTCCACCTCCAGTTGGGCGTCTGGCCGGAGAAGGAATGCGTCGGTGACTTCCACGACTCCGGTGTCCGTGCGCAGGTCTGTCACGAGGACGCCGGTGTCCTCGACGTAGTGCTGGCGGCTCAGCCGCAGCCCGTCCGGAGTGAGCAGGAAGGATCCGCCGCGGTGGCGGTCGAGCAGTGAGCAGAACAGGGGCGGGGCGTCGAACCGGGGGACGCACATGAAGCTGATGGCGCCGTCGCGGCCGACCAGGGCGCAGCCGCGACCGTCGCCGATCAGACCGTGGTCCTTGATCGGCAGGTAGTCCTGCGGTGGCACTGGCGACCACACGTTCATGCGTGACCCTGTACCCACCGGAGGCGGGCCGGATCGCTCGCAGGGTTGCGTGGGCGGGCCGGCCGGTCCAGGAGGCGGGCGCCGAGTGCGGCGGTCCGCAGGATGTACCGCTGGTCGGGATCGGTGGCGACGTGGCCGGTGTGTCGCCGGATCGTGGGACCTGAGCGCCGGCGCACCGGCCGCAGGCCGTCCGGGGAGCCACCCCTTTGCCAGAGGGGCGACGATGTCAAGGGAACCGGTGCTCACCACCACCTCCTACGCGATCCTCGGCCTGCTCGCAGTGCGCCCGTGGAGCACCTACGAACTCGCCCGGCAGATGGACCGCAGCCTCGGCCGCATCCGGCCCCGCGCCCAGAGCAAGATCTACGAGGAACCCAAGAAGGTCGTCCGCCGCGGCCTGGCCCAGGCCGCGCGCGAGTCCGTGGGCCGTCGGCCCCGCACCGTCTACACCATCACCCCTGAGGGCCGGGCCGCGCTCGCCGACTGGCTCCACGAGCCCGGCGCAGGCCCCGTCCTGGAGTCCGAACAACTCCTGAAGGTCTTCTTCGCCGAGTCCGGCACCAAGGCCGACACCCTCGCCACCCTCCGCGCGGCCCGCGCCTGGGCCGCCGAACGCAACGAGGACAACCTCGCCGCCGCGCGCGCCTACCTCTCGGGCCACGCACCGTTCCCCGAGCGGGCTGCGCAGAACACGCTCGTCGGTCGCTTCCTCACCGACTACTACCGGCTGGTCGCCACCTGGGCCGATTGGGCCACCACCCTCGTCCAGGACTGGCCCGACGACCCCGCAGCGCGGCTGCGCACCCTGACGAGATCGCAGAAACAGTCAGGCGGGCCCAGTGGAGCGAGAAAGCCGCAGGCGGCCCTCTGACGCCGACACAGCCGCCGCACCGCACTCGGCGGGCAGTGACTGACTGTGCCGACCCGCCCGGTTCCACCCCCGATCAGCAACGGGCTCAAGGCCCGGGCTCGGGTACAGCGACCTTTGCCGGAGTGGGGAAAGGCGCGAGAAAATGAGGGCATCGTCCTGGCACGTGCTGAAGGTGGTGGGAACGATGACGCTGCCCCTGGTCGTGGGCGTCGACGGGTCAGAGGCCGGCCTGTGGGCGGCCGACTGGGCCACGGACGAGGCGGCCCGGCACGGCCTGGATCTGCGCATCGTGCACGCCTGCCTGTGGGAGCGCTACGAAGGCCCCGTCTTCCCGCAGTCCGCCGAGGTGCCCTCCGAGCACGCCCTGGCCCAGGGCATCGTCGACCGGGCGGCCGAACGGGCTCGGCAGCGCAACCCGAATGTGAAGATCACGGTCGACATCGTCCCCGAGGAGGCCGAGGCGGCGCTGCTGCGGGAGGCGCGGCACGCCGCCGCCGTCGTGACCGGATGCCGGGGCCGAGGACCGATCAGGGGAGCGCTGCTGGGTTCGGTCAGTCGCTCCCTGGCCACGCATGCCGCCGGCCCGGTGGTCGTGGTACGAGGCGCCCCGCAGAATCGGCAGGGGGCCAATGGCCGCATCGTGGTCGGCGTGGGCGATGCCACGACCAGCACGGCGGCGATCCGGTTCGCGTTCCGCGAAGCCGAAGCACGGCGCTGCGCGCTGGACGTCGTACGCGCCTGGCGCCGCCCTGCCCACCGGCCCCTGGCGCATCCGCTGTTCGCCGGGGACCCCGACCACCACTACGAGGATCAGGCAGCGACCCTGCTCGACGACGCCCTGCGCGCCCCGGAAAGCGAACACCCGGACCTACCGGTGCACCGGGTCACCGTCGAGGGCACGGCCCACCACGTCCTGCTCACGCACTCGGTCACGGCCGACCTGCTCGTCCTCGGCGCCCCTCGACGCCAAGGGCCGCTCTCACTGCCCCTCGGCCGCGTGGCACACGCGGCGCTCCAGCACGCCGACTGCCCGGTCGCGGTGGTGCCGCAACGCACAGCCGCATCCTGAACCAGTCCAGGCCGTGAACTGGGCCATTGGTGTGATGACGGCTCGACGGCGTTTTCGCCGGTCTTGATTGTGCGTTGTCCAGTGTGTGGAACTTCCTGGTGGTGATGCGGTTGCGTCCGCGGCGCCTGCTTGGAGCTCGTTGTTCGTGCCGAGAATCGAACGACGCGCTGAGCAGGCTGGGTTGCCGTTGAGCATCAGCCCCGGCGCCTGCACGTTGCTGCGTGATCAGCTTGTCGAGGTGATCACCTGCGTGCGCTCGCAGGCCTCGTTGGTGGAACAGGTGGCCTGGGTGGGCGATAGTCCGTTCACTGAAGCGGAGGATGCCGAGGCCAGGAGCAGCGGCGCCCGGCAGCCTGTTGGGCCCTACGGAACAACCAGTACCGGGGGCACACGTAAGGAACCGTGACGTCGCCGAGGCGGCGGTACGGTCGGACGACCGTGCCCGTTCATCTACAGCTATCGCTGGGGGACGGCGAGTTCACGGCCGTGGTAGAAGCCCTCCCGCTCCTCGACGACGTAGGGAGCCATGGCCGCGCGCCGCTGCTTCTCCGGTTCGGAGTCCCGCCAGGAGTCGCAGTCCTCCTTGGAGTCCCAGAACGACACCCCGGTGATCTCCTGTCCGTCCTCGGACCAGTAGGCGAAGGCACGGCGCAGGCCCTGTGGGTAGGGATCGGGACGCCATGCCGTCTCGAACTGCTCCAGGGCGCCCGGCCGAAGGCGGCGTGTCGTTACCCAGACGAAGTGCTCAGCCATCGCAGCCTCCTCCACAACGACAAGTCGCTTCTGCGGCCCTCCTAAGACCACCGTAGGGCCGAGGCGCCGCTTGCGCCTGCGCGGCTGTCGCTGCTCTGCTGTGGTTCCGGACCGTGCTGCCCTGGGGCGAGGACTCCTCGAATGGCATCTGTGACCGGGAGCGTCCACAGTGAACCGTAGCGGCGGACCAGATCCGACTTACGCAACGTTTCCCATGGTGATCTTCCCGTCCAGCTCTTCCGTCAGGAAGGACGGGAACGGTTCTTGCAGGGAAGGTGAACGGCTACGGGCATTCCTTTCAGGCCGCAACTGACCGTGCCGGGACTGTCACCGGCGCGCGGCATAGGCATCGAGGCGAGCCGGGCGGTGATACGTCTGGCCCGGCTCCCGCTCGACATGACCGCGGAGGGCGTCGGGCAGCTGACCGGGTTGCTGGGCCGTGCCATGCACGGGCGGCCGACGGGCCCGGGTGACCCGCTCCCCGCCGATGCGGGGGTTCCTGTGCTGTTGGTGCATGGGCTGGCCGACGGGGCATCGGTCGTCCCGCCGCTGGAGCGTGAGCTGCGCGCCGACGGCGTGGGCCCCTTCATCCCGGTCGCCTGCAACGCGTTCGGATCGGACATCCGTACGGCGGCCCGGTCGCTGGGCCGCCAGGTCGAGCAGGTGTGTGCCCGCGGTGGGGGGCGGGCGGTGGTCGTGATCGGGTACAGCCTGGGCGGGCTGATCGCCCGCTACTACGTGCAGCGGCTCGGCGGCGATGCGCACGTGCCACTGGTGATCACACTGGCGACGCCGCACGGTGGGACCGCCACCGCCATGCTGGCCCCGGCCCATCCGCTGCTGCGCCAGCTACGCCCGGGAAGCGGGCTCCTGGCCGAACTCGCCGAACCGGCCGCGGGATGCCGCACCCGGTTCGTGGCCTTCCACAGCGACCTGGACGAGGCAGTCATCCCCGCCGCCAGGGGGCGCATCGACCATCCGGACCTCAAGGCCCGCAACGTGCTGGTACCGGGCGTCGGCCATCTGACGCTGCCCCTTCACCGGCCGGTCATCGACGAGATGCGCGCGCTGCTGGCCGCGGCCCAGGTCATGATCGCCGGATGTCCCCCGGACGGCGACTCTCCATAACTGCTGGGGGCATGGGCCTGGCGCCGGTCACGGTGGCCTTTGAGCCCGGCAGCAGAAGGGGGGACGGTGTATGCACCGCACCGCGCGCACCGCCCCCGGTACCGGCAGCGCCCGGCCCCGCGTCGCGGTACTGGCGGCCGTGGTGCTGGTGCTGCTGGCCGCGCTCGGCATCGCCGGTCCACTGCCCGGTGCGACGGGCGAGCCGGTGGCCGGCGCGGTGGCAGGGGCCGGCCGGCAGGGGGACACCGAGCGGCGTGCCGACGACGGGCGCGACACCGTCTGCGCCGTCCGGGCGGCAACCCGCCAGGAGCAGCACAGCGAGCATCCTGCCCCGCGCGGCCTCCTCGCGACCTGCGCCCCCGGCACGGACGTCACCCCGCCCGGCGCCGCGTGGCTCCCGGCGCCGGCCGCGCACACCTCCTCCTCGAGTCCTCACACACTCCATGACCGTGGGCGAGCGCCCCCGGCGACCTCCGGCATCTGACATCCCCTTTCCCTCTCCTCGACAGCACCCCGGCCGCTTCTGCGTGGCCGCGGTGCGCCTGCCGGAGGCACCCGTTGAACCGTTCCCTGTGAGGGCGCTGCTCGCCCTCGCCGTGATCGCCCTGTCCCTGTACATCGCCGTCACCGTGCCGGTCCGCCTCGGACTCGACCTGCGCGGCGGTACGCAGCTCGTACCGCAGACCCGCTCCACCCCCACCACCGACGCCGACAGTGAGGCCACCGACCGCACCCTGGAGGTGCTGCGCGGCCGTATCGACGGGCTCGGCGTCGCCGAACCCACCCTCGTCCGCTCCGGCGAGAACCGGATCATCGTCGAACTGCCCGGTGTGCAGGACCCGAAGCAGGCGGCCGACGTCCTGGGCCGTACCGCCCAGCTCACCTTCCACCCGGTGCTCGGCACCGCCGACAGCACCGGCGACGCCTCCCGGCCGCTGCCGAAGCGGCCACCGGAACACGTCCTGCCCGACGAGTCCGGCACGCCGCTGCGCCTCGGGGCCGCGGCCCTGACCGGCGAGGACGTCAGGGAGGCCGCCGCCCGGTTCGTCCAGCAGGGCGGCGCCGGATGGCACGTCACCGTCGACTTCGAGGGCGGCGGCCGCGCCGGCTGGGCCCGGCTCACCGGCGAGGCGGTGATGGCCTGCGCCCCGAGGGTCGGGCCGACGGTGCGCTGCTCCACGGTCTCGACGGGCACGGGCAGGGCCCCGCCGTTGACGAGCAGGGAGAGTTCGCGGGCCTCCTGCGGGCCGAAGGAGCCCGTGATCTGTGTGGCACCGTCACGGATGCCGGTCCGGCAGGCGACGGAGGGGTCGACCTGCGGCGAGGAGATGACCTTGTCGTCGAGGACTATGGCCACCCGCCGCGCCGGGTCGCCCGCCTGACCAATGCCGAGGTCACCTGCACCGTGCGCGATCTCGCGGGCCGGGCGGACAAGGTCCGCGACGAACTCGTCGGCCCCAGCCTGGGCGAGGAGCTGCGCCGGGGCGCCCTGATCGCGCTCGCCGTGGCTCTCGGCGCCCAGTTCGTCTACCTCGCGGCACGCTTCCGGTGGGTGTTCGGCACGGCGGCGGTCGTCGCCCTCGCCCACGACGTGGTGATCCTCGTCGGCGTCTTCGCCTGGCTCGGCAGGCCCGTCGACGGCGTGTTCCTGGCGGCCCTGCTCACCGTCATCGGCTACTCGGTCAACGACTCCGTGGTGCTCTTCGACCGCGTCAGGGAACTCGCCCGCAAGTATCCCGGGGCACCGCTACCGGACATCACCGACCAGGCCATCCTGCAGACCCTGCCCCGGACCGTGAACACCGGCATCGGCGCCGCGTTCATCCTCACCGCCCTCGCCGTGCTCGGCGGGTCCTCGCTGACCGACTTCGCCCTGGCCCTGCTCATCGGCCTCGTGGTCGGTACGTACTCCTCCGTCCTCACCGCCGCCCCCGTGGCGATCGCCGCTCCACCACCGCATCCCATCCCGGCAGCCGTCCGGCCGCACCTGACCCGGCCGGGGATCGGGCGCGCGAGGCGGGTGAGCCGCTCGGTGCTCACCCGCCTCACCCGTCCGGGCAGCCGTGTCAGTGCGGCTGCCGCTCGCGGTGGTAGCGCTGGGCGAGCCGGGCGAGGGCGACCGCGCCGAGCAGGAGGCCGAAGTCGCGCAGCGCGATGTCGTAGTACCCCGGGATGGTCAGCAGGTTGACGATGATGCCGGCCAGCCATCCGGCCACCAGCCAGCCGCCGAAGCGCGGGGCGAGAGCGACGGCGAGACCGGCGACGATCTCGACGACACCCACGGCGTACATGGCCGCCTGGGCGCTGCCGGGCACGACGTCGTCGATCCACGGCGCGAGGTAGGTGGGCCAGTCCACGAGCAGGTTGGCGAACTTGTCCAGCCCGAACAGGATCGGCGCCACGGTGAACCCGGCGCGCAGGATGACGAACGCCTGGTAGCCGGGGTCGCTGAGCACGGCCCGCCTTGGCGCGGCGGACGGGGCGGTGTGGGTTGGGGACGTCATGACGCACCGTTCCTTCTATTGACAACTCTCACTAACGATAGAAGCGCGGAAGGCTTCTTTAGTCAATGGCTGTGGGTTTTACACTGGTGTTCGTGGACCACCCGAAAGAAGCGCCCCGCCCCGACGTCTCCGCCGTCGCCGCCCTGGACGAGCCGACCCGCAGGCGGCTGTACGACCACGTCGTGCGCCAGCCGGGGCCGGTCGGCCGCGACGAAGCCGCCGCCGCTCTCGGTCTGGCGCGCCAGACCGCGGCCTTCCACCTGGACCGCCTGGCCGACGAAGCACTCCTCGACGTCGTCTACGAACGGCGCAGCGGCCGCACCGGGCCGGGAGCGGGCAGGCCGGCCAAGCTCTACAAGCGCTCCGCCAGGCAGGTCACCGTCAGCCTGCCCGAGCGGCGCTACGAGCTGGCCGGACGGCTCCTCGCCCAGGCCATGGAGGAATCCGAGGTCACGGGCGAACCGGTCCGCGCCGTCCTGCACCGAAAGGCCCACCAACTCGGCGCCCAGCTCGCCGGGCAGGGCGGCACCGGCGTGTTCGACCTTCTGGAGAGGTACGGGTTCGAGCCCCGCCGTGACGGTGACGCGATCGTGCTGGGCAACTGCCCCTTCCACGCGCTCGCCCGCGAACACACCCAGACGGTGTGCGGCATGAACCTCCACCTCCTCCGGGGCGTCCTCGAAGGACTCGACGACAGCAGTCTCCACGCATGCCTGGCGCCCAGCCCCGGCCACTGCTGTGTCCGCCTGGAGCCGGCTTCCTCCCCGCCCGCGACCGCGAGTTCCTGACACACCAGTCGCCGCCCTCGGCATCGACACCAGCACCGAGAGCCTGCTCGGCACGCTCCGCCACGACGCCCTCTCCCGCGCTGGGCGTGGCGAGAAAGGTCGGTGTACAGGGGGTTGACGCACCCGATACATGACAGGAACTGTGTTGCACATCGAGCTCGAAGTTGCGTGTTGCGCACCGCCCGCCCGCGGTGCTCATCACGGGGATGCAGACCCGCCACCCCATGCAGACCCGCCACCCCCGTCCCCTGTCGGAAGGCTGCGGATGACTACCGCGACGACGAAGAAAACGACATCGGCCCTCGCACGGGTGGATCCGGCCGTCCTCTATGTATCGGTCACGCTGTCCGCCCTGTTCGTCGCTTGGGGGGTGTTCTTCACCGACAGTCTCGCCACGGTCGCCGAGACGACTCTGGGCCGGATCATCGACAACTTCGGCTGGCTGTTCGTCCTGACGAGTTCCGGGTTCGTGGTGCTGGCGACGGTGATCGCGTTCAGCCGGTTCGGCTCCATCCGGCTCGGCAGAGACGGGGAGCGCCCGGAGTTCAGCACCGTGTCCTGGGTGGCGATGATGTTCAGCGCCGGCATGGGGATCGGTCTCATGTTCTACGGAGCGAGCGAGCCGATCATGCATATGTCCAGCCCGCCGCCCGGCTCCGCGAAGGCGGGCAGCGAGGACGCCGCCCGCCTGGCGTTGGAGTACTCGTACTTCCACTGGGCGATCCACCCCTGGGCGATGTACGCCGTCGCCGGGCTGGCGCTCGCCTACTTCGGTTTCCGCAAGAGCGGCAACAGCCTGATCAGCTCCGCCTTCCGCCCACTGCTGGGCGACCGGGTGGACGGGCCACTGGGCAAGTCCATCGACATTCTGGCGATCTTCGCCACCCTCTTCGGTTCAGCCGTCTCCCTCGGGCTGGGCGCGCTCCAGGTCAACCGAGGCCTGAAAGAGGTCTGGGGCGTCCCCGACTCCACCGCGCTGGCCGTATCGATCATCGCGGTCCTCACCGTCCTGTTCGTGCTCTCCGCTCTCTCCGGCGTGCACCGCGGCATCCAGTGGCTGAGCAACGGCAACATGATTCTCGCCGCCGTCCTGCTGCTCTTCGTCTTCGTGGTGGGCCCCACGGTGTTCATCCTGGAGAGCCAGACCGAGGCGCTGGGCGGCTATCTGGCCTCGCTGCCGAAGATGAGTTTCACGACGGGTGCCTTCGGCGGCGGTGAATGGCTCTCCGACTGGACGGTCTTCTACTGGGCGTGGTGGATCTCCTGGACGCCGTTCGTCGGGACCTTCATCGCCCGGATCTCCCGCGGGCGTACCATTCGGGAGTTCATCGTCGGTGTGATCATCGCGCCGAGCCTGGTGAGTGTCGTGTGGTTCGCGATCCTCGGCGGGACCGCCCTGAACCAGGAGATGCACGGCGGTCACCTGGCCGCGGCGGTCGCCAAGGGCGAGGAAGCGGGCCTCTTCGCCACCCTGCAGAACCTTCCCTGGTTCCCCGTCACCTCGGTCCTGGTGATCGTTCTGGTCGGCCTGTTCTTCGTGAGCGGCGCGGATGCGGCATCCGTGGTCCTCGGCATGCTCTCCTGCCGGGGCAACATGGCCCCCGGTCGCCTCGTCGTGATCCTCTGGGGTGCGCTGACCGGTCTGGTCGCGGCCGTGCTGCTGATGGCCGGAGGCCTGGAGGCGGTCAAGCAGGTGGCCATCATCGCCGCGTTCCCGTTCCTCTTCGTGATGATCGGCCTGTGCGTCTCCCTCGTGAAGGCGCTGCGCGCCGAGCCGATCCCCGCCCCGCCGGTGGAACAGGAAGGCCTCGCCGACGCCGACGCCGACGCCGATGCCGCCGACGCCGACGACGCCGCCGGCGAGCCGGGGCCGGACGACGGTGTACGGCCGGCCGAGGCCATGGCGGACTCGCAGCCCGCTGGCTGAGCTGCCCGGCCGGCCGAACCGGAAGGAGCGCGACTCGGCCGGAATCAGACGAACGTGAGGGCCGCCTCCCCGGAGTGTCCGAGGGGCGCGGTCCCTCATGTGTGCCTGTGGCGAGCCTCTTCGTCGGTTTCCCGCTCCGACGGAACCGGCCGAGTCGTCCCGGTTGGCGTCAACCCCTTGACCGTCGGCGTGCTTCTCCACGATGCTCAGTTGCGTATAGCGGTGCGTGTAGCGAATGAGGCAACGCACTCGCGAGGGTTTCCCGCTTGAGGAGCAGCTCATGGCTCACGAGGTTCGTGCCGTCGTCGCCCGGAAGAAGGGCGCACCCGTCTCCGTCGAGACGATCGTCGTCCCGGATCCGGGTCCGGGTGAGGCGCTGGTCAAGGTCGAGGCGTGCGGCGTCTGTCATACCGATCTCCACTACCGCGAGGGTGGGATCAACGACGACTTCCCCTTCCTTCTGGGGCACGAGGCGGCAGGCCGCGTCGAGGCGGTCGGGGAGGGAGTCACCGGCGTCGAGCCCGGTGACTTCGTCATCCTCAACTGGCGTGCGGTGTGCGGCCAGTGCCGGGCTTGCAGCAAGGGCAAGCCCTGGTACTGCTTCGCCACCCACAACGCGACACAACCGATGACGCTGCTCGACGGCACCCCGCTCTCGCCGGCACTCGGCATCGGCGCGTTCGCGGAGAAGACGCTGGTCGCCGCAGGGCAGTGCACCAAGGTGGATCCTGCGGCCCCGGCGGCGGCAGCCGGTCTGCTCGGGTGCGGCGTCATGGCCGGCTTCGGCGCGGCCGTGAACACCGGCGCCGTCGGCCGGGGCGACTCCGTCGCCGTCATCGGCTGCGGCGGGGTCGGAATGGCCGCCGTAGCGGGGGCGAGGCTGGCCGGGGCGAGCAAGGTCATCGCCGTCGACATCGACCAGCGCAAGCTGGACCGGGCCATGGCCATGGGGGCCACCCACACGGTCGACGGGGCCAAGGGCGACGTCGTGGAAGCGGTGCGCGAGCTGACGGGCGGCTTCGGCGCGGACGTCGTCGTGGACGCCGTCGGCCGCCCCGAGACGTACCGGCAGGCCTTCTACGCCCGCGACCTGGCCGGCACGGTCGTGCTGGTCGGCGTGCCCACCCCGGAGATGAAGGTGGAGCTGCCCCTGCTCGACGTCTTCGGCCGGGGCGGCTCGCTGAAGTCCAGCTGGTACGGCGACTGCCTGCCCTCGCGCGACTTCCCCGCCCTCATCGACCTGTATCTGGGAGGCCGTTTCGACCTGGACGCGTTCGTCTCCGAGACCATCGGCCTCGGTGACGTGGAAGAGGCGTTCGAGAAGATGCACCGCGGCGACGTGCTGCGCTCGGTGGTGGTGCTGTGATGGCCGGCGCACCGCGCATCGAACACCTCGTCACCAGCGGGACCTTCAGCCTCGACGGCGGGACCTGGGACGTCGACAACAACGTC
This sequence comes from Streptomyces sp. NPDC050164, assembly GCF_044459945.1. NCBI lineage: Bacteria > Bacillati > Actinomycetota > Actinomycetes > Kitasatosporales > Streptomycetaceae > Streptomyces > Streptomyces sp. NPDC050164. The sequence goes on from NZ_JBITJK010000052.1 coordinate 24,122, forward strand.
TGGATCATCGGTGACGACGACGAGGTGGTCGTCATCGACGCGGCGCACGATTCCGACGCCGTCCTGGCGGCCGTCGGTGACCGTCGCCTGTCGGCCATCGTGTGCACCCACGCCCACGACGACCATGTGCGCGCCGCGCCGGACGTCGCTCTGGCCACGGGTGCGCCCATTCTCCTGCACCCTGACGACCAGGTGCTCTGGAAGATGGTGCACCCCGGCCGGCGGCCCGACAGGCCGCTCGCCGACGGTGACGAACTCATGGTGGCGGGCATCGGCCTGCGTGTCCTCCACACACCCGGACACGCTCCGGGTGCCGTGTGCCTGTACGCACCCGAACTGGGCGCACTGTTCAGTGGTGACACGCTGTTCGCCGGAGGCCCCGGCGCGACCGGGCGCTCGTACAGCGACTTCGGCACGATCATCGGCTCCATCGGTGACCGGCTGCTGACCCTCCCGGGCGAGACGGTCGTCCACACCGGACACGGCGAGACGACGACCGTCGAGGCGGAGGCACCGCACCTTCAGGAGTGGGCCGCCCGCGGCTGGTGACAGGGCGCCGCCGGACCGGCCGGGGGCGGTCGAGTGCCCGCGTGTCTCCTCGCTCGAGACCCGCGAACGAGAGCCCGCCCCTGGCCGGCATCCCGCGAGCCCGTCGGCATGCCCGTGTACCTGGTCGGCATGCCGGCGTACCCGGCCGTCGTGGCCCTGTCCTCGGCCGTCGTGGCCGTGTCCTCGGCCGTCGTGGCCGTGTCCTCGGCCGTCGCGGCCAGGAACGACCGTCATGACCAAGGACCATCCGCCCCGCCGGCCCTGGACGAACCGCCGTGTACGCTCCCGCCCCGATGGCCCGCTTCGGCGGCCTCGTCGCCGCTGATCTGCGTGATGTGACCAGCGATCCCGCCGCCCTGGACTCCTCCGGCTTCTGGACGGTCGTCGCGGACTTCGAAGGCCGCCTGGTCTGCGCCCGGTTCGGCCGGCTGCGTCCCGCCCAGGTGCCCGCTCCGCAGACCGGGGCCTGGCGGGGCCCGGCCGTCGGCGACTGGACCTCGTCGCTGGACCGCACCGCCTACACCGCGGGCGTGCGCCGCATCCGCGAGCACATCGCGGCGGGCGACGTCTACCAGGCCAATCTCTGCCGCGTGCTCTCCGCACCCCTGCCCGACCCGGCCGCCGCCGACATCGACGCGCTCACCGCGCTGCTCGCCCGCGGCAACCCCGCGCCCTACGCCGGTACGGTCCGGCTTCCCACGCACGGCGTCGAAGTGGCCACCGCCTCGCCCGAACTCTTCCTGCGTCGCACCGGCCGGACCGTGGAGTCCGGGCCGATCAAAGGCACGGGCCGTACGGCGGACGATCTGCTCGAGAAGGACCACGCCGAGAACGTGATGATCGTGGACCTGGTCCGCAACGACCTGGGGCGGGTCTGCGCCACCGGATCCGTGACCGTCCCGGCCCTGTGCGCCGTCGAGCGGCACCCGGGCCTGGTGCATCTCGTCTCCACCGTGCGCGGGGAACTGGCGCAGGGCGCGGGCTGGCCCGAGCTGATGGCCGGGACCTTCCCACCGGGTTCCGTGACCGGCGCGCCCAAAACCAGCGCACTGCGCATCATCGACGCCCTGGAGACCGCGCCCCGCGGCCCGTACTGCGGCGCCATCGGCTGGGTCGACGCCGACCGGGGGACCGGTGAACTGGCCGTGGGCATCCGCACCTTCTGGATCGACCGTGCCGCCCCGGCGGGGCCGGTGCTGCGCTTCGGTACGGGCGCCGGCATCACCTGGGGGTCCGACCCCGGGCGGGAGTGGGCCGAGACCGAACTGAAGGCCTCTCGGCTGCTCGCTCTGGCGTCGAGGCCGCATGGCGGGGCCGAGTCCCTCCACCTGCCTTGACAGTGTCGCGCGGCCGTCCTCAGACTCGTTGCTCAAATCGCACATTGTTCCTCTATGCGCAACGAGGTCAACAGGTCCCATGATGATTTCCGCACGCCGTCTCGTCGACCAGCTCCGAGTCGCGTGAGCACCGCCGCCCGGCCCGGCCAGGCCGCTCCCGCGCTCCATCCGCGAGGACTTCCCCGCCTCGACCGGACCCTGGTGATGGGCATCGTGAACGTCACGCCCGACTCGTTCTCCGACGGCGGGCGGTGGTTCGATCCGGAACGGGCCGTCACGCACGGCCTCGCGCTTCTCGACGAGGGCGCGGACATCCTGGACGTGGGTGGCGAGTCGACCCGTCCCGGCGCCGCGCGCCCGGCCGTCGAGGAGGAACTGCGGCGCGTGCTGCCGGTCGTCCGCGAACTCGCCGCCGCGGGTGCGACGGTCAGTGTCGACACCATGCGGGCCGAGGTCGCCGCCCGTGCCATCGAGGCCGGCGCCGCCCTGGTCAACGACGTCTCCGGCGGGCTCGCCGACCCGGAGATGCTGCCGCTGATGGCGCGGGCCGGTACGCCCTACGTGCTCATGCACTGGCGCGGGCACTCCGCGGGGATGCAGGCGAACGCCGTGTACGACGACGTCGTCACCGACGTGGTCGACGAGTTGCGGGCGAGAGTCGACGCGGCCTTGCACGCCGGGGTCCCGGCGGACTGTCTCATCGTCGACCCGGGACTCGGGTTCGCCAAGCACGCCGAGCACAACTGGCGGCTGCTCGGCCGTCTCCGGGAGGTCGTCGCGCTCGGCCGGCCGGTCCTGGTGGGTGCGGCGCGGAAGTCCTTTCTGGGTCACCTGCTCGCCGACCCGGAGACAGGGCGGCCCCGCCCGGCGCACCTGCGGGACGCGGCCACCTCCGCGGTGTCGGTCCTGGCCGCTGCGCAGGGGGCCTGGTGCGTGCGCGTCCACGACGTCGCCTCGACGGCCGACGCGGTGCGCGTGGCCGCTCGGTGGGGCCTCGAATCCGCGGCGACGCCGCTGCCGATGCCCCAGTTCTGAGAGGCGCTCCGCTCTGACCTGCGTTTCCTATGGTGCAGGCAGTTGCGTGATGTGCAACACAAAATATGGGCGTCAGGGGGCCCGTGAACTCCTTGACAAGGGTTTGTGGGCGCCCTCAAACTGGCGTTGCGTTCACCGCAATCCGTTCCGCTATACGCACCGAGGTGTCATGATGATTGCCGCGTGCCGTCTCGTGGATCTGCCCCGAGGCGAGGCCCACAGGCTCGACATCGACCCGCCGGTCTCGGTGTTCCACACCGACGACGGCGAACTCTTCGCCATCGACGACACATGCACCCACCAGGACGCCTCGCTCGCCGACGGCTGGCTGGAGGGCTGTGAGGTCGAATGCCCGCTGCACGCCTCGAAGTTCAACCTCAAGACGGGAGCCGTCGACGCCCCGCCGGCCAAGCTCCCGGTGCGCACGCACGAGGTCCTCGTCGAGGACGGCATGATCTACGTCCGGCTGTCCACGGCAGCTCCGAACCTGCCTCCCTGCATCGCCGCCCGGCTCGTGGGGGGCGTCGCGTGAGGACCGTGGCCGTGGTGGGCGCGTCGCTGGCCGGTCTGTCGGCGGCGCGCTCGTTGCGGAAACAGGGATACGACGGACGGCTGGTCGTCATCGGCGACGAGATCCATCGCCCGTACGACAGGCCGCCACTGTCCAAGGAGTTCCTGGTCGGCGGCATGAGTGAAGCCGATCTCGCGCTGGAGCCGGACGACGAGGACTTGCAGGCGGAGTGGCTGCTCGGAGCCCGCGCCGCCGGACTCGACACCACGCCCCGCGCCGTGCGGCTCACCGACGGCCGGGAAGTGCGAGCCGACGGCATCGTCATCGCCACCGGTGCCGCCGCCCGGACCCTGCCCGGCATGGACGGACTGGCCGGTGTGCACACCCTGCGCACACTGGACGACGCCCGCGCCCTGCGGGACGAACTGGCACAAGGCGGACGCCTGGTCGTGATCGGCGGCGGCTTCATCGGTGCCGAGGTCGCCTCCACCGCCTATGCTCTCGGCCTCGACGTGACCATCGTCGAGGCGGCGCCCACACCACTGGCCGGACCGCTCGGCGCGGCCATGGGGCGCATCGTCTCCGCCCTCCACGCGGACCACGGCGTACACCTGTTGTGCGGCGTGGGCGTCAAGGGGCTGAGCGGCGAGGACCGCGTCGACGCGGTCCTGATGGAGGACGGCCGGAGCATCCCCGCCGACATCGTCGTCGTGGGTGTCGGGGCCCGTCCCTGCGTCGAGTGGCTGGCCGGATCGGGTGTCGAACTCGACGACGGCGTCAAGTGCGGTGCGGACGGCCGGACCAGCCTGGCCGGGGTGGTCGCGGTCGGCGACTGCGCCTCCTGGTACGACCCGCGCGCAGGCACCCACCGCCGCGTCGAGCACTGGACCGGCGCCCGCGAGCGCCCCGACGCGGCCGTGGCCGCCCTGCTGTCCTGGGGCGAGTCCGAACCGGGCACACCCCGGCCGCCGTACTTCTGGTCCGACCAGTACGGCGTGAAAATCCAGTTCGCCGGCCACGCGGCCCGCGCCGACAGCGTGACGATCGAGGAAGGCACCGCGGACGATCGCAACGTCCTGGCCGTCTACCGGCGTGCCGGACACCCGGTCGCCGTACTCGGGATGAACCAGCCGAAGCTGTTCATGCGCTGGCGCAAGCAACTCGCGGCCAAGGCGCCCTGACAGGGGCGTAGACCGCACTCACAGCCGCTGTTGCGCGGAGGGGCCGGCGCGCCGCGCTGCTCCTTAACCAACGACGTCCGGTGTCGCTCTTCCCGGCGCGTGCATGCCCGATCCACTCGTCTCCCCGAGGAGTGCACTGTGACCTCGACCGGCCTGCCGGAAAGCCTGATCGCCACCCTCCCCGGTTCCTCCTACACGGATCCGGAGATCTTCGCCCAGGAGCAGGAACACATCTTCGAGGCGATGTGGTTCTGTGCCGTGCGCTCCGCCGACCTCACCCGGCCCGGTGCCTTCCGGACCGTCGAGGTGGGCCGCGAGAGCATCCTGATCACCCGGGCGCGGGACAACTCCATACGTGCATTCTTCAATGTCTGCCGGCACCGCGGAGCCAAGCTCTGCACGGCGGAGACCGGCGAGGTCAAACGCGCCTTCCAGTGCCCCTATCACGCCTGGACCTACGACCTGACGGGCAAACTCGTCGCGGCACCCAACCTCACCAAGATGCCCGACATCGGCCGCACCGAGTACGGCCTGGCGGCAGTGGCCACGCGGGAATGGCTCGGCTATGTGTGGGTGTGCCTCGCAGAAGACCCGCCCCCCTTCGACGAGGTCGTGGGGGATGTGGTCGCGCGCCTGGGCGACACGGAGTCGATCGAGCGCTACGACATCGACAACCTCGAAGTCGGTAAACGCATCGTCTACGACGTGAAGGCGAACTGGAAACTCATCGTCGAGAACTTCATGGAGTGCTATCACTGCGCGACGATCCACCCCGAACTGACCGAGGTCCTCCCCGAGTTCGCCGACGGGTACGCCGCCCAGTACTACGTGGGACACGGCGCCGAGTTCGGCTCCGAGGTCAAGGGCTTCACCGTCGACGGCTCCGAAGGCCTCGACCGCATTCCAGGCGTCACCGAGGACCAGGACCGCCGTTACTACGCGATCACCGTCCGGCCGCAGGTGTTCATCAACCTCGTGCCCGACCATGTGATCTTCCACCGGATGTACCCGGTCGCCGCGGACCGCACCATCGTCGAGTGCGACTGGCTCTACCTCAAACACGTCGTCGAGAGCGGCAAGGACGTCAGCCGGTCGGTGGAGCTCTTCGACCGGGTCAACCGGCAGGACTTCGACGCGTGCGAGCGCTGTCAGCCCGCGATGAGCTCCCGGCTGTACACCAAGGGCGGAGTCCTCGTGCCCAGCGAGCATCACATCGGTGAGTTCCACGCCTTCGTCCAGGAGCGTCTGGGCGCGGGGCGGCCACGGTAGCGGCGGTTCACGTCGGGCCGGCACCTGGCGTGCAGGGCGCCCGTCGAAGGCGGCGCGGCGGGCTCAGCCCAGGTAGCCCATGCGATAGCTGACCTCGTCCGCGCCCTTGACCAGCACCGGTGCCAGCTCGTGCATGCGGTCCTCGGTGAGCCGGTACGCCGGTCCGGAGGCGCTGATCGCCGCGATGACGTCGCCGTCCCTGTTGCGGACCGGGGCGGCCATGGCGTGCAGTCCTACCTCGAACTCCTCCAGGGTCCAGGAGTAGCCACGCTCGAGCGCCTCGGCGAGGTTCTTCTCGAGCTTCGTCTTCGCGGTCAGGGTGCGGGGGGTCACCTTCTTCAGGCCGACCTCCGACAGCAGCGCGGCACGCTCCTTCGCCGGCATGTGGGCCAGCAGGATCTTGCCGCTGGAGGTGGCGTGCAACGGCGTCAGCTGGCCGACCCAGTTGAACGCCGTGACAGCACCCGGACCGCGCACCTGGTACAGGTTGATCGCGTAACGCTCCTGCATCACCGCGAGGTTCACGGTCTCGCCGATCTCCTCCGCGAGGCGCTCGCAGACCGGGCGGCTCTGCTGGGTGATGTCGATGCGCTCGGTGACCGCGCCGGCGAGGCGGACGATGCCGAAACCGAGGCGGTACTTGCCGCGCTCGCCTGCCTGCTCCACCAGGCCGCGCACCTCCAGGGCGCCGAGCAGCCGGAACGCGGTTGACTTGTGGACATCGATCTCGGTGGCCACCTCGCTGACGCCGGCCTCACCGCGCTGGGCCAGGATCTCCAGCACGGTGATGGCGCGGTCGACGGACTGCACCCCACCGGTCGGCGCAGTCGTCGTCTCGGAATCTGCATGGTAGTTGCTCACAACGCAACTATACGGGCGTTAAACATAGCCGAAAGCGTTGCAGGTCACGGGCTTGGCATGGCACCGCAGAAGTTGCGTTGCTCGCAACCTGGTGCGCATAGAGATACAAGTACTAGCATGCCGCGCATTCTCTACGGCGCGACCGAACGAGGCACCATGGCTCACTTGCAGTACGACTTCGTCATCGTCGGTGGTGGATCGGCCGGCAGTGCGCTGGCCAACCGGCTCTCCGCGGACCCCGGCAACCGGGTGCTGGTCCTGGAGGCGGGCAGGTCCGACTACCCCTGGGATGTCTTCATCCACATGCCCGCGGCATTGACCTACCCGATCGGCAGCCGGTTCTACGACTGGAAGTACGAGTCCGAACCGGAGCCCCACATGGGCGGCCGGCGCGTGTACCACGCGCGAGGCAAGGTGCTGGGCGGTTCCAGCAGCATCAACGGCATGATCTTCCAGCGCGGCAACCCCATGGACTACGAGCGCTGGGCGGCCGACCCGGGCATGAAGGCCTGGGACTACGCGCACTGCCTGCCGTACTTCCGGCGGATGGAGAACTGTCTCGCCGCCGACCCGGATGACGAGTTCCGCGGTCACGACGGCCCTCTCGTCCTGGAACGCGGCCCGGGGGCCAACCCGCTCTTCGAGGCCTTCCTGAAGGCCACCGAGGAGGCGGGCCACGCTCCCACCGACGACGTGAACGGCTACCGGCAGGAAGGTTTCGCCAGGTTCGACCGAAACGTCCACCGCGGCCGCCGCCTGTCGGCCTCCAAGGCCTATCTCAAGCCCGTGCGAAAGCGCCCCAACCTCACGATCAAGACGCGCAGCCTGGTCACCCGCGTCCTCTTCGAAGGCAAGCGGGCCGTCGGCGTCGAGTACCGGCGTGGTCGCGGGAGACCCCAGCGGGTGCGTGCCCGCGAAATCATCCTCTGCGGAGGCGCGATCAACTCCCCGCAGCTGCTCCAGCTCTCGGGCGTCGGCAACGCCGAGGAGCTGCGCGCGCTCGGCATCGACGTCGTACACGATCTGCCGGGTGTCGGCGAGAACCTCCAGGACCACCTGGAGGTGTACATCCAGTACGCCTGCAAGCAGCCCGTCTCCATGCAGCCGTACCTCGCGAAGTGGCGCGCCCCCTTCATCGGCCTGCAGTGGCTCTTCCGCACGGGCCCCGCCGCGACCAACCACTTCGAAGCGGGTGGGTTCGTCCGCGGCAACGAGGACGTGCCCTACCCCAACCTGATGTTCCACTTCCTGCCCATCGCGGTCCGCTACGACGGCTCCGTGCCCGCCGGCGGACACGGCTACCAGGTGCACGTCGGGCCCATGTACTCCGACGCCATCGGCTCGGTGAAGATCAAGAGCAAGGACCCGGCCGAGCATCCCGCGCTGCGCTTCAACTACCTGTCCACCGAGCAGGACCGCCGCGAGTGGGTCGAGGCCGTCAGGGTCGCCCGCGAGCTGCTCAACCAGCCCGCCATGGCCCCGTACAACGCCGGGGAGATCTCGCCGGGACCCTCCGTCGATACCGACGAGGAGATCCTCGCCTGGGTCGCCAAGGACGGCGAGACCGCGCTGCATCCGTCCTGCACCTGCAAGATGGGCACGGACGAGATGGCCGTCGTGGACCCGGCGAGCATGCGGGTGCACGGGGTGGAGGGGCTGCGTGTCGTCGACGCGTCGGTGATGCCCTACATCACCAACGGCAACATCTACGCGCCCGTCATGATGATCGCGGAAAAGGCGGCCGACCTCATCCTCGGGAAGGACCCGCTGCCACCGTCCACCGCCGCGTATTACCGGCACCGCCCTCTGCCGTAACCAGCAGTTTTCAGACAGCCGCTCGGCCCGGAAACAAGGCGTTCCGGGCCTGCCGGCGTCGCGTCCTCGTGGCTGTCTCCTTGGCGAAAACGTCACCGGTCAACCCCTTGACGTGGGGTGCCGCCTTCTACAGAGTGTTCCACCACAAGCAATACGATGCGCGATGCGCAACGAAATCCCCTCGAAGGGCCCGACGTGGCAGACCTGTACGTGGACGGAAAATGGCGGGATCCCGTGGCCGGCGGCCACCGGGACATCCGCTGCCCCGCCGACGGCACGCTCTGCGTGACCGTGTCCGAAGGTACCCGTCCGGACACCGAGGCGGCCATCGCCGCGGCCCGCCGGGCCTTCGACGAAGGGCCCTGGCCGCGCACCTCCGAGCGCGAGCGCGGCGCGCTCCTCCTGCGCACCGCCGACCTCCTCGAACGCGACGCCGACGCGTTCGCCCGCGCCGAATCGCTGGACACCGGCAAACGGCTGGTGGAGAGCGAGTACGACATCGCCGACGTCGTCTCCTGCTTCCGCTACTACGGAGGGCTCGGCGGCACCGACGCCGGCCGGGTGATCGACACCGGCCGTGACGACGCCGTCAGCCGTGTCGTCTATGAGCCGATCGGCGTGTGCGGACTGATCACCCCCTGGAACTACCCCTTGCTCCAGGCGAGTTGGAAGGTCGCACCCGCCCTCCTCGCGGGCAACACGATCGTCCTCAAGCCCAGTGAGCTCACCCCCTCGACGTCCATCCTGCTGATGAAGGCACTGGAGGAGGCCGGGCTCCCGGCCGGTGCCGCCAACCTCGTCCTGGGAACCGGGCCCGAGGTGGGCGCACCGCTCGCCGAGGACCCCGCCGTGGACATGGTCTCCTTCACCGGCGGCCTGGACACCGGCAGACGCATCATGGCCACCGCCGCCGCGACCGTGAAGAAGGTCGCGCTGGAACTCGGCGGCAAGAACCCCAACGTCGTCTTCGCCGACGCCGACTTCGAGACGGCCGTGGACTTCGCGCTCACGGCCGTCTTCCTGCATTCGGGCCAGGTCTGCTCTGCCGGCGCCCGGCTGATCGTCGAGGACGCGCTGCACGACCGGTTCGTCGACGAGGTGGTCCGCCGCGCCCGGCGGATCCGGCTCGGCGGCCCCTTCGATCAGCGGGCCGAGACCGGCCCGCTGATCTCCGCGCAGCACCTGGCGAAGGTCGAGGCGTACGTCGCGGCCGGACTCGCCGAGGGCGCCGTCCTGCGCTGCGGTGGTGAACGCCCCGGTGACCCGGCCCTGGCCGACGGCCACTACTACCCGCCCACCGTGCTCGACGAGTGCGATCAGGACATGCGGGTGGTGCACGAGGAGTCCTTCGGGCCCGTGCTCACCGTGGAGCGCTTCACCGACGAGGACGACGCCGTACGCATCGCCAACGACACCGAGTACGGACTCGCCGGCGCCGTCTGGACGCAGGACGCCGGAAAGGCCCAGCGGGTCGCCCGCCGGCTGCGTCACGGCACGGTGTGGATCAACGACTACCACCCCTATGTGCCGCAGGCGGAATGGGGTGGGTTCGGGCACTCCGGCGTGGGCCGGGAGCTGGGCCCGACCGGCCTGGACGAGTACCGAGAACCCAAACACATCTGGCAGAACATCCAACCCCGGCCGCAGCACTGGTTCCGCGGCTGAACGCCGAAAAGAGGTCGAACATGACCCCAGCAACGACCGAGGTGCCGCAGCGCCGCGGTACGCCCCAGGACTCGGCACCCGACCCGGTCATATCCGTACGCGAGCTGTGGAAGGTGTTCGGGCCGAAGGCGGACCAGGTACCGGGCTCCGAGGAACTGCGCGGGCTCACCCGCCGCGAACTGATGGACCGCACCGGATGCACCGCCGCCGTGCGCGACGTGGACTTCGAGGTCTCGCCCGGCGAGGTGTTCGTCGTCATGGGCCTGTCCGGCTCCGGCAAGTCCACCCTGGTGCGCTGTCTGACCCGGCTCATCGAACCCACCGCCGGCGAGATCCTCTTCGAGGGCGAGAACATCCGCGACGCGGACGCGGGCCGCCTGCGCGAACTGCGCCGCAGCAAGTTCTCCATGGTTTTCCAGCACTTCGGACTGCTGCCGCACCGCCGGGTCGTCGAAAACGTGGCGTTCGGTCTGGAGATCCGCGGCATGAGCCGGGCCGAGCGGACGAGACGGGCGCTGGAGGTCGTCGAACTCGTCGGGCTCTCCGGGTACGAAAGCTCCTACCCCGACCAGCTCTCCGGGGGTATGCAGCAACGCGTGGGTCTCGCCCGCGCGCTGGCCGGCGACCCGGACATACTCCTCTTCGACGAGCCGTTCTCCGCGCTCGACCCGCTGATCCGCCGTGACATGCAGAACGAGGTCGTCCGGCTGCATCACGAGGTCGGCAAGACGATGGTGTTCATCACCCACGATCTGTCGGAGGCGCTGCGGCTGGGCGACCGCATCCTCATCATGCGCGACGGCAGGATGGTCCAGTGCGGAACCGGCGACGAACTGGTCGGGGCCCCGGCCGACGACTACGTACGCGACTTCGTCAGGGACGTGCCCCGCGGTGACGTACTGACCCTGCGGTGGATCATGCGCCCGGCGGAGCCCGGCGACCCCCTGGACGGTCCCGAGCTCGGCCCGGACGTCGTGGTGAAGGAGGCCACGCGGGCGGTGCTCGCGGCCGAGAAGCCGGTCAAGGTCGTGGAGGACGGCAAGCTGCTCGGCATCGTCGGTGACGAGGAGATACTCGCGGTGGTCGCCGGGCAGGAAGGCGACGCGTGATGACCGTCGTGATGGAGAAGCCGGAGAAGACCGGGACCGTGGAGCCGCCCGCTCCCGCCCGGCGCGTGCGCACGGTCAACCGCGCCGTGGTGGTGGCCGGGATCCTGCTGGTCTGGCTGGTGCTCTTCGCCGTGCTGCGCGGCAAGCAGACCCTGTCCCTGGCCGCGGCCGACCTGACCGATCTGCACCGGTGGTTCAACGACGTCAACGACTCGATCGGAGCCAACCGCAACTCCAACCCGCTCTTCCTGTACTTCTTCAACGAGATCCGCCTGGTCATCGACTCCCTGGTGACCTTCGTGCAGGATCTGATCTCGCAGCCGACCGCGGGCCGCCCGGTTCCGCAGATCGGCTGGCTCGGAGTCGTCGGCGTCGTCGGCTACGTCTCCTGGGCCATGGGCAACTGGCGGGTCGCGCTGCTGGCCGTGGCCGGCTTCACCTTCCTCGGCCTGCAAGGGCTCTGGCAGGAGAGCATGGACACCCTGGCGCTGACCGTCTCCGCGGTCTTCGTGGCGCTGCTGTTCGCCATCCCCCTGGGTGTGTGGGCCGGGTTGTCGGACCGGGTCAACCGGATCGTGACGCCGTTCCTGGACTTCATGCAGACGATGCCGACCTTCGTTTACCTGGCGCCGCTGACCCTGTTCTTCCTGATCGGTCCCGCCTCCGCCACGATCGCCACCACGATCTACGCGGCACCACCGGCGATCCGTATCACGGCGCACGCCATCCGCTCCGTACCGCAGGCCACGGTAGAGGCGGCGGACTCGATGGGCGCGACGCGGCGGCAGGCTCTGCTGAAGGTCCTGCTGCCGATGTCCAAGCGGACCGTGGTGATGGGCATCAACCAGACCATCATGGCCGCCCTGGCCATGGTGACCATCGCGGCCCTGATCAACGCGCCCGGCCTTGGCGCGACCGTCATCCAGGCCCTGCAGTCGCTGGACGTCGGCACGGCCTTCAACGCCGGTCTCGCCATCGTCGTCATGGCCATCGTGCTGGACCGGGTCACCACCGCGGCCAGCGGCCGGGCGGAGACGGCCCGGGGCTCGGACAGTCCCTTCCTCAAGTGGCGGCGGCAGCTGCTCGCGGCAGGCGCGGTGGTGGCGGCGGTGCTGGTGTATCTGTCGCACACATATATATGGGCGGCCGAGTTCCCCGGCGCGGGCGGCCTCGGCAGCGGCATCGCCAGGACGGCGGACGATGTGACCACCTGGGCACAGGACAATCTGTCGGGCCTGACCAACGCCTTCCGTGACGCCCTCACCAACGGCCTGCTCAATCCGTTCCAGACCCTGCTGACCGACTCCCCGTGGTGGCTCGTCGGCGCCGCTCTCGTCGCGGTCGGCACGGTGCTCGGCGGCTGGCGCGCCGGGGCCACCACCGTCGTGTGCGTGGGCCTGCTGGTCGCCACCGGTGTCTGGTCGGACGCCATGACGACGCTGGCGTCCACCGCGGTGGCGACGGTGCTGGTGATGCTGCTCGGCGTCGCCCTCGGCGTGTGGATGGGACGCAGCGCGCTCGTGGACCGGCTGCTGAGGCCCTCCCTGGACGCGGCCCAGGTCATGCCGCCGTTCGTCTATCTCGTGCCGTTCCTCGCGCTGTTCGGCGCGACACGGTTCACGGCCATCGTGGCCGCCGTCGTCTACGCGGCGCCGGTCGCCATCAAGATCATCGCCGACGGGGTGCGGGCCGTGCCCGAGACCACCGTGGAGGCGGCGACGTCCACCGGGTGCAACACCTGGCAGATCATCACCAAGGTCCAACTGCCCATGTCGCGGGGCGCCCTGACCCTCGCGACCAACCAGGGCCTGATCTATGTGCTGTCCATGGTCGTCGTGGGCGGCCTGGTGGGCGCGGGTGCTCTCGGCTACGACGTCGTGGCCGGGTTCTCGCAGGGACAGCTGTACGGCAAGGGACTCGCGGCGGGACTCGCCATCGTCCTGCTCGGAGTCATGTTCGACCGGATCACTCAGGCAGCGGCTCGCCGCGCCGGCGCATAAGGAGCACCACACCATGGCACGACACTGGAGAGTCGGCGCGGCCGGCCTGGCCGTCCTCGGCCTCACCCTCACGGCCTGCGGCGGCGCGAAGGTCGGCGACGACAGCGCCGGCGGCTCGGGCAGCTCGGGCAAATGCGGCACCTTCAACCTTGCGATCAACCCCTGGGTGGGCTACGAGGCGAACGCTGCGGTCCTCGCGTACGTCGCCGAGCACGACCTCGGCTGCAAGGTCGAGCAGAAGGACCTGAAGGAGGAGATCGCCTGGCAGGGCTTCGGGACGGGCGAGGTCGACGCCGTCGTCGAGAACTGGGGCCACGACGATCTGAAGAAGAAGTACATCACCCAGCAGAAGACCGCCGTCGACGCGGGCCCGACCGGCAACGAGGGCCTCATCGGCTGGTACGTACCGCCGTGGCTGGCCAAGGCGCACCCGGACATCTTGGAATGGAAGAACCTGAACAAGTACGCGTCGAAGTTCAAGACCTCGGAGTCGGGCGGAAAGGGACAGCTCCTCGACGGCGACCCCTCGTACGTCACCAACGACGAGGCGCTGGTGAAGAACCTCAAGCTGGACTTCAAGGTGGTGTACGCGGGCAGCGAGACCGCGCTCATCCAGGCGTACCGCAACGCCGAGAAGAACAAGGAATGGGTGATCGGCTACTTCTACGAGCCGCAGTGGTTCCTGTCCGAGGTGCCGTTGAAGAAGGTCAGCCTGCCCGAGTACAAGGAAGGCTGCGACGCCGACGCCGAGAAGGTCGCCTGCGACTACCCGGTGTACAAGCTCGACAAGATCGTCAGTGCCAAGTTCGCCAAGTCGGGCAGCCCGGCCTATAACTTGGTGAAGAACTTCACCTGGACGAACGACGACCAGAACACCGTGGCCAAGTACATCGCGGTGGACAAGATGGCGCCCGAGGCCGCGGCGAAGAAGTGGGTCGAGGCCAACCGCGACAAGGTCGACGCCTGGATCAAGTAGCGCGCACGACTGCCCTGGTGAACCCCGCCGGAAGGGCCCGGCAGGCTGTGTCCTCAGCCTGCCGGGCCTCGTCGTTTTCCGGTGATTCCTCCCTGCCGCTCCCGGGGGTTTTTCCGGCGTCGCGGACCCCTTGACACGCCTGTCCACGGCGGGCACATTGAGTTGCGCAACCTGAACCCTGTTGCGCACACAGCAACTGGATCGCTTTCAACGTCGGAGGTGCGGCGATGGCGGGACCCCGGGTGGTCATCATCGGAGCGGGCGTCGTGGGAGCAGCGCTCGCCGATGAGATCTCCGCGCGAGGCTGGACCGAAGTGACCGTGGTCGACCAGGGCCCACTGCCCGCCACCGGGGGATCGTCGTCGCACGCCCCGGGCCTGGTCTTCCAGACCAACCCCTCCAAGACCATGACGGAGATGGCCCGTTACACCGTCGAGAAGTTCTGCTCGCTCGACGTGGACGGTCAGCCCTGCTTCCTGCAGGTCGGCGGCCTGGAGGTGGCGACCACCCCGGAGCGCGTCACGGAACTGCAGCGGCGCCACGGCTGGCTCGCCTCCTGGGGCATCGAGTCCCGGCTGCTGAGCACCGAGGAGTGCGTCGAACAGCACCCGCTCGTCAACCCGGACAAGGTCCTCGCCGGCCTCCTCGTGCCCACGGACGGCCTCGCGAAGGCGGTCCTCGCCGTCGAGGCGCAGATCCGCCGGGCCACCGAGCGCGGCGTGCGCTTCCTCGCCCGTCACGAAGTCCTCGATGTCCAGCGGGCCGACGGCGAGGTGACCGGCGTCCTCACCGACCAGGGTGAGATCCCCGCCGACATCGTCGTGTGCTGCGCCGGCATCTGGGGTCCGAAGATCGCCCGCATGGTCGGCATGAACCTCCCGCTCACGCCGCTCGCCCACCAGCTCGCCTGGACGGGCCCGGTACCGGCCCTGGCGGGCCAGACGCAGGAGGCGGTCCGCCCGATCCTGCGCCACCAGGACGCCGACCTCTACTACCGCGACCGCTTCGACGGCCTGGGCATCGGCTACTACGGTCACCGCCCGATGCCGATCTCGGCCGACGACATCCTCTCCGTGGACGAGGCCGACGAGATGCCGTCCGTCCTGAAGTTCACCGAGGAGGACTTCGAGGAGGCCTGGAGCGAGACCCAGTCGCTGCTTCCCGCGACGAAGGACGCCAAGGTCGAAGAGGGCATCAACGGCCTGTTCTCCTTCACCACCGACGGCCTGCCGCTGCTCGGCGAATCCCCGGACGTCAAGGGCTTCTGGGTCGCCGAGGCCGTCTGGGTCACCCACTCCGCGGGCGTCGGACGGGCCATGGCCGAGTGGCTGGTCGACGGCTACTGCTCCTCGTTCGACCTGCACGAGTGCGACGTCAACCGCTTCGAGCCGCACCAGCTCTCGCCGGAATACGTGCTGGCCCGCGACTGCCAGAACTTCGTCGAGGTCTACGACATCCTCCACCCCCTCCAGCCGTCGGGGGACCCGCGCCCGATCCGCACGAGCCCGTTCCACACCCGCCAGCAGGAGCTGGGCGCTTTCTTCCTGGAGGCGAACGGCTGGGAGCGCCCCCAGTGGTACGAGGCCAACGCGGGCCTGGTCGAGGGCCGTTCCATCGTCACGCCCAACGACTGGGCCGCGCAGTACTGGTCGCCCATCGTCGCCGCCGAGGCCCAGACCACCCGTGAGACCGTCGCGATGTACGACATGACGGCCCTCAAGCGGCTCGAGGTCAGCGGGCGCGGTGCCGGCGAGTTCCTGGAGCGGCTGTGCACCGGCAAGGTCGCCAAGTCCGTCGGCTCGGTGACGTACACCCTGCTCCTGGACCACGACGGCGGCATCCGCAGCGACATCACCGTCGCCCGGCTGGCCCCCGACCGCTTCCAGGTCGGCGCCAACGGCAACCTGGACCTCGACTGGTTCACCCGCCACCTCCCCGCCGACGGCACGGTCCAGGTCCGCGACATCACCCCCGGCACCTGCTGCATCGGCCTGTGGGGCCCGCGCGCCCGCGACGTCCTCCAGCCGCTCACCGACGCCGACTTCTCGGCGAGTGGCCTGAAGTACTTCCGCGCCAAGCACGCCCACATCGGCTCCGTCCCCGTCACCGCGATGCGCCTGTCCTACGTCGGCGAACTCGGCTGGGAGCTGTACACCACCGCCGACCTGGGCCAGAAACTGTGGGACACCCTCTGGCAGGCGGCCGAGCCGCTCGGCGGCATCGCGGCCGGGCGAGGCGCCTTCAACAGCCTCCGCCTGGAGAAGGGCTACCGCTCCTTCGGCACGGACATGACCTACGAGCACGACCCCTACGAGGCCGGCGTCGGATTCGCCGTCAAGCTCGACAAGGACGACTTCATCGGCAAGGCGGCGTTGGAGCGCCGCAAGGCCGACGTACGGCGGAAGCTGACCTGCCTCACGATCGACGACCCGCGGGCGGTCGTGATGGGCAAGGAGCCGGTGTACGACGGTGACTGTGCGGTCGGGTACGTCACGAGTGCCGCGTACGGCTACACGATCGGCAAGGGCATCGCCTACTCCTGGCTGCCCACGGAACTCACCTCCCCCGGCACGACTGTGCACATCGGCTACTTCGACCAGTCCGTCGAAGCCGTGGTCGCCGAGGAGCCCCTGTTCGACCCGACCATGTCCCGCCTCCGTGGCTGACCGCAGGGAAGGAACACCGCCGGTGACCACCGCACAATTGCTCGACGGCAAGGCCACTGCCGCCACCATCCGCCGCGAACTCACCGAGCGCGTGGCCAAGCTGGCCGCCACCACGGGTCGTGCACCGGGCCTGGGTACCGTCCTGGTCGGCGACGACCCCGGTAGCCACGCCTACGTCGGCGGCAAGCACCGCGACTGCGCCCAGGTCGGCATCGCCTCCATTCGCCGGGAACTGCCCGCCGACGCCTCGCAGCAGCAGGTCGAGGAGACGATCGACGAACTCAACGCCGACCCTGCCTGCACCGGCTACATCGTCCAGCTCCCGCTGCCGCGCCACCTCGACGCCAATGCCGTACTGGAACGCATGGACCCGGCCAAGGACGCCGACGGACTGCACCCCGTCAACCTCGGCCGGCTCGTCCTCGGCGTCGAGGCCCCGCTGCCGTGCACCCCGCGGGGCATCGTCGAACTGCTCCGCCGCCACGACGTACCCCTCGCCGGAGCGCGCGTGTGCGTGATCGGCCGGGGCATCACCGTCGGACGGCCCATCGGACTCCTTCTCACCCGCAGGTCCGAGAACGCCACCGTCACCCTCTGCCACACCGGTACCAAGGGCCTGGCCTGGCACGTACGCGAGGCGGACATCGTCGTCGCGGCCGCCGGCTCGCCCGGACTGATCACCAAGGACATGCTGCGCCCCGGCGCGGCCGTCCTCGATGTAGGTATCACCCGAACCGACCAGGGGCTGGTCGGTGACATCCACCCGGACGCCGCCCAGGTCGCCGGATGGCTGGCGCCGATGCCCGGGGGCGTGGGCCCCATGACCCGGGCCATGCTGCTCGCCAATGTCGTCGAGGCCGCCGAGAGGAACGCGAACGCCGTATGAACGCGCTGAACACCCCCCTGGCGGAGCTGGACCCCGAGGTCCAGGCCGCGCTCCGCGCCGAACTGCACCGCCAGCAGTCCACCCTGGAGATGATCGCCTCCGAGAACTTCGCGCCCTCCGCCGTGATGGAGGCCCAGGGCTCGGTCGCGACCAACAAGTACGCCGAGGGCTACCCGGGCCGCCGCTACTACGGCGGCTGTGAACACGTCGACGTCATCGAGCGGCTGGCCATCGAGCGGATCAAGTCCCTCTTCGGCGCGGGCTTCGCCAACGTGCAGCCGCACTCGGGCGCCCAGGCGAACACCGCCGTCTTCTTCGCCCTGCTCCAGCCCGGCGACACCGTCCTCGGCCTCGACCTCGCGCACGGCGGGCACCTCACCCACGGCATGCGGATCAACTACAGCGGCAAGATGCTCAATGTCGTGCCGTACCACGTGTCCGAGGCGGACAACCTCGTCGACATGGACGAGGTCGAGCGGCTCGCCAAGGAGCACCGCCCCAAGATGATCATCGCGGGCTGGTCGGCGTACCCGAGGCAGCTGGACTTCGCGGCCTTCCGCCGGATCGCCGACGAGGTGGGCGCCCTGCTCATGGTCGACATGGCGCACTTCGCGGGACTGGTGGCGGCGGGCCTGCACCCCAACCCCGTACCGCACGCCCACGTCACGACCACCACGACGCACAAGACACTCGGCGGCCCGCGCGGCGGCGTCATCCTCACCAACGAGGCCGACCTCGCCAAGAAGATCAACTCTGCGGTCTTCCCCGGCATGCAGGGCGGCCCCCTGGAGCACGTCATCGCCGCGAAGGCGGTGTCGTTCAAGGTCGCCGCGTCACCGGAGTTCGCCGAACGCCAGGCCCGCACGCTCGCCGGCTCCCGCATCCTCGCCGAACGCCTCACCCGGCCCGACGCGGCGGCGGCCGGGGTGAAGGTCCTGACCGGAGGCACGGACGTCCACCTGGTCCTGGTCGACCTGCGCGACTCGGAGCTCGACGGCCGGCAGGCCGAGGACCTGCTCCACGAGGTCGGCATCACCGTCAACCGCAACGCCGTGCCCTTCGACCCGCGCCCGCCCATGGTCACCTCGGGCCTGCGCATCGGCACCCCGGCACTGGCCACCCGCGGCTTCACCGAGGCGGACTTCGCCGAGGTGGCGGACGTGATCGCGCTCGCCCTCCAGCCGGAGCCGGACGTGCCCGCCCTGCGCGCCCGCACGGAGGCCCTGGCCGCCAAGCACCCGCTCTACCCGCACCTGTCCGAAGACGGAGACGCCCGATGAGCCCCCGCACCCCAGGCGCCGAGCTCCCCGAACACCCCGACTGGCTGTGGCGCAACCCCGAGCCGAAGCGCTCGTACGACGTCGTCGTCGTGGGCGGCGGCGGACACGGCCTGGCCACCGCCCACTACCTGGCGAAGAACCACGGCATCACCAACGTCGCCGTGCTGGAGAAGGGCTGGCTGGCGGGCGGCAACATGGCCCGCAACACCACGATCATCCGCTCCAACTACCTGTGGGACGAGAGCGCCGGCATCTACGAGCACGCGCTCAAGCTGTGGGAGGGCCTGGCGGACGAGCTCGACTACCCGATCCTGTTCTCCCAGCGCGGCGTGCTCAACCTCGCCCACAGCCTCCAGGACGTCCGCGACAGCGTGCGCCGAGTCGAGGCGAACCGCCTCAACGGCGTGGACGCCGAGTGGCTCGACGCGGACGGCGTCAAGGAAGTCTGCCCGATCGTCAACATCTCCCCGGACGTGCGCTATCCGGTCCTGGGCGCGACCTACCAGCCGCGCGCGGGCATCGCCAAACACGACCACGTGGCGTGGGGCCTCGCCCGCTCCGCCGACGCCGCCGGGATCGACATCATCCAGAACTGCGAGGTCACCGGCCTCGACGTCGTCGGCAACCGGGTGGTGGGGGTCCAGACCACCCGCGGCCCGATCGCGGCGGGCAAGGTCGCGCTCTGCTCGGCGGGCCACACCTCGGTCCTGGCGGCCATGGCGGGCGTCGAACTCCCCGTCCAGAGCCACCCCTTGCAGGCCCTGGTGTCGGAGCTGCTGGAGCCGGTGCACCCGACGGTCGTCATGTCCAACGCCGTCCACGTGTACGTCAGCCAGGCGCACAAGGGCGAGCTGGTGATGGGCGCGGGCATCGACGCGTACAACTCCTACACCCAGCGCGGCGCCTTCCACATCATCGAAGAGCAGATGTCGGCGGCCCTGGAGCTCTTCCCGGTCTTCGCGCGCGCCCACGTCCTGCGTACCTGGGGCGGCATCGTCGACGTCAGTCCCGACGCCTCACCGATCATCGGCCTCAGCCCGGTCGACAACCTCTACCTCAACTGCGGCTGGGGAACCGGCGGCTTCAAGGCCACCCCCGGCGTGGGCTGGGTCTACGCCCACACCATCGCCCACGACACACCGCATCCGCTGAACGCCCCCTTCTCGCTCGACCGTTTCACCACCGGCGCGCTCGTCGACGAGCACGGCGCGGCCGCGGTCGCCCACTAGGACCATCAGGGAGCCGACCCATGCTGCTGATCCCCTGCCCGTGGTGCGGGCCCCGCGACGAGGCCGAGTTCCACTACGGCGGCCAGGCCCATGTGCCGTACCCGCAGGACCCGTCCTCCCTCACCGACGAGGAGTGGGCCCGCTACCTCTTCTTCCGCGACAATCCGAGGGGCCCCTTCGCCGAGCGCTGGAGCCATGCGGCGGGCTGCCGCCGCTGGTTCAACGCGGTGCGGGACACGTCGACGAACGAGATCCTGACGGTGTACCGGGCGGGGGAAGAGCGCCCGGGAACGGTTGAACGACGGGCGGGCGCTCTCGAGCCGAGCCCGGCCACCTTCCAGCCGACCCCGGCACCACCAGCCCGTCCGGCGCTTGAGGACGAGGCCGTCCAGGCCGAAGGGGGGCCTTGGGGCGCAGCCCCCAGCGGGGTGGAAGGGGCAGAGCCCCTTCAGGATGGGACAGGTAAGGGCGGCGGGGGCGAATCAACCCAGCCGTTCCGCCACCTCACCCGCGGCCGAATCCACCGCGACACCCTGATCACCTTCACCTTCGACGGCACCGAATACCAGGGCTACAAGGGCGACACCCTCGCCTCCGCCCTCCTCGCCAACGGAGTCATCCAGACCGGCACCAGCATCAAGCTGGGCCGCCCACGTGGCATCTTCTCGGCCGGCGTCGAGGAACCCAACGCGGTCATCCAGATCGAGGCCCCGTTCCCCGAGCCCATGCTCCCCGCCACCACCGTCGAGCTCTACGACGGCCTCGTCGCGACCAGCCTCCCCGGCCAGGGCCGACTCGCCACCGAACCGGACCCGGCCCGCTACGACGCCGTACACACCCACTGCGACCTCCTGGTCGTGGGCGCGGGCCCGGCCGGCCTCGCCGCGGCGGCAGCCGCCGCCCGATCAGGTGCCCGCGTCATCCTCGCCGACGACCAGCCGGAACCCGGCGGCAGCCTCCTCGGCACCGGCGAACACCTCGACTGGGTGGCCGAGACGACCTCCCGGCTCGACGCCGCCCCCGACGTCCACGTCCTGCGCCGCACCACCGTCTTCGGCTACTACGACGACAACCACCTGCTCGCCGTGGAGCGCCGCACCAACCACCTGGGCGCCGAGGCCCCGGAGAACGTCTCCCGCGAACGCGTCTGGCGCATCCGCGCCCGCCGCGTCGTCCTCGCCACCGGTGCGCACGAACGCTCGCTGGCCTTCGCGGACAACGACCGCCCCGGCGTGATGCTGGCCGCCTCGGCCCGCGTCTACGCCAACCGCCACGGCGTCCTGCCCGGTCGCCACGCGGTCGTCTTCACCACCAACGACAGCGCCTACGCGGCGGCCATGGACCTCGCGGCGGCCGGCGTGGCCATCGAGGCCGTCGTCGACACCCGCACCGAGCCGGGGGAGTGGGCGGAGCGTGCCCGGCAGGCGGGAATCGAGGTGCTGACGGGACACGCCGTCACCGCCACGGAAGGCGCCTCCCGGCTCACCTCCGTGACCGTCGCCCCGTACGAACAGTCGGCGGGCCAGCGGGAGTTCGCCGCCGACCTGCTCCTGGTCTCCGGCGGCTGGAACCCGGTGGCGCACCTGTTCAGCCAGGCGGGAGGCAAGCTCCGCTACGACGAGGAACTCGGCACGTTCGTCCCCGACACCTGCCGTCAGGCGGTCGAGGTCGCGGGCGCCGCGAGCGGTGTCTTCGACCTGGCCCGGATCCTCGCGCAAGGAGCGGCCGCCGGAGCCCGCGCGCTCGAGGCCGAGGGCTACACCCCAGGGGAGGCCCACCTGCCACAGGTGGCCACACCGCCGCAGACACCGTCCATGCGGGTCTTCACCGTCCCGGGCCGGGAAGGCGCCCCGCGCTTCGTCGACCTGCAACGCGACGTCACCGTCGACGACCTGGCCCGGGCGACCGGTGCCGGCATGCGCTCCGTCGAGCACACCAAGCGCTACACCACGGCCGGCACGGCGAACGACCAGGGCAAGACCTCCGGCGTCCTGGCCAGCGGCGTCGTCGCGGAACTGCTCGGCGTGGACATCTCCGCGCTCGGCACGACCACGTTCCGGCCGCCGTACACCCCCGTCTCCTTCGCTGCCCTCGCCGGCCGCGACCGTGGTGCCCTGCTCGACCCGATCCGCACCACCGCCCTGCACGAGTGGCATGTCGCGCACGGCGCCCTGTTCGAGAACGTCGGCCAGTGGAAGCGCCCCTGGTACTACCCGCAGGACGGCGAGGACATGGAGACGGCCGTACTGCGCGAGTGCGCCGCCGCCCGCGAGGGTGTCGCCTTCATGGACGCCTCCACCCTCGGCAAGATCGACGTCCAGGGTCCGGACGCCGGAGTCTTCCTCGACCTGCTCTACACCAACATGATGAGCACTCTGAAGGTCGGCATGATCCGCTACGGCGTGATGTGCCGCCCGGACGGGATGGTCTTCGACGACGGCACCGTCATCCGCCTCGACCAGGACCGCTACCTGGTCACCACCACGACGGGCAACGCCGCCGCCGTGCTGGACTGGATGGAGGAGTGGCTCCAGACGGAGTGGCCCGAACTGCGGGTCCACTGCACGTCGGTGACCGAGCAGTGGGCCACCGTCGCCCTGGTCGGCCCGCGCTCCCGCGACGTCCTCGGCTCGCTCGCGCCTCGACTCGCCGTCGCGAACGAGGACTTCCCGTTCATGGCGTGGCGTGAGACGACCGTCGCCGGTATCGACGCGCGCGTGTGCCGGATCAGCTTCTCCGGCGAACTCGCCTACGAGATCAACGTGTCACCGTGGGAGGCCCTCGCCCTGTGGGAGGCGCTGTACGAGGCCGGAGCCCCGTACGGCATCACCCCGTACGGCACGGAGACCATGCACGTCCTGCGCGCGGAGAAGGGCTATCCGATCGTCGGCCAGGACACCGACGGCACCGTCACGCCGCAGGACCTCGGCATGAGCTGGGTGGTGTCGAAGAAGAAGCGGGACTTCATCGGCAAGCGGTCCTACGCCCGCGCCGACACCGCCCGCCCCGACCGCAAGCACCTGGTCGGGCTGCTTGCGGAGGAACCTGGCACGTTCCTCCCCGAAGGCACGCACCTGGTCGTCGGCAGCGTGCTGCCCGCGCCGCCCGTCCCGATGCTCGGACACGTCACGTCCAGCTACCGCAGCGCGGCCCTCGGCCGGACCTTCGCCCTCGCCCTGGTCAAGGGCGGCCGGGACCGCATCGGTGAGCGACTCTATGCCTCCGTGGGCGACCGGCTGGTCCCGGTGACCGTCGCGAGCCCCGTCCTCTACGACCCCGAGGGAGCCCGCCGCGATGGCTGACACCGCCGTTACCACCCCGCTCCGCAGCCCCCTGTCGCATGCCGCCGACCGGCTGGCCGCCGCGACCCGCACCTCCGGGGGCGCGATCCGGCTGGCGGAACTGCCCTTCCTGACCCAGATCAATGTGCGTCTCGACCCCAAGGGAGCGGCGGCGGACGCCGTGGGGCTGGCGCTCGGCCTCCCACTTCCCGTCGAACCCGACACAGCCGTCCGCGCCGGTGAGCTGACCGCGCTGTGGCTCGGCCCCGACGAGTGGCTCCTGGTGGGCCCGCCGGGCAGTCAACACGACCTGGAGAGCCGGATCCGTGAGGCCGCGGGCGACGAGCCCGTGTCCGTCATCGATGTCTCGGCTCAGCGCACCACGCTTCTCGTCGCGGGCCCCCGGGCCCGCGACGTGCTGGCCCACGGCTGCTCGCTGGATCTTCACCCGCGGGTCTTCGGCCCGGGTCGCTGCGCCCAGACCAACCTGGGCCGCACCCAGGTCGTCCTGGTCGCCCGTGACGACCCCAGGGCCGGGTTCTGGGTGCTGGTCCGTTCGTCCTTCGCCGGTTATCTGACGGACTGGCTGCTGGACGCGGCTGTGGAGTGGACGGGCTGACGCGGGCAGCATGCGAGCGGGGGGGGGGGGGGGGGGGGGGGGGGGGGGCGGCGCCGCCCCCCCCCCGCCACGCGGGCGGTGGGGGGGGGGGGGGGCGCGCGGGGCCGGCCCCCGCCCCCCCCACCCCACCCACGGCC
>NZ_JBITJK010000052.1:48537-58758 GCF_044459945.1 Streptomyces sp. NPDC050164
GCGGGGGGGCCGGGGGTGGGGGGGGGGGGGGGGGGGGGGGGGGGGGGGGGGGGGGGGGGGGGGGGGGGGGGGGGGGGGGGGGGGGGGGGCCCCGCCCCCCCCCCCCCCCCCCCCCCCCCCGCCGCTTGTCATGAGGAGGCTGTTCTGGTCAGCGACCGAGCCGGGCCTCCCGGGCCTCAACCCGTATAGCCGAGGCGGCGGCTGAGCTCTTCCGCTCCCGCGAGCATCAGCGGTGCGAGTTCGCGCAACCGCTCGTCGGTCAGCCGGAACGCCGGCCCCGACGCGCTGAGGGCGGCGACGACCTCGCCGTCCTCCGAACGCACGGGAGCGGACAGGGCGTTGAGGCCCTCCTCGTATTCCTCCAGCGTGATGGCGTAGCCCTGCTCACGGGCTTCGGACAGATCCGCCTCCAGTTTCTTCCTGGAGGTCACCGTGCGCGGTGTCAGACGGGGCAGGCCGGACTCGGCGAGGAGCTCGTCGCGGGCCTCGCGGTCGAGGTGGGCCAGGAGGACCTTGCCGCTCGACGTGCAGTGCAGCGGCGTCAGCCGTCCCACCCAGTTCTGCGCGGCGATGGCCGACGAGCCGCGCACCTGGTAGAGGTTGATCGCGTAGGGGGACTCGAGCACGGCGATGTTCAGCGTCTCGCCCACATCGTCGACGAGACGCTCGCAGATCCCGCGGCCGTGTCTCGTGACGGCGATGCGGCCCGTCACGGCGCCGGCCAGGCGCACGACGCCGAAGCCGAGACGGTACTTTCCGCGTTCGCTCTCCTGCTCGACCATCCCATGCGCTTCCAGCGCGCCGAGCAGACGGAAAGCGGTGGACTTGTGGACGTCGATCGCCGCGGCCACTTCACTCACGCCCGCCTCGCCGTGCTGGGCGAGGATCTCCAGCACGGCGACAGCACGGTCAACGGATTGCACTCCACCACTGGGAGCGCCTGCGGAGTCAGCGCCGTAGTTGCTCATGGCGAAACCCTAAGTGAAATGGACAACAGGCGTGAGGGGGTGGAGGTCATTTTCCTCGGAGGCCGTTTTCCTCAGCGGAAGACGACCGTACGGTTGCCGTTGACCATGATGCGGCTCTGGCTGTGCCATTCCACCGCCCGCGCCAGGACCTGAGCCTCGACGTCGCGCCCCAGGGCGACCATGCTGTCGGGCCCCAGGGAGTGGTTCACACGGATGACGTCCTGCTCGATGATGGGCCCCTCGTCGAGGTCCGGAGTGACGTAATGGGCCGTCGCTCCCACGAGCTTGACGCCCCGCTCGTACGCCTGGACGTAGGGGCGGGCGCCCTTGAAGCTCGGCAGGAAAGAGTGGTGGATGTTGATCGCCCGGCCTTCGAGCTGCTTGCACAGGTCGTTCGACAGGATCTGCATGTAGCGGGCAAGGACCACCAGGTCGATGTCCAGCTCGTCGACGAGCTCCAGCAGCCGCGCCTCCGCCTCGGGCTTCGTCTCCCGGGTGACGGGCACGTGGTGGAAGGGGATCCCGTAGCTCTCGGCGAGCGGCTCGAAGTCCCGGTGGTTGGAGACGATCGCCGGCACCTCGATGTTCAGCGCGCCGGTGCGGCAGCGGAAGAGCAGGTCGTTCAGGCAGTGCCCGAACTTCGACACCATGATCAGCGTGCGCGTCGGCGTCGACGCCTCGTACAGCTGCCAGGAGATCCGGTACGCCTCCGCGACCTGGGCGAAGCCGGACTTCAGGTCCTCCAGCGACGTGCCCGGGTCCGAGACGTCGAAGTGCACCCGCATGAAGAAGCGGTCCTGCAACCGGTCGTCGAACTGCTGGCTCTCCTGGATGTTCCCGGAATGCCGGACCAGGAAGCCGGTGACGGCGTGGACGAGGCCCGAGCGGTCGGGGCACGACAGGGTGAGGACGAACTCGCGGCCGGTTGTGGGTCCAAGAGACACGGAGCCCTCCCAGAGAAGTGCGCATTACGCAACAGTCTGACTGATACGCAACATGGTCCTGGCTGCGACGGTCTGCGGTCAAGGGCTTGACACGGCTTCGGGTGGACTGCACCGTGAGTTGCGTAACAAGAAGCTCGTTGCACATGAGGCAACCGCTCGCCCGCCCGAGGCGCTTCACTTCGAGGTGAACCATGACTACGACCGGCCTGCCGGAGAGCCTGATCGCGACCCTCCCCGGTGACCACTACACGGACCCGGAGATCTTCCGCCTGGAGCAGGAGCACATCTTTGAATCCATGTGGTTCTGCGCGGCACGCTCGTCGGAACTGTCGAAGCCGGGCGCCTTCCGGACCGTGGACGTCGGGCGGGAGAGCGTCCTGCTGACCCGCTCGCGGGACGGCTCCGTCCGGGCCTTCTTCAACGTGTGCCGGCACCGGGGCGCGAAGCTGTGCACGCAGGAGTCCGGAGAGGTGAAGCGGGCCTTCCAGTGCCCGTACCACGCCTGGACGTACGACCTCAACGGCAAGCTCGTGGCGGCCCCGAACCTGACCAAGATGCCGGACATCGGCCGCACCGAGTACGGCCTGGCGAGCGTGGCGGTACGCGAGTGGCTGGGCTATGTGTGGGTGTGCCTGGCCGAGAACCCGCCCTCGTTCGAGCAGTCGGTGATCGCGGACGTGGTCGCGCGCCTGGGCGACGTGGAGTCCATCGAGCGGTACGACGTCGAGAGCCTTGAGGTCGGCCGACGGATCGTCTACGACGTCAAGGCCAACTGGAAGCTGATCATCGAGAACTTCATGGAGTGCTACCACTGCGCGACCATCCACCCCGAGCTGACCGAGGTCCTCCCGGAGTTCGCCGACGGCTACGCGGCGCAGTTCTACGTGGGACACGGCGCCGAGTTCGGCTCGGACGTCCAGGGCTTCACCGTGGACGGCTCGGAGGGCCTGGACCGAATCCCCACGGTCTCCGAGGAGCAGGACCGCCGGTACTACGCGATCACGGTGCGCCCCCAGGTGTTCATCAACCTGGTCCCCGACCACGTGATCTTCCACCGGATGTTTCCGGTGGCGGTCGACCGCACGATCGTGGAGTGCGACTGGCTGTACCTGAAGGGCGTGGTGGAGAGCGGACGGGACGTCAGCCGGTCGGTCGAGCTGTTCGACCGCGTCAACCGGCAGGACTTCGACGCCTGCGAGCGCTGCCAGCCCGCGATGAGCTCCCGGCTGTACGCCAAGGGCGGCGTGCTCGTGCCCAGCGAGCACCACATCGGCGAGTTCCACGACTGGGTTCAGGACCGCCTCGGTACCCGCGCGAACCTTGCGGAGAGCTAGGCGATGACCCGCAAGGCACCTGCCGAGGACCCCGGTGACTCCCGTCTGCGCGTGGGCCCGCCGAAGGATTACGCCGCGGGCGTTCCTGCGGTCACGTCCTCGCTGCGCCACGCCCACGCGCAGATGGGCGTCCGCCGCAGCCTGCTGACCCTGCTGAGCGTCAACCAGAAGACGGGATTCGACTGCCCGGGATGCGCCTGGCCCGAGCCCGAGCACCGGCACCGTGCCGAGTTCTGCGAGAACGGCGCCAAAGCGGTGGCCGAGGAGGCGACCCTGCGCCGGGTCGGCCCCGGCTTCTTCGCCGAGCACACCCTGGCGGAGCTGGCCGGACGCAGCGACTACTGGCTCGGTCAGCAGGGCCGCCTCACCCACCCCATGTACCGCCCGGCGGGCAGCGACCGGTACCGGCAGATCTCCTGGGACGAGGCGTTCGCCGTCATCGCCCGGGAGCTGGGCGCTCTCGACTCACCCGACCAGGCCGCCTTCTACACCTCCGGCCGGGCGAGCAACGAGGCCGCCTTCGTCTACCAGCTGTTCGTCCGGCTCCTCGGCACCAACAACCTGCCGGACTGCTCCAACATGTGCCACGAGTCGAGCGGCTCCGCCCTGACCGAGACCATCGGCATCGGCAAGGGCAGCGTCCGGCTGGAGGACCTGTACGAGGCCGACCTGATCCTCGTCGTCGGTCAGAACCCGGGGACCAACCACCCCCGGATGCTCTCGGCGCTCGAGACGGCCAAGGACAAGGGGGCCCGCGTCATCACGGTGAACCCCCTCCCCGAAGCGGGCCTGTTGCGTTTCAAGAACCCCCAGCGGCCCTCCGGCGTGCTGGGGGCGGGAACGCAACTCTCCGACCTGTTCCTGCAGATCAGGCTCGGCGGCGACCAGGCCCTCTTCCAGGCCTTCAACCGCCTGCTCCTGGAGGCGGAGGACGACGCTCCCGGCACGGTCCTCGACCATGGCTTCATCACCGCGCACACCCACGGCTTCGAGGAGTTCGCCGACCAGGCCCGCAAGACCTCCTGGGACGACGTCCTGGAGGCGACCGGGCTGTCGGAGCGGGAGATCCGGGAGGCGTTCCAGGAGGTACTGTCCGCCCGGAAGATCGTCGTGTGCTGGGCCATGGGCCTCACCCAGCACCGCCACTCGGTGCCGACCATCCGCGAGGTCGTCAACTTCCTGCTGCTGCGCGGAAACATCGGACGCCCCGGCGCGGGTCTGTGCCCCGTGCGCGGGCACTCCAACGTCCAGGGCGACCGGACCATGGGCATCCACGAGAAGCCGGACGCCGCCTTCCTCGACGCGCTCGGCGCGGAGTTCGGCTTCGTGCCGCCGCGCCACCACGGCCACGACGCGGTGGAGAGCATCCGGGCCATGCGGGACGGACAGGTACGGGTCTTCGTCGCGCTCGGCGGCAACTTCGTCTCCGCCGCTCCGGACACCGAACTCACCGAGCGAGCTCTGCGCAACTGCGAGCTCACGGTGCAGATCTCCACCAAGCTCAACCGGTCCCACGCGGTGGCCGGCCGCCAGGCGCTGATCCTGCCCTGCCTGGGCCGCACCGAAGCCGACCGGCGGCCCACCGGGGAGCAACGGGTGACGGTGGAGGACTCCATGGGGATGGTGCACCTCTCGCGCGGCCGGCTGGCGCCCGCCTCCGACGCCTTGCTGAGCGAGGTCGCGATCATCTGCCGGATGGCGAACGCGGCCCTCGCCAGCGGCGGTCCGCAGGTGCCCTGGGCCGACTTCGAAGCGGACTACGACCTGATCCGGGACAGGATCGCCCGGGTGATCCCCGGCTTCGAGGACTTCAACGCCCGGGTGCGCCGGCCGGGCGGCTTCGCCCTGCCCCACCCGCCGCGCGACGAGAGACGCTTCCCCACCAGGACCGGACTGGCCAACTTCACCGTCAACCCCCTGGAAGTGCTGCGCGTCCCGCAGGGGCGGCTGCTCCTGCAGACCATCCGTTCGCACGACCAGTACAACACCACCATCTACGGCCTGGACGACCGCTACCGGGGCATCCACCAGGGCCGCAGAGTGCTCTTCGTCCACCCGGACGACCTCGCCGCGCACGGTCTGACCGAGGGCGATCCGGTCGACATCGTCAGCGAGTTCTCCGACGGGGTCGAGCGCCGGGCACCGGCCTTCCGAACGGTCGCCTACCCCACCCCGCGTGGCTGCTGCGCCGCCTACTTCCCAGAGACCAACGTCCTCGTACCGCTGGACTCCACCGCGGAGGTCAGCAACACGCCGACGTCCAAGTCCATCGTGGTCCGGCTGGAACCGGCGCGCTGACCGGACTGCCGGTCAGTCACGCTCAGGATTAACCGGATTCGGCCGGTCAGGCACGCTCGCGCATCGCCGCCGCGTACACGTCCGCCGTGGCCGCGGCGGCCGCGTCCCAGCCGAACGACTCGGCGTGCCGGGCGGCGGCCGCGCCCATCCGGGCCGAGAGCGCCGGGTCGTCGGCGAAGCGGCGCAGTGCCCGCGCGTAGTCCGCGGGTCTGTGCCCCGGCACCAGCACGCCGCTCACTCCGTCCCGAACGGCCACCGGCAGACCGCCGACCGCGGCCGCGATCACCGGCGTGCCGCAGGCCTGCGCCTCGGCGGCCACCAGACCGAAGGACTCGCTGTAGGACGGCATGACCAGCACGGTCGCCGCCCGGTACCAGTCCGCGAGCTCCGCCTGATCCATCGGCGGACGGAACAGCACCACATCACCGATGCCGAGCTGGGCGGCGAGCTTCTGCAACTCCTCCGGCCTGGCCATGCCCCTGCCGCTCGGCCCGCCCACGACCGGCACGACGATCCGCTCACGCAGCCGCGGCCGCTCCACCAGCAGCCGGGCCACCGCACGCAGCAGTATGTCCGGAGCCTTGAGGGGCTGGATGCGGCCGACGAAGAGCGGGATCAGTGCCTCCGGCGGCAGCCCGAGCCTGGCCCGGGCCGCGGCCCGGCCGGCCTCGACCCCGCGAGGATCGGGCCGGAAGCGGTTCAGGTTCACGCCGGGGTGCACGACAGCGACCCTGCCGGGTTCCGCGTCGTAGTGGCGGCACAACTCGTCCGCTTCCTTCGCCGTGTTGGCGATGAGCCGGTGTGCGCCCCGGACGACCCGTGTCTCCCCGAGCACGCGGGACTCGGGTTCGGGTGTGTCGTCCTGGGCCAGGGACGCGTTCTTGACCAGGGCCATGGTGTGCATGGCGTGCACGAGCGGTACGCGCCAGCGTTCGGCGGTGAGCCGGCCGACCTGTCCGGACAGCCAGTAGTGCGAGTGCACGACGTCGTAGTACCCGGGGCGCTGCCCGGCCCAGACCCGCGTCACTCCGTGCGTGAAGTCGCACAGCCGCGCTGGCAGCTCCTCCTTGGCCAGACCCTCGTAGGGGCCGGCCACCACATGCCGCGCCAGCACGCCGGGCGCGAGCTCGACGGTGGGCGGCAGCGCCGCGGAGGTCGCCCGGGTGAAGATCTCCACCTCGATGTCGATCGCGGCGAGGCACTTGGCGAGTTCGACGATGTAGACGTTCATGCCGCCCGCGTCGCCGGTGCCCGGCTGGTGCAAGGGCGAGGTGTGCACGCTGAACATCGCGACGCGGCGGGGGCGGCGACGGCTCACTCCGGGTGACTCCCTCGCGGCCTCAGGGCGATGCGCTGCTCGCCGGCGTACACGTTCATGGAGCTGCCGCGCAGGAAACCGACCAGCGTGAGGCCGGTCTCCGCCGCCAGGTCCACCGCGAGGGAGGAGGGCGCCGAGACCGCGGCCAGCACCGGGATGCCCGCCATGACCGCCTTCTGCGCCAGCTCGAAGGACGCGCGGCCGGAGACCAGCAGGATGGTCCGGGACAGCGGCAGCGCGCCGGACCGCAGCGCGCGCCCGATCAGTTTGTCGACCGCGTTGTGACGGCCCACGTCCTCACGCAGGTCCAGCAGTTCCCCCTCCGCCGAGAACAGCCCCGCGGCGTGCAGCCCTCCGGTGCGGTCGAACACCCGCTGCGCGGCCCGCAGCCGGTCGGGAAGGGCGGCCAGCAGGTCGGGAGCGATCCGGACCGGGGGAGTGTCGGCGATCGGCCAACGGGCGGTGGTCCGCACGGCGTCCAGGCTCGCCTTGCCGCACAGACCGCACGAGGAGGTGGTGTACACATTCCGCTCGAGCGAGATGTCCGGCACCGCCACGCCGGGCGCGAGCCGCACGTCGACGACGTTGTACGTGTTGGAGCCGTCAGTTGTCGCGCCCGCGCAGTACACGATGTTCGCCAGCTCCTCGGCCCGGCCGAGGACGCCCTCGCTCACCAGGAACCCGGCGGCCAGCGCGAAGTCGTCGCCGGGCGTGCGCATGGTGATCGCGAGGGGCTTGCCGTTCAGCCGGATCTCCAGCGGCTCCTCCGCGACCAGGGTGTCCGGCCGGCTGCCCACCGCCCCGTCCCGGATGCGCAGTACGCGCCGTCGCTCGGTGACCCGTCCCACGCACAACTCCCCAGATCTCGGCTGCCGCGTCGTCAGCACTCGATGACGTTGACGGCGAGCCCGCCGCGGGCCGTCTCCTTGTACTTGACCTTCATGTCGGCGCCCGTCTCCTTCATGGTCTTGATGACCTTGTCCAGGGAGACGTGGTGGCGGCCGTCGCCCCGCAGGGCCATCCGGGCCGCGGTGATGGCCTTGACCGCCGCCATGCCGTTGCGCTCGATGCACGGGATCTGCACCAGGCCGCCGACCGGGTCGCAGGTCAGGCCGAGGTTGTGCTCCATGCCGATCTCCGCGGCGTTCTCGACCTGCTCCGGCGAGCCGCCGAGCACCTCGGCCAGCGCGCCCGCCGCCATCGAGCAGGCGGAGCCGACCTCGCCCTGGCAGCCGACCTCGGCGCCGGAGATGGACGCGTTCTCCTTGAACAGCAGGCCGATGGCGCCGGCCGCCAGCAGGAACCGGACCACGGCGTCGTCGTCGGCTCCGTGCACGAAGTTGACGTAGTAGTGCAGGACCGCCGGGATGATGCCGGCCGCGCCGTTCGTCGGAGCGGTGACCACCCGGCCGCCGGCCGCGTTCTCCTCGTTGACCGCCATGGCGTAGAGGGTCACCCACTCCAACGCCCGCCCCGCCGGGTCGCCCTCGGCCCGCAGCGCCTTGGCCACGGCGGTGGAACGGCGGCGGACCCTGAGCCCACCCGGCAGGATCCCCTCACAGGACAGGCCGCGTGCCACGCACTCCCGCATCACCCGCCAGATCTCCAGCAGCCCCGCGCGGATCTCCTCCTCGGTGCGCCAGGCCAGCTCGTTCTCCAGCATCAGCGCCGAGATCGACAGACCCGTCTCCTGGGTCAGGCGCAGCAGCTCGTCGCCGCTGCCGAACGGGTACTTCACCACCGTGTCGTCGACCTTGACCCGGTCCGCACCGACGGCGTCCTCGTCGACGACGAACCCGCCGCCGACCGAGTAGTAGGTGGCCTCCAGCAAGGCCAGCCCCTCGGCGTCGTACGCGAACAACGTCATGCCGTTGGCGTGGTACGGCAGGGAACGGCGGCGGTGCAGGACCAACTGCCGCTCCGTGTCGAAGCGGATCTCGTGGGTGTCGCCGAGCTCGCGGCCCAGCAGCCGCAGCCTTCCCGTCGCCCTGATCCGCTCGACGTCCCGTTCGGCCACGGCGACGTCCACGGTGTGCGGCTCGTTGCCCTCCAGGCCGAGCAGGACGGCCTTGGGGCTGCCGTGACCGTGGCCGGTGGCCCCCAGCGAGCCGAAGAGCTCGGCTCGTACCGACGCCGTCCGCGCGAGCAGATCTTCCTTCTCCAGCCTGTCGGCGAACATGCGGGCGGCCCGCATGGGACCGACCGTGTGCGAACTGGACGGGCCTATGCCGATGGAGAAGAGGTCGAAGACGGAGATGGCCACGAGCGGGCTCCCTTGTCTGCGCGTGAGTGTGGCGGGAGGTGCGAGCGAAACCTCTCGACCGCGGATGCCCCGGTTTCTGATGAAGCAACCAGCATCTCTATACGCAACAGCTTTTCTTCTGTGATCCAGGTTGTCAAGACGCCTGCCGCACGAGCGAGGACGAAGCGCCGCGGTGACGCTCCGCCGGCATCCGGAACCCCGGTCGCGCTACCAGACTGGTATGTCATGCGCATGACAAGACCTGTCGGGGTGTTGAGGGGAGTGGCCTACTCGGCGGCCAAGGCCGCACTCCTGGGATTCGCCCGGGCCCTCGCCCGCGAACTCGGCCCTTCCGGAGTCACGGTCAACGCCGTGGCCCCGGGCCTGATCAACACCGACATCACGCAAGGGAAGCTGGACGAGGAGCGCAGGGCCGCCGTGATCGCGGACGTTCCGGTACGCCGTATCGGCGATGTCGAGGACGCGGCCGACGTCATCGCCTTCCTGGCACGGCCCGAGTCGGGCTACCTCACCGGTGCGACATACGACGTCAATGGTGGGTCCCACATCCACTGAGAAGACCTCGCGCGACCGGCTGGCGGCACCCTCCATCCGTACGAACCGGGCCGCCAGGGCGAGACCCATCCGAGGCCGGAACATGCTCCACTCAGTCGCCCGGTCGGGCGCGGAACTGTCAGTCCGCCAAGCCAGTCAGGAGTCATGTCTGGTCGTTGGGTCGGGTCGTTACAGTGGGACCGCCCTATTCGACGCGTCGGAGCAGCCTTGGCGAACTTGTCTCAACACGAGGAGCTCTTCTCTGGCGACGGCAGTGGGCCAATGCGGTTGCCGCACTACACGTTTCCGGGTCGGACTTGGTTGTCGCGGCGGCGATCGTGGCGTTGCTGGGGGAGTTCGGCGTGGCCGCCGGCGCCGCCCGTACGACGATCAGCAGGCTGGCGCGTCGGGGGGTGCTGGAGGGCAGTCGGCGGGGGCGGTACAGCTCGTACCGGCTGACGCGGGGTGCGTGCGCTGCGCACCGCGCTGCGGTGGCGGGGCTTCGCGCCGTTGTACGACGCGGTGTGGGCGTCGCCGCACCCGCTCACCCCCAAGGGGCGTG
>NZ_JBITJK010000053.1:0-56514 GCF_044459945.1 Streptomyces sp. NPDC050164
GAACACCCCCCTCAGGGAGGGCAGCGAGGAGTACCTCGACTCGGAGAAGTACCAGCTCAGGCACCGCGACTGGGCGGCCGCCGAACGCGAGGGCCGCACCATCACACCGCTGCTGACCAGGCTCAACACCATCCGCCGGGAACACCCCGCGCTGCACCGGCTCAGGAACCTCCGCTTCCACCACACCGACAACGACGCGCTCATCGCGTACAGCAAGCGCACCGGACCGGACGTCGTCCTGGTGGTCGCCAACCTCGACCCGCACCACCCCCAGGAGGCCACGGTCTCGTTGGACATGCCGCAACTCGGCCTGGACTGGCACGAGTCGGTGCCGGTGCGCGACGAGCTCACCGGCGAGACGACCTACCACTGGAGCAGGAACAACTACGTGCGCCTGGAGCCGGGGCGGGCTCCCGCGCACGTCTTCCACGTCCAGTCGCCGCCCGCCGCGCAAGGGAACGGAGGGGCAGGAACGTCATGACCGTGAACGAGCCCGTGCTGGACACCTTCGAGGACACCCCCGTCAGGGACCGGGACCCGGAGTGGTTCAAGCGCGCCGTCTTCTACGAGGTACTCGTCCGCTCGTTCCAGGACAGCGACGGCGACGGCGTCGGTGACCTGAAGGGCCTGACCGCCAAGCTCGATTACCTGCAGTGGCTCGGCGTCGACTGCCTGTGGCTGCCCCCCTTCTTCAAATCGCCCCTGCGCGACGGCGGCTACGACGTCTCCGACTACACCGCCGTGCTGCCGGAGTTCGGCGACCTGGCCGACTTCGTGGAGTTCGTCGACGCCGCCCACCAGCGCGGCATGCGCGTGATCATCGACTTCGTCATGAACCACACCAGCGACCAGCACCCGTGGTTCCAGGAGTCGCGCAAGGACCCCGACGGCCCCTACGGCGACTACTACATGTGGGCCGACGACGACAAGGGCTACCCGGACGCCCGGATCATCTTCGTCGACACCGAGACGTCGAACTGGACGTTCGACCCGGTGCGCGGCCAGTACTTCTTCCACCGCTTCTTCTCGCACCAGCCGGACCTCAACTACGAGAACCCGCGCGTCCAGGAGGAGATCCTGGCCGCACTGAAGTTCTGGCTGGACCTCGGTATCGACGGCTTCCGGCTGGACGCGGTGCCGTACCTGTACGCGGCCGAGGACACCAACTGCGAGAACCTGCCCGCCACCCACGCGTTCCTCAAGCGCGTCCGCCGCGAGATCGACGCGCAGTATCCCGACACGGTGTTGCTGGCGGAGGCCAACCAGTGGCCGGAGGACGTCGTCGACTACTTCGGCGACTATCCCAGCGGCGGCGACGAGTGCCACATGGCCTTCCACTTCCCGGTCATGCCCCGCATCTTCATGGCGGTGCGGCGCGAGTCCCGCTACCCGGTCTCGGAAATCCTGGCCAAGACCCCGGCGATCCCCTCGGGCTGCCAGTGGGGCATGTTCCTGCGCAACCACGACGAGCTGACCCTGGAGATGGTCACCGACGAAGAGCGCGACTACATGTGGGCCGAGTACGCGAAGGATCCCCGCATGCGCGCCAACATCGGCATCCGCAGGCGGCTGGCTCCCCTGCTGGACAACGACCGGCACACCATCGAGCTGTTCACCGCGCTGCTGCTGGCCCTGCCCGGCTCGCCGATCCTCTACTACGGCGACGAGATCGGCATGGGCGACAACATCTGGCTCGGCGACCGCGACGCCGTGCGCACACCGATGCAGTGGACCCCGGACCGCAACGCCGGGTTCTCCACCTGCGACCCGGGCCGCCTCTACCTGCCGGCGATCATGGACCCGGTATACGGCCACCAGGTCACCAACGTCGAGGCGTCGATGTCGTCGCCGTCGTCGCTGCTGCACTGGACCCACCGCATGATCGAGATCCGCAAGCAGAACCCTGCCTTCGGCCTCGGTTCCTACACCGAACTGTCCTCCTCCAATCCCGCGGTGCTGGCGTTCCTGCGGGAGTACGAGGACGACCTGGTGCTGTGCGTGAACAACTTCGCGCGGTTCGCCCAGCCCACCGAACTCGATCTGCGGGAGTTCGCCGGGCGCCATCCGGTGGAGCTGTTCGGCGGGGTCCGCTTCCCCGCGATCGGCGAACTGCCGTATCTGCTGACCCTCGGGGGCCACGGCTTCTACTGGTTCCGGCTCACTCGAGTCGCATCCCGCATCGGCCGGCGACTGTGAGCACGCGCCGACGAAAGGAGGCGTGACCATGCCGAAGGCCGCATCCCTCCGCCCGAGTCTCACGCGCCTGGCCGAGCCCATGGAGTCGCTCGGCGGGCTGCTGCGCGACTGGCTGCCCCGGCAGCGCTGGTTCGCGGGCAAGGACCGGCCCGTCACGGAGCTCGGCCTGCTGTCGATGACCGAGCTGTACCCGGGCTGTCTGCACCTGCTGGTCCACGCCGGTCACGCCGGTCACACGGGCGTGCCGTCCCCGGGCGGTGCTCTTCCGGCCGGCGACTGCTACCAGCTCCTGCTCGGCGTACGGGAGCACCCGTCGCCACGCCTCGGACGGGCGCTCATCGGGCGGGTACAGGACGGGCCGCTGGCCGGTCTGACGGTCTACGACGCCCTGCACGACCCCCGATCGACCCAGCTGCTCCTGGACCGGCTGCGCCACCCCGGCACCGCCGGGCCCCTGCGGTTCGACTGCGACCCGGACCAGCCGGTGCCCGGCGGACTGGTGCCGCGGCTGCTGGACGCGGAGCAGTCCAACTCCTCGCTGGTGTACGGCGACGAGTACATCCTGAAGGTCTTCCGGCGCATCCAGCCGGGCGTGAACCCCGACCTGGAGGTGCCGGGGGCGCTGGCCAGGCAGGGCTGTCACCGCGTGCCCGCGCCCGTGGCCTGGTTCCAGACGAAGCATCCGTTCAAGGCCACCCTCGGCGTGCTCCAGCCGTATCTGCGGGACGCCTCCGACGGCTGGACGCTGGCGCTGCACGCCCTGGCCGCCGGCGACGACTTCACCGCCCAGGCGCGGGCGCTCGGCGCGGCCACGGCGGAGGTGCACCTCGCCCTCGCCTCGGCCTTCCCGGTCGGCGAGCCCGGTGAGAACGGGCGCACCGCGACCGCGATGACCGAGCGGCTGGCCGCCGCAGCGCACTGCGTGCCCGCGCTCCAGCCGTACGTGCCGGGCCTGCGGTCCGCGTTCGCCGCCCTCACCACCTGCGACGCCGGGCCGCCGGCCCAGCGCATCCACGGCGACCTGCACCTGGGGCAGGTGCTGCGGGCCGGACGCGAGTGGTTCGTCATCGACTTCGAGGGCGAGCCGTCCCGGCCGCTCTCCGAACGGCGCAGCGCCCACTCCCCCGTGCGGGACATCGCCGGGATGCTGCGGTCCTTCGACTACGCCGCCCGGCAGCGCCGCCCCTGGCGCCCGGAGTGGGCGCGACGCTGTCGCGAGGCCTACTGCGCGGGCTATGCCGCCCGCGCCGGCTGGGACCCGCGCAAGAAGCACGGACTGCTCCGGGCCTACGAGACGGACCGGGCCGTGTACGAGGTGCTGTACGAGGCACGGCACCGCCCCGACTGGCTGCCTGTACCGATGGCGGCGATCGAACGCCTCGCTGTGAGAGGAGACTGAGCCGTGGCCCTGCGTGACACCTCAATCCCGGAGCCGTCCGGCCCGGTCCCGGGCGCGACCGCGCCCGCCCTGAGCCCTCAGGACCGCGGGCGCCTGCTGGCGGGCGCCCACCACGATCCGCACGCGCTACTGGGCGCCCACCCGGTCCCCGGCGGGATCGCGTTCCGGGCGCTGCGCCCCTTCGCCCGCTCCGTGAGCGTGGTGATCGACGGCAAGCGCACCCCGCTCGTCTCGGAGGGCGACGGCCTGTTCTCCGGCGTGCTGCCGCTCGCGGAGATCCCCGCGTACACGCTGCACGTGGCGTACGAGGGCGGTGAGCAGGAGGTGCACGACCCGTACCGCTTCCAGCCCGCGCTCGGCGAGCTCGACCTGCACCTGATCCGCGAGGGCCGGCACGAGCAGCTGTGGCAGGCGCTCGGCGCGCAGCCCATGACCCACGAGGGCGTGACCGGCACCCGGTTCACGGTGTGGGCGCCGAACGCGCAGGGCGTGCGGGTGGCCGCGGACTTCACCTACTGGGACGGGACACAGTTCCCGATGCGCTCGCTCGGCGCGTCCGGCGTGTGGGAGCTGTTCCTGCCGGGTGTCGGCGAGGGCACGGCGTACAAGTTCGAGATCCACTCCCGGTACGGCCACCGCTTCCTCAAGGCGGACCCGATGGCCCGCCGCACCGAGGAGCCGCCCAACACGGCGTCGATCGTGACGGCCTCGCACTACGAGTGGGACGACGCGCAGTGGATGGCGCACCGCGCCGACACGCCGGTGCACGAGGCGCCGTTCTCGGTGTACGAGGTGCATCTGCCGTCCTGGCGCCCGGGGCTGGACTACCGGCAGCTCGCCGAGGAACTCCCGGCGTACGTCAAGGACCTCGGCTTCACGCACGTCGAGCTGATGCCGGTCGCCGAGCACCCCTTCCACGGCTCCTGGGGCTACCAGGTCACCGGCTTCTACGCGCCGACCGCGCGTCTCGGGACCCCGGACGACTTCCGGTACTTCGTCGACGCCTGCCACCGGGCGGGCATCGGCGTGATCATGGACTGGGTGCCGGCGCACTTCCCGAAGGACGACTGGGCGCTGGCCCGGTTCGACGGGGATCCTCTGTACGAGCCCGGGGACGACCGGCGCGCAGAGCACCCCGACTGGGGCACGTACGAGTTCGACTTCGCCCGCACCGAGGTGCGCAACTTCCTCGTGGCGAACGCCCTGTACTGGTGCGAGGAGTTCCACATCGACGGTCTGCGGGTGGACGCGGTCGCCTCGATGCTCTACCTGGACTACTCGCGCGAGGACGGCCAGTGGGAGCCCAACGCCTACGGCGGCCGGGAGGACCTGGCGGCCATGGCGTTCCTGCAGGAGATGAACGCGACCGTGTACCGGCGTGCCCCGGGCGTGGTGACGATCGCGGAGGAGTCCACCGCCTGGGGCGGGGTGACGCAGCCCACCGACAGCGGCGGGCTCGGTTTCGGCCTGAAGTGGAACATGGGCTGGATGCACGACTCGCTGGAGTACCTCTCCCACGAGCCGGTGCACCGCAAGTACCACCACCACGAGATGACCTTCTCGATGGTGTACGCCTACAGCGAGAACTACGTCCTGCCGATCTCCCACGACGAGGTCGTGCACGGCAAGCAGGCGCTGGTGTCGAAGGCTCCGGGCGACTGGTGGCAGCGCCGCGCGACCGTCCGCGCCTACCTCGGCTTCATGTGGAGCCATCCGGGCAAGCAGCTGCTGTTCATGGGCCAGGAGTTCGCGCAGGGAGCCGAGTGGTCGGTGGAGCACGGGCCGGAGTGGTGGCTGCTCGACGACGGCTACCACTCGGCGGGCGACCACCGGGGCGTGCGTGATCTGGTCCGTGACCTGAACTCGGCGTACCGGGCGACGCCCGCGCTGTGGCAGTGCGACACCCGCC
The DNA here is from genome assembly GCF_044459945.1 of Streptomyces sp. NPDC050164. Classification (NCBI taxonomy): domain Bacteria; kingdom Bacillati; phylum Actinomycetota; class Actinomycetes; order Kitasatosporales; family Streptomycetaceae; genus Streptomyces; species Streptomyces sp. NPDC050164. The sequence continues at coordinate 5,505 of NZ_JBITJK010000053.1, forward strand.
CGGAGGGCTTCCGGTGGGTGGCGGTGGACTCGGCCGACGACAACGTCTTCGCGTTCCTGAGGTACGACGCCGAGGGCAGGCCGCTGCTGGCGGTGTCGAACTTCTCGCCGGTCGTCCGGCACGACTACGGCCTGTGGGTCCCGGGTGACACCGTCGCCTGGCAGGAGACCCTCACCACCGACGACCCGCGCTACGGCGGCAGCGGCGTCACCAACCCGGGTCCGGTCAAGCCGGAGGACGGCTGTGTCCGGATCACGCTGCCGCCGCTGGCCACCGTGTGGCTGACGCCGTTCGCTGCGTGAGGTCCGGCGGCCGCACCAGGTGTCCGACCCGCCGGTGAGGGGCACTGGGTGTCGTACCACCGGAAACGCCCGGTGGTCGACGCGGCAGGGTCACAGAAGGGCGGGCATCAGGGTGCGCACCGTCGGAGTGGAGGAGGAGCTCCTCCTGGTCGACCCGGAGACCGGGGACCCGCGGGCGCTGTCCGCGGCAGTGCTCGCCCGGGCCGCGCAGGACGACGCGGACGGGGACGTCTTCGAGAAGGAACTCCACGAGCAGATGCTGGAGTTCGCCACGCATCCGCAGTCGTCCATGGAGAGCCTGCGCGCGGAGATCGTCCGCTGCCGCAAGGAGGCGGCCCGGCACGCCGGGGAGATCGGCTGCACGGTCGTGGCGCTCGCCACCTCGCCGCTGCCGGTCAGCCCCGCGGTCGGCGTCAACCGCCGGTACCAGTGGATGGCCGAGCAGTACGGCATCGCCACCCGGGAGCAGCTCGTCCTGGGCTGCCACGTGCACGTGTCCGTCGAGTCCGACGAGGAGGGCGTCGCGGTCATCGACCGGGTGCGGCCCTGGCTCCAGGTCCTGACGGCGCTCAGTGCGAACTCGCCGTTCTGGCAGGGCAAGGACACCGGGTACAGCAGCTACCGCAGCCGGGTGTGGCTGCGCTGGCCGTCGGCCGGCCCGACCGAGATCTTCGGCTCGGCGGAGCGGTACCACCGGCTGATCGCGGACATGGTGGCCACCGGCGCTCTCCTCGACGACGGGATGATCTACTTCGACGCGCGGCTGTCCCAGCGGTATCCGACGGTGGAGGTCCGGGTGTCGGACGTCTGTCTGCACTCCGCCACGGCGGCGCTGGTCGCCACGCTCGTCCGCGGGCTGGTCGAGACCGCCGCACGCGAGTGGCGGGCCGGCCGGGAACCGCTCGGCCACAGTGTCAGCCTGCTGCGGCTGGCCGACTGGCTGGCCGCCCGGTCCGGGCTCTCGGGTGAGCTGCTGCACCCCGCGACCATGCGGCGCCTGCCCGCCGAGGCGGTCGTCCGTGCCCTGTTGGACCATGCCGGGGAGGCCCTCGCGGACACCGGTGACCTGGAGCGGGCCCGGGCCGCCTGCGAGGAGCTGCTGCGGGACGGCAACGGCGCACAGGTGCAGCGCGCGCTGATGGAGCGCACGGGGAGCCTGCGGGACGTCGTCACCGAGTGCGTCCGCCACACACAGGCGTGAGGCGTCCCGCCTTCTTCCGGAGACGGGCTCAGAGGATCGGTACTCGCGGGCTCGGACCTCAGAGGATCAGGACGAGGGCGTAGGCCAGGAAGAACGCCGCGATCAGCACCACCAGAGCGATGATCACGGCCATCGGTGCCTTGGCCCAGCCCCTGGGCGGGTTGTGCGTCTCCCGGGGCCCCGCCTCGGGCAGGCTGCTCTCCGCGGGCGGGGTCTCGCCCGGCGGTACGCCGCCGCCCGGTTCCAGGCCGGAGGTGCGTTCGGGTTCGGGATCGGGACTGATGTGACTCATGCCGTCCGGGTCCCCCGATCACGCCGAGATCATCAGCGGGACGACTTCCGTATTTCCCGACCCCTGAGGGTCCCGGCTCGACTACATTCGTGCCCCGCCGATGACGCTACCCGTCGGCAATGTCACACCCCGTACACGTCAGGAGCAGTGCATGCGCGACCTCGCCCTCGCTCCGCCGGCCGTCTCGCCCCTGACCGGCGGGCTCGCCGACAGCGTTTTCGAGACGGCGGAGCGCGAACCCACCCGGCCGGTGCTCGCCCGCCGCGCCGACCCGGCCTCCGCGTCCTGGGAGGAGGTGAGGGCGGTCGAGCTGCGCGACGAGGTGGTGGACGTCGCCAAGGGGCTGATCGCCTCCGGGATAGCGCCGGGGCACCGCGTGGCGATCATGGCGCGCACCCGGTACGAGTGGACGGTCCTGTGCTACGCGCTGTGGGCCGTGGGTGCCGAGGTCGTCCCGGTCTATCCGACGTCGTCGCGCGACCAGGTCGAGTGGATCCTGCGGAAGGCCGGCTGTGTGGCCGTGGTGGTGGAGGACGAGCAGGGCGTCATGACCGTCGGCTCGGTGTGCGCGTCGCTGCCGCTGCTGCGCCATGTATGGCAGCTGGACGCGGGCGCGCTGGAGGAACTGACGGTGCGCGGGGAGTTCGTGCCGCCGGCCACGGTCGACTCGATGCGCCGCATCGTGCTGCCGGACTCCACGGCCGTCGTCGCCTACACCTCCGGGACCAGCGGCCACGCCATGGGCTGCGCCCTCAGCCACCGCAACCTGGCCGCCCCCTGCGACACACTGCTGGCGGGCTGGAGGCAGACCACGGCACCGCGCGGGGAGCAGGGCTCCGTGCTGGTGTTCCTGCCCTTCTCCCATGTGTACGGGCTGATGGTCCAGTGCCTGTGCGTGCGCGGCGGCCTGCTCATGGGACACCAGGCCGACCTCGGCGGCGAGGCACTGTCGTCGGCGCTGCGCTCCTTCAGGCCCACGTACTTCTACGCCGTACCGTCCGTCTTCGAGAAGATCTACAAGAACTTCCTGCGCACGGCCCAGCAGGGGGGCCACGGCGGTCTGTTCGAGCGGGCCGCCGAGACGGCGCGGGACTTCGCCGCGGCCCTGGAACGCCAGCGGCTGGGCCGGGGCCGCGGGCCCGGCTTCGACCTGCGGCTCCAGCACGCCCTGTACGAGCGCACGGTGTACCGCAGGCTGCGGGCCGCGCTGGGCGGCCGGGTGCGGCGGGGGACGTCCGGCGGCTCTCCCCTCAGTCGCGACCTGTCGCTGTTCTACGAGGGCATCGGCATCTACGTGCACGACGGGTACGGCCTGACGGAGACCGGCGGCGGGGTGACGATGCAGCCGCTGGGCCGGGAGAAGTCCGGGACCGTCGGGCAGGCGCTGCCGGGCACGGAGATCCGGGTGGCCGAGGACGGGGAGATCCTGGTGCGCGGCCCGTCGGTGTTCCAGGGATACGTGGGTGACGAGGCCGCCACCCGGGCCGCGCTGCGCGGCGGCTGGCTGGCCACCGGGGACCTCGGGCAGCTGGACTCGGAGGGCTATCTGACGATCACCGGCCGCAAGAAGGACATCATCATCACCAGCAGCGGCAAGAGCGTCGCCCCGGCCGCCCTGGAGCAGCGGCTGCGGATGCACCCGCTCATCCACCAGGCGGTGGTCGTGGGCGACAACCGGCCCTGTGTCGGCGCCCTGATCACGCTGGACCCGGAGTTCCTGGCGCACTGGCGGGCGGCGCTGGCGCTGCAGGGCGAGATGCGCGAGGCGCGGGAGGAGAACGCGCTGCGGGAGGAGGTGGCGCGTGCCGTGGCCGCGGCCAACAGCGCCGTGTCGCGGTCGGAGTCGATCCGGGTGTTCCGGGTCCTGCCCGAGCCGTTCGACGTGACCAACGGGCTGCTGACGCCCTCGATGAAGCTGCGCCGGGACGAGATCGTGCGGCACTACGCGTCCGAGATCGACGCGATGTACCAGTCGCGCAGGCGTCCCGGGCGACCGAGCATCCGGGACGAACCATCGAACTGGGACGACTCGGACAACGTGTTCCGCTGAGCGCGCAGCCGGACGCGTAGGCCTCGCCCCCTCGGGAACACGCAACAGTGGCGACGCATGAGAAAGGACGACAGCCCTGACGGCAGCCTTGCTGACGCCGGGCCGGAAAGGCGATATGTCAACCGAGTCGCGTGGGGATGACGCACTGACCTCCGGGGAGATTCCGAGCCGCACGAACAGCTTCGTGGGCGAGCCGCACGACGTGACGGGCGCGCGGCTGGCCGCGGAGGAGTTCCTGCGTGATCTGTCACGCTCCTCGCCGCCCTCTGCCCCCGAGTACTGGGACGACATCCTGTTGGTGGTGACGGAACTGGCCGCCAACGCGGTCCAGTACGCCCCGGGCCCGTTCGCGCTGCGGATGCGCCGGACCTTCGACGGAGTGCATGTGGTCCTGCACGACACCAGCTCCACGGAACCGGCTCCGCGCCCGTTCGATCCGCGCAGCGGGGGCGGCGGCATCGGCTGGCATCTGATCCACACCTTGTGCGACCAGGTCAGCGTGGTGAGCGACGAGCGCGGCAAGGACGTGCACGTGTTCCTGCCCTGGTGAGCCCTGAGCCGGTCACGGGCGCGGGCGTGACCGGCTCGGGGCTCAGGCCGAGGTCCTCGCGCGCGGGGGCAGCCGGTCGTAGTAGTCGCCCACGGCCGTGAGGTACTCCCGGTCCCGGGTCTCGCTGTCGGTCTGGAATCGGGGTGCCGCCTTGGCGTCTCCCCTGGTGCAGGCGAGGGTGATCCTCCGGCCCTGCGGGTCGATGCCGGTGACGACTCCGGCCGGCACCAGGACGCTGCGGCCGAACACCCAGACGCCGGTGTCGACGACCAGGTGCCGCATGCCGTGCGGGTCGGCCTCGCGGTCCACGTGCCCGATCGTTCCGTCGGTCGCGGCGACGGTGAAACCGGTGAGGTCCTGCCCCTCGACGTGACCGCTGTCCGGCGCGTACGACCAGATTCTGTCGATGGCCACGCTGCTCCATCCTCCCTGACGGTGTGCGGATCGCGGAGCCCGGCGGACGGTTCCCGCCCGCCTCCTCCACAGCAGCAATTACCCTCCTGCCGCAAGCGCATTCGGCGCACACACGTGCCACCGTACGCCGTCGGCGGCGGGCATCGGCAAGGTTTCCGCCCGGGGGCATGGAGGGCGGTTTCCGGGGTAATCGCGGGTGCGCGGTGGAAACGGAGCCCGGTAGCGAAGGGAGGCGCATGAGAAACGACAGCAGAGCCCGCACCACGACCGGCATCGCCCCGCACCGCGGTCATCCCCAGAGGTGACCTGCCCAGGCCGTAGCACTCGTTGGAGGTACCCGTGCCCCTCGCCCAGAACCCGCTGTCCGTGGAAGTCGAACTGCCCCGTCAGGACGTGGCACTGATCACGGTCGACGGCTACCTGGACGTCGACACCGCGACCGAGTTCCAGGCCCATCTGGCCAACCAACTCCACCACGGCCGACGGCACTTCCTGCTCGACCTGTCGTCCGTCCCCTTCATGGACTCGTCCGGGATGAACATCATCCTGCGGGTGTACCAGGAGACCCGCAGGACCGCCGGCAGCGTGCACGTCATCAGCCCGACGCCGGCCGTGCGGCGCGTCCTCGACCTGACCGGCGTCAGCATCACGGTGCCGATATCGGAGAGCGTCGACGAGGCTCTGGGCCGCGCCGACGAAGTGCCGGACACCCCCGAGGAGCCGGGGGCACAGAGCGCCTGACGGGCCGGGTGCCCCTCGGGCACGCCTGCGGCGGGACCGGCGTTGCGATGCCCTCGCTCCGCCCCGTCCGGTCGGCGGTTCGTCCGTCGCGCGCGGGTGACGGCGGTTGTCAACCCCCGTTCCCCTGAACCGGATCGCTTGCGCCGGATCCGGTGTCGTACGAGGTCGGCGCATGGTTAGAGTTGTCGCCCGGCAAGTGTCACAGCACCGTCCCGTTGCCTTGAGGCGGGATCGGTCGACGCAACGCGGATGAGGAGAGAACCAGGTGCCGGAGCACGAAGCGGACGGACAGCTCGCCACGCCGACGCACGAGGTCAGGGACTTCCTGCACCGCAGGCGTGAACAGATCGCCCAGCGGTGGGCGGACGAGCCCCTGTTCCGCACCGTGTTCACCGTCTCGCGCGACGAGGCGGTGGAGGCGGGCAAGGTCGTCGTGGACGCGCTGGCCCAGGTGGCCGACTCCGATCAGGTGGAGGACCCGGACGCCGCGGGATTCAGCGGGGTGCGCGAGCAGCTGGCCCGGATGGGCGTGGCCCGCTCGCGTGCCGGGCTGTCGAACACCCAGGTCTCCAGCGAGCTGGCGGCCCTGCGGCCGCCCGTGGAGAACCTGCTGGCCGCCGACCTGGAGCAGGCACCGCCCGAGCATCTGCGGGCGTGTTCGACCGCGCTCACCGTACTGATGGGCACCCTGCGGCTGGTCGCCATGCAGACGGCGCTGAGCGAGTGGCAGGCGCTCAGCGACCGGCAGCGGCTCCAGCTGATGGAGGTGGCGACGCCCGTCATCCGGCTGTGGGACGGCGTCGTGGCCGTGCCGCTGATCGGGACGCTGGACAGTGCCCGCAGCCAGGTGGTGATGGAGACGCTGCTGAACGCCGTCGTCGACCAGCACGCCCGGTTCGCGATCCTCGACATCACCGGGGTGCCGACGGTGGACTCGCTGGTGGCGCAGCACCTGATGAAGACGGTCGCCGCGGCGCGGCTGATGGGCGCCCAGTGCATCGTCTCGGGCATCCGCCCCGCCATCGCGCAGACCATCGTCCACCTCGGTCTGGACCTCGACGTGATCACCCGTGCGAGCCTCTCCGACGCGCTGAGGTACGCGCTGCACGAGCTCGGCGCGGACATCGTGAACCCGGGTGCGGGTCAGCGGTGAGCGAGACGTACTCCCGTCCCGTCACTGGCCACGTGCCGGTTCTCCGGCTCGGTGACGTCCTGCTGGTCACGCTCCAGGGGGACCTGCACGACAGCACGGCGCAGCAGCTCCAGCAGGATCTCGCGGAGACCATCTCCCGTACCGGGGTGCGTGGTGTCCTCATCGACATCTCCGGTGTGGAGATCGTCGACTCCTTCCTCGGCCGGGTGCTGGCCGAGATCGCCGCGCAGGCCAAGCTGCTGGCCGCGCGGACCGTGGTGGCCGGCATGCGCCCGGCGGTCGCCATCACCCTGGCGGAACTGGGCCTGACGCTGCCCGGGCTGACCACGGCGCTCAGCACGGAGGCGGGCATGGAGCTCCTCTCGCACCAGACCCCGGCGTACCGTCCGGGCGCCCCGCGTCAGGAGAGTCCGTGATGCACACTGCCGCGGGCGTGGAGGCCTGCCTGCCCATCCGGTCGGACATGGACCTGGTGTGGGTGCGACAGCACGTGCGGCAGGCCGCGGCCCGGCTCGGCTTCGGCCTGGTGGAGCAGACCAAGCTGGTCACGGCGGCCAGCGAGCTGGCCCGCAACACCCTCGTGCACGGCGGTGGCGGACAGATGGAGGCGACGCACCTCAGCAGCGGGGGTGCGCAGGGGCTCCGGCTGGCCTTCACCGACGAGGGGCCGGGCATCGCCGACCTGGACCAGGCGCTCAGCGACGGCTACACCTCCGGCGACGGGCTGGGGATGGGGCTGAGCGGCGCGCGGCGCCTGGTGCACGACTTCGACATCGACAGCACGCCGGGCGACGGCACCACCGTGCGGGTGACCTGCTGGGTGGCCCAGCCGCCGCGACCGCGCGAGGAGGCCTGATGCCGCGCGTGTGGGACGTCCCGGTGCGCGACTCGACGCGGGTGCGCGACGCACGGGTCGCCGCGGAGGGCGCGGCCGCGCTGGCCGGTCTCGACGAGCGCCGCACCGCGGCCGCCGCGCTGGTCGCGACCGAGCTCGCCACGAATCTGCTCAAGCACGCCGAGGGCGGTCAGGTGCTCATCGACGTGGTGGCGCCGCCCGCGCCGCGGGAGGGCCGTGCGCAGTCCCGGGTCGTGCAGATCGCCGCGATCGACCACGGGCCGGGCATTGCGGACGTACCGGCGGCCCTGCGCGACGGTTTCTCCACGACCGGTTCGCTCGGCGCGGGCCTCGGCACGTGTCAGCGTCTCGCCGACGACTTCGCCCTGCACAGCACGCCCGGCCGCGGCACGGTCGCGGTGGCCCGGGTGAGCAGCGCCCCGCGCGGTGGGGGCGGTCCGGCCGTGCGGGCGCGGGCCGAGGGGGTGTCGGGGATCCGGAGCCCGGCCGGTGTCGCCCCGGCGTGGTCCGAGGGCGGGGCCTGCGCCGGCGGCTGGTGGCCGGGCGGTGCCTCACGGGCCGGCGAGGCGCCGGTGGAGGCCGTGGCATGCGGTGCCCTGACGGGGCACGCGGCGGTGCCCGGCGGCGCGCCGCGCTTCGCCGCGCAGGTCGGCAGCGCGCCCGGCGACAGTGGTGTCCTCGGGCGCGAGCCCGCTTCCCAGCCGGTCTCCGGTGGTCCGGGCGGCGAGGTGCGGGGCCCCGGCGCACCGGGGCGTGAAGGGCTGCCCGGCCCGTCGGGTGACGGGTCCGTGCCCGTGGCCGGCGTGCGAGCCGGAGGCGTCAACATCCCCTACGGCGGAGCCGAGTACTCGGGTGACGCCTGGGCGTGGGTGCGTTCCGGGGACCGGCTGACGCTGATGCTGGCGGACGGTCTGGGGCACGGCCCGGAGGCGGCCCGTGCCTCGTCCGCCGCGGTCACGGCCCTGCACCGCTGGGCTCACCTCTCCCCCGCCGAGTCGCTGCGGCGGCTCCACGACGCGCTGAAGGGCACGCGGGGCGCGGCCGTCGCCCTCGCCCAGCTCGACGTGCGGGCCGGACGGCTGCGGTTCGCCGGCATCGGGAACGTGGGTGCGCGGCTGCGCGCGGACGGCACCTGGCGTCCGCTGCTGTCGCGGCCCGGCATCGTCGGCGTCCACCGGCCCGCCACCCTCCGCGAGGAGGAGGCCGACTGGGCGGCCGACCGGCTGCTGGTCCTGCACACCGACGGCCTGCCCAGCCGATGGACGCCGCCGTCCGACGCCGGTCTGCCCGCGGCCGACCCGGCCGTGACGGCCGCCGTGACGATACGCGACGCGAGCAGTCCCGCCCGTCCGGTGCGGGACGACACCGCCGTGGCCGTGCTGACTCCGACCCCGCCGGAACGCCCATGATGCGCACTTGGCAGATCACCACCGTCACCGATGCGGCACGCGCCCGCATCGCCCTCGCGCGCCTGGCCGCCGCGTACGGTGTGCCCACCGTCGAACGGACGAGGCTGGCCGCCGCCCTCAGCGCCCACCTGCGGCAGTGCCTCACCAAGGGCGGGACCTGGCTGCTCACCCTGGACATGGCCGGGTCCCCCGCCGAGGAGGGGCTGCTGCACGCCGTGGTGACGCCGTCGCCGGACGTGTCCGCCGCCGCCGGGGAGCCGCCGTGGGAGGTCACGGTCCCCTGCCCCGAGGCGGCCCGGGCCGCGGAGGGCGGCGCCGTCGAGGACGATCCCGCCGCCCTCGCGGAGGCACTGCTCGGCGCCGACGAGGACACGGCCGTGGTGCTGGACAAGCTCACCGAGCAGGAGGACCTGGTCGCCTTCCACCGCGAGGAGCTGCACCAGACGAACCAGGGCGTCCTGGCGCTGCACGCCGAGCTGGACGCGGCCGGCCGGGCCCAGCGCGAGGCCTTCGCCGCCGAGCGCCGCGCACGCAACGAGGCGGAGAGCGCCCGCCGCAGACTGACGTTCCTCGCGGACGCGAGCGCCGTGCTGACGGCCTCGCTCAACCACGAGGAGATCGTGCGCCGGCTGCCGGACCTGCTGGTGCCGGAGTACGCCCGCAGCGTCGACGTCTGGCTGTTCGACCACGAGGACGACAAGCACCGGTCGGCGCCGCATCCGGCCGCCGCCGTGGTCGCGGCCCGGACCGGGCGGCCGCAGTACGCGGCCGACCATGCCGGCGGCCTGCCCGGTGTCGACGACCAGCCGCCGTCCGCGCTGGATCCCACGCGGCCGATGCTGTGCGTTCCGCTGCCGACGCGGCGGGCGCCGCTGGGGGTGCTGACCCTGTCGCCGCCCGGTGCGCGCTGGGACCCGGACGACGCGGTGATGCTGATCGAGCTCACCCGGCGGGCCAGCATCGCCATCGACAACGCCCGGCGCTTCGAGCACAACCGCGACATCGCCGAGACGCTGCAACGCGCCCTGCTCACGGATCTGCCGGCCACCCCGGGCCTCAGCCTGGCGGCGCGCTATCTGCCCGCCACCCACGGGCTGAACATCGGCGGTGACTGGTACGACGCGTTCCCCCAGCGGGACGGCGGTCTCATCACCGTCGTCGGCGACGTGACCGGGCACGGTCTGCACGCGGCCGTCATGATGAGCCAGTTGCGCACGGCGCTGCGGGCGTACGCCGTCGACGGCGACAGCCCGGGCCGGCTGCTGACCCGGCTGCACCGGTTCCTGCACCATCTCCAGCCGGACCTGTACGCCACCGCCGTCATCGCCCGGTTCCACCCGGCCGAGCCCACGCTGACCTGGGCCGCCGCGGGCCATCCGCCGCCCGTGCTGCGGCTGCCCGACGGCACCGTGCGCACGCTCGACGCCAAGCCCGGCGCCATGCTGGGCATCCCGCTCACCCAGGAGATCGGCGACCACACGGTGCGTCTGTCGCCTGGCTCGACGCTCGCGCTGTACACGGACGGGCTGGTCGAACGGCGCGCGCAGGGCATAGACCCGGGCATCGAGCGGCTGGCCTCGGCGCTCGGCGGGTTCCGTTCGGCGGAGCTGGACGCGGACCTGGAGGGCTCGGCGGACCGGATCCTGCATCCGCTGCTGAGCGATTCCGAGCGCGACGACGACGTGTGCCTGCTGCTGTGTCATCTCCAGGGGGACGCCGCGTCCTGACGGCAGGTCCGGCCGGCCGGCCGTGTGTGCACGCGTTCTTCACTCCCGCCTGGTGCTTTTCGGCCACGGGACGGGCATGGTGGTGATCGACGCGTTCGTCTGCCTGCCGCGTCCGACTGGCGTGCCGGTCCACGACGCGGTGGGATCAATGGGGTGCGAACCAGCGATCCAAGGGCAGTCGATAGGCGTTCGAGGCAGACCGCCTGGAGCCGCAGAAAGGGATGAACACCGTGACACGACCCAGGATCCTGGTGGTTGGCGCAGGCTTCGCCGGCGTGGAGTGCGTCCGCCGTCTGGAACGGAAACTCTCCCCGGACGAGGCCGACGTCACGCTGGTGACGCCGTTCGCCTACCAGCTCTACCTGCCGCTGCTCCCCCAGGTCGCCTCCGGCGTGCTGACGCCGCAGTCGATCGCCGTCTCGCTGCGCCGCAGCAAGAAGTACCGCACGCGGATCATTCCGGGCGGGGCCATCGGCGTCGATCTGAAGTCCAAGGTCTGCGTCATCCGCACGATCACCGACCAGATCGTCAACGAGCCGTACGACTACATCGTGCTGGCCCCCGGCAGCATCACCCGCACCTTCGACATCCCGGGGCTGACGGACCACGCGTTCGGGATGAAGACGCTCGCCGAGGCGGCGTACATCCGTGACCACGTCATCTCGCAGCTGGACCTGGCCGACGCGAGCCAGGATCCGGACGAGCGGGCCTCGCGGCTCCAGTTCGTGGTGGTCGGCGGCGGCTACGCGGGCACCGAGACCGCGGCGTGCCTCCAGCGGCTGACGCACGCGGCCGTCAAGCGCTACCCGCGGCTGGACCCGGGCCTGATCAAGTGGCATCTGATCGACATCGCGCCGAAGCTGATGCCGGAGCTCGGCGAGAAGCTCGGCAGCAGCGCGCAGGAGATCCTGCGCCGGCGGGGCATCGACATTTCCCTCGGCGTCTCCATCGCGAAGGCGGGCCCGGAGGAGGTCACCTTCACCGACGGGCGGGTGATCCCGACCCGCACGCTCATCTGGACGGCCGGGGTGGTCGCCAGTCCCCTCATCGCCACGCTGGGCGCGGAGACCGTCAAGGGGCGGCTCACGGTCGCCCCCGAGATGAACCTGCCCGGCAACGACGGGGTGTTCGCGCTGGGTGACTCGGCCGCCGTGCCCGACCTGGCCAAGGGGGACGAGGCGATGTGCCCGCCCACGGCGCAGCATGCCCTGCGCCAGGGCCGGCATGTCGCCGACAACGTCATCGCGTCGCTGCGGGGCGCGCCGATGCGGCCGTACGTCCACAAGGACCTCGGACTCGTCGTCGACCTCGGCGGCACCGACGCGGTCTCCAAGCCGCTGGGCATCGAACTGCGCGGCCTGCCCGCCCAGGCCGTCGCACGCGGCTACCACTGGTCGGCGCTGCGCACCAACGTCGCCAAGACCCGGGTGATGACGAACTGGCTCCTCAACGCGGTCGCCGGTGACGACTTCGTGCGGACCGGGTTCCAGGCCCGCAAGGCCGCGAGGCTGAAGGACTTCGAGTACACCGACGCCTATCTGACGCCGGAGCAGGTGCGGGCACACGTCGAGGGAACCGCCCGGCAGGAGTAGGACCGGGCCGGAGGGGGCCTTCCGCTCGTGGCATGTCATGCTGAGATGCGGATCTTGGTGTGAGTCGGGAGAGAGTGCGGCGGCGTGAGGGCAGCGGGACGGTCGGTGCGGGCACGGCTGCGGGACCGGATCGCGGCGTCCGACCCGGGGCTGCTGCGTCTGACGGCCGGGCTGCGGACGGTCGGCGCCATCGCCCTCACCCTGGCCGTGCTCGCCCTGCTCGGGGCCGATGTGCACCTCCTGGTGGCGGGGGCCATGGCGGCGATGGTCGCCACCTTCGCCATCCGGGAGAAGCAGCTCGGTGCCCAGGCGGTGACGCTGGCACTGGGCCTTCCGGTGGCGCTGGTCTCCGTGACGCTGGGCGCGGTGCTCAACGCGCGTCTGTACGTCGGTGACGTCTTCTTCGTCGTCCTGATCTTCTGCGCGGTCTACGGCCGCCGGTTCGGCGACCGTGGCACCGCGCTCGGGCTGATCGGCTTCCAGATCTACTTCCTGTCCCTGTTCGTCGGCGCCGAGGTCTCCTCGCTGCCCACGCTGTGCGGTGCCATCGCCGTGGCGTTCTGCTCCAGTGCCCTGCTGCGCTTCGCGGTCGTGCCCGCGACCCCCACGGGCGTCCTGCTGCGGCTGCGCCTGGCCTTCCGCGCCCGGCTGGCCCAGCTGGTGTCCGCGCAGCTCGACCTTCTCGACGCCGGCCCGGAGGAGATGGACAAGGCCCTGGAGGCCGTGCGCGAGGGCACGGCGCGGCTGCACGAGACGGCGATGATGATCCAGGCGCAGCTGGAGGAGGGCACCCCGGACGAGTCGGCGGCCCGTCTCGTGCAGCGCCGCATCGCGGACGCCGAGATCGCCGCCGAGCGGCTCGGCCTGCTGCTGCTGACCTTCCGCAGCGCCGAGCGGGCCGACACGCTCACCCTGCATCTGCCGGGCGCTCCCGCGCCGTCGGTGGGGCAGCCGGCCGTGCCGGACGAAGCCACCGCCACGCTCCGCCGTGATCTCCAGGCGCTGCGCGCCCTGGTGCTGCGGGCCGGGAGCGGCGACGCGGGGACCGGCCTGGCCCACGTGCGCAACCGGCTCCTCGGCTACCGGGACGAGGAGAACCTGCCGCCCGCGCCCGCCGCCGTCCAGGACGTCTTCCGGGGCATCGGCGAGGCCGCCCGCTCGGTGCTGGGGCTGCGGATCGCGCTGGACGGCCCGCAGGACGAGTCGGACGACACGCCCGCGACGGCCCGCTCCCGTGAGGAACTGGACGCGGAGGACGCCGCGATCGACGGCGGTGAGGAGCCGGCACAGGAGCAGGAGACGGGGCTGCGGCGGCCCACCACGCGCGCGGCCGTGCAGGTCGCCGTCGGCTCGACGCTGGCGATCGTGGGCGGTGAGCTGCTGTCCACGCAGCGTTGGTACTGGGCGGTGCTGACGTGCTGGATCGTTTTCCTGAACACGGCCTCGACGGGCGAGATCCTCGTCAAGGGCTACCGCCGGCTGCTGGGCACGGTGTTCGGCGTGGTGGCGGGCATCGTCCTGGCCGGTCTGGTCGGGCAGCACACCTGGACGGCGTTCGGCCTGGTCCTGGTGCTGATCTTCGCGATGTTCTACGTGGCGCCGCTGTCGTACACGCTGATGTCGTTCTTCGTGACCGCGATGCTGGGGCTGCTGTACACCTACAGCCTCGACGTGCTCCTGCTGCGGGTGGAGGAGACGGCGCTCGGCGCGGCCTGCGGGGTGATCGCGGCGGCGCTGGTGCTGCCGGTGCGGACCGACCGCCGTACGAACGAACTGCTCGGCACCGTGCTGGACCGGCTGGCCGAGGTCACCGAGGCCGCGGTCGGCCAGCTGAGCGGCGGGCCGGCGGACGAGCTGCTGGACAAGGCGCGCGACCTGGACCAGGCGCTGGCCGACCTGCGGGCCGCCACGCAGCCGCTGATCCATCCGGTCACACCGCTGCGGGCCCGGCGTCACACGGCCCGGTACGTGGTGGCGCTGCTGGAGACGTGCGCCTACCACGCGCGGACGCTGGCGGCCACCGCCGAGTTGCTGCCCACGCATCCCTCGATCGCGGCGGACCCCCGGCTGCGCGGGGCCGCGGGGCGCACCGTGCGCAACATCGGGACCATCGCGGCCCGGGTCGCGGACGAGCACGCCGCCGCACGGGTCGAGACCGGGCCGAGCATCGCCTCGCTGCTGGGGTCCGACGCCGGCACACCGCGCTACGGCCGGATCACCGACCGCGTGCTGCGGCATCTGGAGCGGCTGGACGAGGCCGTGGTGGGTCTCGCCCGGCCCCTGGGCGTGCCGGTGGCGGAGCCCCGCGCCTGAGGGCCGGTGCCGCTCAGAAGTCGGTGGGCAGTCCGCTCACCTCGGCGATGCCCCGCAGCTCCTCCGTCTGCTGGTGCCGTTCCTTGATGTAGTCGGCGATCTCGCCGAGGCGGACCGGGTCGGACGCGGTGGACGCGTCCGTGACGATCCTGACCGGGCCGGTCTCGTCGACGTCGAGTTCGATCACTTCGTTGTCCAGGCGGCCGGTGACGGCGGTGGCGATGACGAGGGCCACCTCGTCACGGACCTCCTGGGGCAGTTCGTCGCCCGCCCCTGAATCGAGTGCGAAGTCGAGGCTGGACAGGCGCTCCTCGTCGATCGCCTGGAGGACCGGTTCCACCACGCGCATCAGGAGGCGGTAGTCCTCCGTGTCCATCCGGATGCGCAGGAGGTCCAGGTACACGTCCACGGGCCGGCCGTCGCCATGCGGAATCTCGGAATCGCTCATTTGCTTCGTGTTCCCCACATGACGCGGCTCAGACGCGGCGCCAGCGGGCCATGGCGAAGGAGAACACCCCGAACAGCACCAGCCCGGCCGCGACGCAGACCAGCAGCCAGGGGCCGAGGGGGGTGTCGGCGAAGCTGCGCAGGGTGTCGTCCAGGCCCTTGGTCCGGTCGGGTTCGTAGTCGACCGCGGCGCGGAGGGCGAAGACGCCGGCCACGGCGAACACCAGCCCGCGGGCGGCGCCGCCGGCCACGCCGGTGACGTCCACCAGCCGCCGTGTCCGGGGGCTCATCTGACCGAGCCGGAGCTTGTCGTGGTACTTGCGGAGCACCGCCCGCACGCCGATCCACCCGCCGGCCGCGACGATCGCGAGGCCGGCCGCGCCGACCAGCCACTGTCCGGCGGGTATCTCCAGTGCCCTGGCGGTGGCGTCCTGGGACTGCCGGTCGCTGGATCCGCCCCCGCTCTGGCCGCGGTTCGCGGCGAACGACAGCACGGAGTAGGCGACGAAGACGTAGAACGCGAAGCGGGCCGTCGCCAGCAGCCGCTTGCGTGGGCTGCGGCCGTCCTGGCCGACCGAGCCGAACAGCATCTCGGACAGCCGCCACAGGGCCATGCCGACGAGACCGATGCCCAGCGCCCACAGCAGCACCGAGCCGAACGGCTTCTGCGACAGTTCGGCCAGGGCTCCCCCGCGGTCGGCCTGCTCGCCCTTGTCACCGAAGGCGATCTGCAGCGCCAGGGCCCCGACGAGCAGATAGATCACACCCCGGGCGGCCAGGCCCGCCCGTGCCGCCCCCTCGGTCACCGAACCCCGCGCCGCTCGCCGGGCCCGGATCCGACCGCCTTGTGCCATCGCACTCGTGTTCATATCGACCTCCCGGCCCTCCGGATGCCCCGGCTCGGTCGGCACACACCCGGCCCGGCCGCCGGGCCAGGGGATTTCGGTCACGGCGGGTGACGGCGGGGGTCTGCCGCGTAAGGCTTCTGGACCGCCGGAATTTCGATCCCCGGCCGGCGCGGCCGAGGACGTGCGGGTGCTCCGGGGCGGTGGCGAGAGCCTTGGCCCGGGCCACCCGGACCGGCCCGTCCCGGTGTGCCCCGCGATCCGCAGGCCGCCGCGGGCCGGTCCGTGAGCTGGGCGTTGCCCACGTCGGTGCCGGCCACCGCCGCAGTGCTGCTCGGCACGGCCTCCAGAACTGCGCCGGCCCGGTGGCGTGACATGGGGAGGCCCGGCCGCGGCTGTCGCCGTCGGCCGGGCCCCTGCGGTGCCGCGCCTTCCCCGTCATGTCACGCGCATACTCGGATCACGCGGGCTCCGGGGTCGGCATGCGCTGTCCGGTGATCGTCGGCGGGGCGGTCTCGCGGGCCGGTGCGGGTGCGGTCGCGAGCCACTGGTGAGCGACCCCCAGGGCGCGCTCGACGTCCTGGGTGCCGGTGGACACGCACAACGTGTACGCCAGGTCGCGTGCCCGTGTGCTCAGGTCGGCCGGTTCGCTCGCTGCCACGGCGGCCGACAGTGCCTCGTACTCGTCGACGATGCGGCGCAGCACGGCGGAGTGGGGCCTCAGCATGGTTCCTCACTCCTCGGCGGTCGGGTGGTCAGGACGTCGTGGAGGTGCCGTCGGCGCCGCGGGTGCCCGTCCGCTGCCCCAGGACCTCGTCGCGCACGCGGGCGCAGCTGCGGCTGATGAGACGGGAGACGTGCATCTGGGAGATGCCCAGGTGGTCGGCGATGCGGCTTTGCGTCATGTCCTCGAAGAAACGCATGTAGAGGATGGCCCGTTCGCGTTCCGGCAGGCGGCGCAGGCCTTCCTTGGCGGACTCGCGGTCGACCACGACGTCGTAGGACGAGTCGGCCGAGCCGAGTGTGTCCGCGAGGCTGTAGCCGTCGTCGTCGGCCGAGAGCTCGGCGTCCAGCGACAGGGTGCTGAAGCTCTCCAGGGCCTCGAGCCCGGCACTGACCTCTTCCTCGCTCAGGCCGGCGTGGGCGGCGATGTCCGCCACGGAGGGCTCGGGGCTGCCCGGGTTCTGGGTGAGTTCACGGCGTGCCACCCGGACCTTGTTGCGCAGTTCCTGCACGCGGCGGGGGACCCGCAGGGCCCACATGCGATCCCGGAAGTGCCGCTTGACCTCGCCGGTGATGGTGGGGACGGCGTAGCTCTCGAAGGCTCCCCGGCTCGGGTCGAACCGGTCGATGGCCTTGACCAGCCCCAGAGCGGCCACCTGCCGGAGGTCCTCGATGGACTCTCCGCGGTCGCGGAAGCGGCCGGCGATGCGGTGGGCCATGGGCAGCCAGAGCGTGACGAGTTCGTCGCGGACGGCTTCCCGTTCGGGCCCTTCCTCCATTTCCGCCAGCCGGGCGAAGAGGGCCGCTGTGTCCGGAGCGTCGTCGTGCCGCCGCCGGGTCGTGGTGGTCGTCGTTTCGGGCGTGCCGGGACGGTTGGTGGGCGTATCGATGAGCATGCGGATTCGCTCCTGAACAACGATGTTCTCAGGGACTTACCGCGGGAGGGTCGCTGCCCGGATCGCCTGGAGGGCCTCCGGGGCAGTCATGCATACCGCTCCCGCTGGCGCGCCTCCGGTCCGAAGCACGAGATTGCGTCTGCCCTGCCCCCGGTGGAACAAACTCCACTTTGCTGTGCAATCTGGAGCGAATCGTTCACTCGGGCGTTCAGGAAAGGGGCACGACGGCGGTGATGCACTTGCCGCCGGCGGGCAGGTCGGACACGCGGATGTCGCGGGAGAGCCGGCAGACGATGGGCCAGCCGTGGCCGCCGTGCCGAAGCCGTCCGTGCGGATCGGTGGGCGGCGCGGTCACCGGAAGTTCGTCGCTGCGGTCGCTCACCGAGAGCCGTACGCCGGGGCCGTCGATGTCGACCTGGAAGTCGGTGACTCCGCCGCCGTGCAGGATCGCGTTGGTCGTCAGCTCCGAGGCGACGAGCAGCGCGTCGGACAGGGCGTTCGCGTCACACGCGGTGTGGGTGGTGCGGCAGCGCTCGGCCACGGCACGCTCCACGGCCCGGCGTGCCTCGGCGGGTTTGCACGGCCGCGCCCGGTTCACACCGGGCGGCTCGAATACTGATTCGATCATGTGCTCCTCGCACATCCTTCAGCTCCCTGCTCGGTCAGGACATGAGCCGGGTCCGGCCGCGTACCGGGCCGCCCGCCCAGGCACGCCTCGGGCTCACGGACCCGCTGTTCGGTGTTTCCTTCCACCGCCCGCGACTTCGGGACGCGCACGCCGCGGGTCTCCTTAGTTCGGCTGACCTCTCCCCGCACCTGCAAACCTCGGTCCGCCCCGCTGCCGGAAAAAGAACCTGAAAAGACCCCTGGGAGACCCGGGACGGCCGTGAATCGGTGCCATCGCCACGCGTCCTCGGGGTACGCGGTGTGCATGACCGATGTGGTGGATTCCGACGAACTGCTGCGGCGCATCCAGCGCGCGAGGGCCTGTGCGGTGCGCGAGGAGCGGACGTGGCGGAGCAGGAGCGAGGAACTGGGTGCGACCGACCCGCAGGGGGCCCGGGACGCGACCGTGCGGCGGATGTCCTACGAGGCGGTGCTCACGGTGCTGGACGAGATCCTGACTCCGGGCAAACACGCCGCGGAGGGCTGACCAGGAGGGCCGGTGCCCGGCGGCGGGCCCGGGCGGATTGTGAGGGCACGTGCCGGGAACTCTGCGCGCATGACAGCCGAGCACACCCGAGCACCGGTCCTGGAAGCCCTGGACGCGTATCGCCGCAAGGGGCATCTGTCGTTCGCGCCGCCCGGGCACAAGCAGGCCCGCGGCGCCGACCCGGCGGTCCGGGAGGTCCTCGGTGACGCGGTCTTCCTCGGCGACGTGCTGGCCTCGGGCGGTCTGGACGACCGGCTCACCCGGGGGCGGGTGCTGCAACGTGCCCAGGAGCTGATGGCCGACGCGGTGCACGCCGAGCACACGTTCTTCAGCACGTGCGGCAGTTCCCTGTCGGTGAAGGCCGCGATGCTGTCCGTCGCCGGGCCGCACGAGAAGATGCTGATCGGGCGTGACGCTCACAAGTCGGTGGTGGCGGGGCTGATCATCTCCGGTGTCGAGCCGGTCTGGATCGAGCCGCGCTGGGACGCCGAGCGGCACTTGGCCCATCCCCCGTCCGCCGAGGACTTCGAGCGGGCCTTCGACGCCCACCCGGACGCGCGCGGTGCGCTGGTCACGAGCCCCACTCCGTACGGCGGCTGCGCGGATCTAAATCACCCACGGCGACGACCGGGAGACGACCGGGCAGTTGCTTCAGGCGCTGCGGGACCTCCCGCGGGCCGCGCGGGACCTGCCCCGGGCGCCGCGGGTGGAGGTGCCGTCGCCCGCGGAGCTGCGGATGGAACAGGCGGTGCTGCCCCGCGACGCGTTCTTCGGCCCGGCAAAGGACGTGCCGGTGGCGCGGGCGGCCGGGCAGGTCGCGGCGGAGATGATCACGCCGTATCCCCCCGGCATCCCGGCGGTCCTGCCGGGCGAGCGCCTCACCGAGCCGGTGCTGGCGTACCTGCGGACCGGACTGGCCGCGGGCATGCACCTGCCCGACCCCACGGACCCGGAGCTGGAGACGGTCCGGGTCCT
Source organism: Streptomyces sp. NPDC050164 (assembly GCF_044459945.1). NCBI lineage: Bacteria > Bacillati > Actinomycetota > Actinomycetes > Kitasatosporales > Streptomycetaceae > Streptomyces > Streptomyces sp. NPDC050164. The sequence continues at coordinate 25,144 of NZ_JBITJK010000053.1, forward strand.
CGCCGGGGCCGCGGAGTGAAGTGAAACGGGTCACGTGACCCGCTCTCGGGTGGGCGCACGCCTCATGGATGGTTTACCGTTCATTCATACGTGGTGACGGAGTCGACCCACTGTCCTTCGCGCACCACCGCTAACGGCCCTGGCTGGTCTCCCCCGTCCAGCCAGGGCTTTTTCATGCCCCGAGAAAGTTGTGCACGCCGAGGTGCCCGGGGCCCCGCGAGCGGCTGAAATGGGCGTAGGGAAAGCACCGGAAGTCGACCGCCCGGCGAGGAGCTCCGCGTCATGACCAAAGCGATCAAACTCCTGACCGCCCTGCCTCCGCCCCAGCGGCAGCGTCTGATGACGCTCGGCCGGGAGGTGTCCTTCCCCGAGGACGCCCGGATCTTCGAGGCGGGCGGTACGGCCGACCGTTTCTGGGTCATCCGCTCCGGCGCGGTCTCCCTGGACCAGCAGGTGAACTCCCTCCAGCGGGTGACCGTGGCCAGCCTCGGCGCGGGCGACCTGCTCGGCTGGTCCTGGCTGTTCCCGCCGTACACCTGGGACTTCGGCGCGGTGGCGTTCAGCCCCGTACGGGCCTACGAGTTCGACGCGAGGGCCGTGCTGGCACTGTGCGAGGAGGACCCGGAGCTCGGGCTGACGCTGGTGCGGAACGTCGCCGAGGTGCTCGCGCACCGGCTGGAGATGACCCGGGGCAAGCTGATGGAGCAGTACACCCTGCACCGGCGCGGCGCCCTGTGAGACGTCAAACGCGGTAGCGCCGCAGCGCCGGTACGGCGGCGGCCAGCGCCAGCATCACGGCGACGACCAGCAGCCCGCCGCCCGCGACGGCGCTGCGGGGGCCGAAGGCGGAGCCCGCGGTGCCGTGCAGCGTGTCGGCGAGGCGCGGGCCGCCCGCCACGACGACGGTGAAGACGCCCTGCATGCGCCCGCGCATCTCGTCGGTCGCGGCGGACAGCAGGATCGCCCCGCGGAAGACCATCGACACCATGTCGGCCACCCCGGCCACGGCGAGGAACGCCACACCCACCCACAGGTTGCCGCTCAGCCCGAAGCCCGTGATGGCCGCACCCCAGACGACCACCGACCCGATGACCATCCAGCCGTGCCGGCGGGCCCGCGAGAAGGTGCCGGAGAACAGTCCGCCGAGCACGGCGCCGATGGGGATCGCCGCGAACAGCAGACCCAGCGCCAGGCCCTCGCCGTACGGGGCGTAGGTCTGGGCGGCGAGCTGCGGGAACAGGGCCCGGGGCATGCCGAGGACCATGGCGATGATGTCGGCGAGGAAGGACAGCAGCAGCACGGTGTGCCCGGAGATGTAGCGGAAGCCGGCGGCGATCTCCTTCACACCCGCGCGGCGGACCGTCGTGCCGGCCAGGGGCGGCAGCGGCGGCAGCCGGTACACCGCCCACACCGTCACGCACAGGGCCAGCGCGTCGAGGAGGTACAGCTCGGGCAGTCCGACGACGGGGATGAGGGCACCGGCGAGCAGCGGGCCCGCCACCTGGCCCGTCTGCATCACGGTCGAGCCGAGGGCGCCCGCGGCGGGCAGTTCCTCCTCGGGGACCAGGCGGGCGATGGAGGCGCTGCGGGCCGGTGCGTTCAGGCCCCAGAAGGCCTGCTGCACGGCGAGCAGCACCATGAGCACGGTCACCGACTCCAGCCCGGTGAAGGCCTGGAGCCAGAAGAGCAGCGAGGTGACGGCGATGCCGCTGTTGGTGATCAGCAGTAGCTTGCGCCGGTCCATGCTGTCGGCGATCGCCCCGCCCCACAGCGCGAACACGATCAGCGGCACCAGGCCGGCCAGGCTCGCGGCGCCGACCCACGCCGAGGAGCCGGTGATGTCGTAGATCTGCTTGGGCACGGCGACGGCGGTGAGCTGGCTGCCGACGGCCGTGACGATGGTCGAGCCCCACAGCCGTCGGTAGGCGGGGCGGCGCAGGGGGCGGGTGTCCATGGCCCAGCGCCGCCGGCCGCGCCGCCGGGCGGCCTCCGGCGCCGGATCCTGCCCGTCCGTCGTGCTCTCGCTCGTGTCCACGCGCCGCTTCCTGGATGCTCGCTACACCTACCCGGCCGGGGATCACTATCGCACCAGCCGCCGGGCGCCCAGGAGCCGAGGTCTCAGCTCCCGGCGATGAGCACGGTGCCGAGCACGATCATGGTGGCGGCGACCAGGCCGTCCAGGACCCGCCAGGCGGCGGGCTTGGCGAGGAAACGGCCGAGCATCCGGGCGCCGAAGCCGAGAGCGGCGAACCAGCACAGGCTGGCCAGCACGGCGCCGAGGCCGAACGTCCAGCGCAGCGGGCCGTGGTCGGCGGCGACGGAGCCGAGCAGGAACACGGTGTCGAGGTAGACGTGCGGGTTGAGCCAGGTCAGCGCCAGGCAGGTGAGCACGGCCCGGCGGCGCGATCCGGCCGCATCCCCGTCCGTCCGCAGCGCGCCGCCGTCCGGCCGCAACACCCGCCGGGCTGCCAGGGCGCCGTAGCACAGCAGGAACGCGCCGCCGATCCAGCCGATCACCGTCAGCGCGCCCGGCCAGGCCACCACCACCGCGCCGACCCCGCCGACCCCGAGCGTGATGAGGGCGGCGTCGGACAGGGCGCAGATGCCGACGACGGCGAGGACGGCGTCGCGGCGGATCCCCTGGCGCAGGACGAAGGCGTTCTGGGCGCCGATGGCGACGATGAGGGACAGGCCGGTGCCGAATCCTGCGGCTGCGGCGGTGAAGGTGCTGGTCATGGCCGTGACGCTACGGACCGGCCCGTCCCAGGTACAGCTAAAGATTCTTACGTATCATTAGCGTTTGTGATGACACGTGTTCGCTGATCTGCCTCTGGACCAGGTGCGGACCCTGCTCGCGGTCGTGGACGAGGGGACGTTCGACGCGGCGGCGGCCGCGCTGCATGTGACGCCGTCGGCGATCAGCCAGCGGGTGAAGGCGCTGGAGCAGCGCACGGGGCGGGTGCTGCTGCTGCGGACCAAGCCGGTGCGGCCGACCGAGTCGGGCGAGGTGCTGGTGCGGCTGGCCCGGCAGGTGGCGCGGCTGGAGCGCGACGCGTACGCGGAGCTCGGGCTGAGCGGCGCCGGGGAGCCGACCCGGGTGTCGGTGGCGGTGAACGCGGACTCGCTGGCCACCTGGTTCCTCCGGGTGCTCACGCGCGTCCCGGAGGAGCTGCGGCTCTACTTCGAACTGCGCCGCGAGGACGAGGACCACACGGCGGCGCTGCTGCGGGAGGGGGTGGTGATGGCGGCGGTGACCTCGTCGCCGGATCCCGTGCCGGGCTGTTCCGTCCGGTCGCTGGGGCGGATGCGCTACCTCCCCGTGGCCGCGCCGGACTTCGCCGCGCGCCACCTCGACGGACCGCTGGAACAGGTGCTCCTCGACGTGCCCGTGGTGGCCTTCGACCGCCGGGACGACTTCCAGGACGGCTTCGTGCGCCGGCTCACCCGGGGGCGGAGCAGCGCGAGCGCGTTGCGGCACTACGTACCGACCTCGGAGGGTTTCGTCGAGGCCGTGGCCGCCGGGCTGGGCTGGGGCCTGGTCCCCGAGGCCCAGGCGGACCCGCTGCTGCGCACCGGGCGGCTGGTCGGGTTCGCCCCGGGCCGGACGGTGGACGTGCCGCTGTACTGGCAGCAGTGGAAGCTCGACTCGCCCGCGCTGGCGCAGGTGGCTCAGACGGTGACGGCGACCGCCGGGGAGGCACTGCGGGCGTGACGCCCTGATCCCGGACGCCGTCCGGCCGGGCCGCCGCGCTGTCCGGCAGCAAGCCCCCGCCCGTCGTCCAGGAGGCCGGCCGGGGCTGGTTCACCACCGAACTCATCAGCCCGGCGCGCCCGTTTCCCGGTGAGCGGTGGCCGGGGCTGCGCTGTTTCACCACGCATCGACAGGTCACCCGAAAAGGAGTAAGCATCCGAAAGGCACGTTTCTACTGCGATCGCAGGTGACTTCGATGGACAACTGGCGAGACCACGCTGCCTGCCGGCACGAGGACCCGGAGCTCTTCTTCCCGATCGGCACCTCCGGTCCGGCCCTGCTGCAGACGGAACAGGCCAAGGCGGTGTGCCGGCGCTGCCCCGTCCAGGAGCAGTGCCTGCAGTGGGCGCTGGACACGGGGCAGTCCATCGGTGTGTGGGGCGGGACCAGCGAGACCGAACGGCGTGCGCTGAAGCGCCGCGCGGCGGCCCGGCGCCGCTCCGGCTGACGCCTTCGCCTCACCCACTCCCCCTGGGGGATTCAGCTGCGACGCAGCGGCCCCCAGGGGTTCTCCTGCCGGGACACCTCCGCCTTCGCCTCGTCGATCACCTGCTGGTCGATCCAGCACATCGGCCGGGCGTCGGTGACCAGCGGTTCGTTGTCGGGGCCGCGGGAGGTTTCCTTGCCCGCGAGCACCCAGGCCCGTACCCCGGGCCCCTTCTCGTGCGGCAGATGGGCGTAGTCGTGCAGGCGACGGGCCACCCACACCCGGACGGGCCGGTCCTCCCACCAGTCCTCCACGTCGAGCTGGTTGGCGGACAGGCCCGGCATGGACACGCCCGTCAGATCGTCGGTGCTGGACACGTCGCGGAGATCGGTAGCAGGGCCGCGCGACCAGCGGACGTACAGGCCCTGGTGCCGTTCGACCAGCTCGGTGAGCTCGGCGAGTGTGCGCACGACCGGCAGGTCGTCCGATCCGCTCATCGCGTGACCTCCTCCCTCGACGCCGTCAGGCGGACGGAGTACCCGGTCGGCGCGAGCGGAATCGGCCGTCGGGCGCGGCCGGGTGCCGGGACCCGGCCGGGGTTACGCTCGCGGCACACCCGTCCGTCGCAGAAGGGGCCGAGCATGAGCGTTCGCGTACGCCGCGTCTACGATCCGCCCGAGCCGGAGGACGGGGTGCGGGTTCTGGTCGACCGGCTGTGGCCGCGGGGGCTGGCGAAGGACGCGGCGCGGGTGGACGAGTGGCCGAAGGCGATCACTCCGTCGACTCAGCTGCGCCGCTGGTACCACGCGGGCGAGGGCTCGTACGAGGAGTTCGCCGGGCGGTACGAGGCGGAGCTCGCCGGCGACGAGGCGGCCGAACCCCTCGACCACGTCCGTGACCTGGCCCGCAAGGGCGATGTGACGCTGCTGACCGCGTCGAAGGCGCCGGAACAGAGCCATGCCACGGTGCTGGCCCGCCTCCTCGAAAGCTGACTTCGAAGCCGACTCGAAGCCGACTCGAAGGCCGACGAGGCGGGCCTGCGCCCCGTCAGGCGGTCTGCTTCGCCGCCGCCCGGCCGGCCGCCCGCCCCGAGAAGAGGCAGCCGCCGAGGAAGGTGCCCTCCAGCGCGTTGTAGCCGTGGACACCGCCGCCGCCGAACCCGGCGACCTCCCCGGCCGCGTACAGCCCCTCCACCGGCTTGCCGTCGGTCCCGAGGGCGCGGGAGTCGAGGTCGGTCTGGATGCCGCCGAGCGTCTTGCGGGTGAGGATGTGCAGCTTGACGCCGATGAGGGGGCCGGCCGCGGGGTCGAGGATGCGGTGGGGGGTGGCGACCCGGCCGAGGCGGTCGCCGATGTAGCGGCGGGCGTTGCGGATGCCCTGCACCTGGGCGTCCTTGGCGTAGGGGTTGGCGATCTGGAGGTCGCGGGCCTCGATCTGGCGCTTGATCCCGGCCGCGTCGAGGAGCGGCTTGTCGGTGAGTTCGTTCATCTTCGCGACGAGTTGTTCGACGCTGGCCGCGGTCACGAAGTCGGCGCCCTTGCGCAGGAACGCGTCGACCGGCCCGGGCGCGCCCTTGCCGAGGATGCGTTCCTTCAGGAACCCGGCGCGGTCCTTGGCGGTGATGTCGGGGTTCTGCTCGGAGCCCGACAGGGCGAACTCCTTCTCGATGATCTTCTGCGTGAGGATGAACCAGGAGTGGTCGTACCCGGCGATGTCCTCGGTGGTGCGCAGGTGCTTCAGGGTGCCGAGGGTGTCGTAGCCGGGCAGGTAGGGCCCGGGCAGGCGGCGGCCGAGGGCGTCGAACCACATCGAGGACGGTCCGGGCAGGATGCGGATGCCGTGGCCGGGCCAGATCGGGTCCCAGTTCTGCAGGCCCTCGGTGTAGTGCCACATGCGGTCCCGGTTGACCAGCCGTACGCCCGCCTCGGCGCTGATGTCGAGCATCCGGCCGTCGACGTAGGCAGGTACGCCGGTGACCATCTCCCGCGGCGGGGTGCCGAGGCGCTCGGGCCAGTAGCGGCGGACGATGTCGTGGTTGGCACCGATGCCGCCGCTGGTGACGACGACGGCCTGGGCGGTGAGTTCGAACTCGCCGATGGTGTCGCGGTTGGAGGCGACGCCGCGGGGTGCGGTGTCCTCGGCCAGGACCGTGCCGCGCACGCCCCGGGCGCTGCCGTCCTCGACGACCAGTTCGTCGACGCGGTGGCGGTGGTGGAAGGTGAGCAGGCCGTCGCGCGCGGCCTGCTTGGCGTAGCGGACGAAGGGTTCCACCACGCCGGTGCCGGTGCCCCAGGCGATGTGGAAGCGGGGCACGGTGTTGCCGTGTCCGTGCGCCGTGAGGTTGCCGCGCTCGGCCCAGCCGACCGTGGGCAGGAACTTGATGCCGTGCCCGTCGAGCCAGGACCGCTTCTCCCCCGCGGCGAACTCGACGTAGGCGCGCGCCCAGCGCACGGCCCAGGAGTCCTCGTCCTCCAGCCGGTCGAAGCCCGCGCTGCCCCGCCAGTCGCTCCAGGCCAGGTCGAAGGAGTCCTTGATGCCCAGCCGCCGCTGCTCCGGCGAGTCGACGAGGAACAGCCCGCCGAAGGACCAGAAGGCCTGCCCGCCGAGGTTGGCGGCGTTCTCCTGGTCGACGAGGGCGACCCTCCTGCCCCTGCTGGTCAGTTCGTGGGCCGCGACCAGGCCGGCGAGGCCCGCTCCGACGACGATGACGTCGGCATCCATGGCGACGTTCCCTTCTTCAGTTCTGCCTGTGTTCGAGGGTGCCGCTGCCGTCGGTCAGCAGGGCCGTGAGCAGTTGCTTCAGCCAGGCGCGGGCGCGGGCGACGTCCCGGTCCAGCAGCACCTGGGTGGTGACACCGTCGTAGGCCGCGACCACGGCGTGGGCGGCGCCGTCCGTGTCGCCCAGCACGGCGGGCAGTGCGGTGTGCCCGCGGGCGCGGGCGAGCCGGTCGGCGATCGCCCGCCGCAGCCGCGCCCGGTGCTCCAGCAGGCTGCGCGCCACGTCCGGGTCGCGGGCGGCGTGCACCAGGAAGTCCGTCTTCACGAGGAGCCAGTCCCGGTCGAGGAGCAGCACGTCGGTGACCCGGTCCACGGCGGCCGGCACGTCGAGCCCGGGCCCGTCGAGCGCGAGCGCCCCGGACACCTGCTCCGCGATCAGGTCGGCCCGCTCGCGGTAGAGGGCGAAGAACAGCTCGTCGAGGCTGGAGAAGTTGGAGTAGAAGGCGCCCCTGCTGTAGCCGGCGGCCTCGCAGACCTCCTCGATCGAGACGTGCCCGAAGCCCTTGGCCGCGAACACGGAGAACGCCGCGTCCAGGAGGTTGGCACGGGTGCGGACCCGGCGCCTGGTCACGCGCCCGGTCGTTCTCTCCACGGCCATGCCCGCCCTCCTTTCGATACATGACTGTATTCGATACACAGATGTATCGAAAGCCTCAGGCTTCTGGTTCTTATGGAACAAGTTTTCGATTACACGGTACGCTGGATCCATGCACCTCCAGGGCTCCCTCTTCGACCAGACCGACGAGCTGCGGCTCGGGCCTCTCGACGGGATCAGCCGTACCCACCTCGGTTTCGGCGCCTGGCTCGACGTCCTGCCCGGGTGGCTCAGCGGTTCCGACGCGCTGTTCGAACAGCTGGCCGCCGAGGTGCCGTGGCGGGCGGAGCGGCGCACGATGTACGACCACGTCGTAGACGTCCCCCGGCTGCTCGCCTTCTACGGCGCCGAGGACCCGCTGCCGCACCCGGTCCTGACCGAGGCGCGCGACGCGCTGAGCGCCCACTACGGCGAGGAGCTGGGCGAGCCGTTCACCACGGCCGGGCTGTGCTACTACCGCGACGGCCGGGACAGCGTGGCCTGGCACGGCGACCGGATCGGGCGCGGGGCGCGCGAGGACACGATGGTCGCCATCGTGTCGGTGGGAGCGCCCAGGGACCTGCTGCTGCGCCCGATGCGGGGCGGTCGCGACACGGTGCGCCGGCCGCTGGGCCACGGCGACCTGATCGTGATGGGCGGCTCCTGCCAGCGCACCTGGGAGCACTCCGTTCCCAAGAGCACGCGCGCGACGGAGCCGCGCATCAGCATCCAGTTCCGCCCGCACGGCGTGCACTGAGCCCGAACGACCATGCCCCGCGGGTCCGTTGATGCGGGCCCGGCCGTTCCACCTGCCGTGGGGTCTGCTTTCCTTCTCTCGTCGGGCCGGGACCACACCGACGCGGGGCACCATGCGGGCAGACGTACACCAAGTCGCGGACGGCACCTACCTGGTGAACGGCTCGAACACCAACTGGGTGATCCTCGCGGAGGGGGACGCCGTCACGCTGGTCGACACCGGCTACCCCGGCGACCGGGAGCGGCTCCTCGCCTCGCTCGCGCAGGTGGGAAGCTCCCCGGAGGCGGTCGCGGCGGTGCTGATCACGCACGCGCACAACGACCACCTGGGTTCCGCCGAGTACCTGCGCGCCGCGTACGGCACGCCCGTGTACCTGCACGAGGCCGAAGTCCCGCACGCGCGGCGGGAGTTCCTGCACCAGGTGTCCGTCGGGACGGTGCTGAGGAACAGCTGGCGGCCGGGTGTGCTGCCGTGGGTGGTGCACGCGCTGCGCTCCGGCGGCACGATGCACAACCCGGTCACGGCCCCCGAGCCGTTCCCGGAGACGGGCGCCCTGGACCTGCCCGGGCGGCCGGTGCCGGTGCACACGCCGGGCCACACCGACGGGCACTGCGCCTACCACCTGCCGGGCACCGGCGTGCTCGTCTCCGGCGACGCCCTGGTCAGCGGGCACGCCACCTCGCGGAGCTGGAGGGCGAGCTGCTGCTGCCCGGGCACGGTCCGGTCCACCGCGGTTCGTTGAAGGACGCCGCATACCGGGCCCGGGAGCGCGCCCTCTAATCTGAGGTGACGATCAGCGGCGAGACAAGGACACCCGGCTCATGGCACTGCAGATCAGCGCGACCAACCCGGAGCATCCCGCGCTCTTGCTGGAGCTGCCCTGGGACCTGCCCCTGGAGGAGTGGCCGGAGGAGTACCTGGTGCCGCTGCCGCGCGGTATCTCCCGGCACGTGGTGCGCTACTCCCGGGCCGGCGACGAGGTGATCGCCGTCAAGGAGCTGGCCGAGCGGCCCGCGCTGCGCGAGTACGAGCTGCTGCGCGACCTGGACCGGATCGGCATCCCGGCAGTGGACGCGCTGGCGGTGGTCACCGGCCGTACCGACGCGGACGGCGCCCCGCTGGAGAGCGTGCTGATCACCCGGCACCTCGGCGGCTCGATGCCGTACCGCTCCATGTTCGAGACGACCATGCGGCCGGCCACCATGCACCGGCTGATGGACGCGCTCGCCGTGCTGCTCGTGCGGCTGCACCTGGCCGGGTTCGCCTGGGGCGACTGCTCGCTGTCCAACACCCTCTTCCGGCGCGACGCCGGCGCCTACGCCGCGTATCTGGTGGACGCCGAGACCGGTGACCTGCATCCGCAGCTCAGCTCCGGGCAGCGCGAGTACGACCTGGACCTCGCCCGCGTGAACATCAGCGGGGAGTTGCTGGACCTGGAGGCGTCCGGGGCGCTGCACCCGTCCGTGGACCCGGTCGAGTTCGGCACGGAGATCTGCGCCCGCTACCGCGGCCTGTGGGACGAACTGACCCGCACCTCCGTCTACCCGGCCGGCAAGTACCACTACATAGAACGCCGGATCCGCCGTCTGAACGACCTCGGTTTCGACGTCGCCGAGATGCAGATCGAGCACGCCTCGAACGGCGACACGGTCACCTTCGTGCCCAAGGTCGTCGACGCGGGCCACCACCAGCGCCAGCTGCTGCGCCTGACCGGGCTGGACACCGAGGAGAACCAGGCCCGGCGGCTGCTGAACGACCTGGAGAGCTGGATGGCGACCCAGGACGACTACGCCCCCGGCGACCCCCTGGGCGCCCGCCCGGAGGTACTGGCCCACCGCTGGGTACGGGAGGTGTTCCGGCCGACCGTGCGGGCCGTGCCGCCCGAACTGCGCGGTTCCATGGACCCGGCGGAGATCTACCACCAGCTCCTCGAACACCGCTGGTACCTGTCCGAGCGGGCCCAGCACGACATCGGCATCGAGACGGCGGTCGAGGACTACATCAACAACATCCTCCCCAAGGCCCGCAAGACGCTTCAGCCGACGGCGGACTGAGACGCAGCCTCCCTCACGTGTGGGGGACCACGGCCACCGGACAGTCCGCGTGGTGCAGCACGCCGTGCGCCACCGAGCCGATCCGGGCGCCGACGGCCGTCCGGTGGGCGCGCCGGCCGACGACCATCAGCTGGGCCGTCCCGGCCACCGACAGCAGCACCTGGCCGGCGCTGCCCATCTCGACGTGCTCCTCAACCGGCACGTCGGGGAAGCGCTCCCGCCACGGCCGGATCGCGCCGGCCAGCGCCTTCTTCTCGTACGGCTCCAGTCCCCCGGCCTCGTCGAGGAGCTTCAGCGAGCCGGGGCTGTAGGCGAACACGGGCGGCAGGGTCCAGGCCCGTACGACCCGTACGGTCGCCCCACGCGCGGCCGCCGTCTCGAACGCGAACCGCAGCGCGTCGGCGCTGTCCTGCGGGTCGCCCTGCTGGCCCACGACGATCTCCCGCCCGGCGGCCTCCGGCGAGGGCTGGTCACCGGCCCGGACGAGCACGACGGGCCGAGCGGAGTCGGCGATGACCTGCTGGCCGACCGAGCCCAGCAGGAAGCCGACGATCGGTCCGTGCCCGCGCGAGCCGAGCACCAGCAGCTCGGCGTCGGCAGCGGCGGCGACCAGGGTGTCGACGACCGCGCCCTCCACGACGTCGGTGGTCACCTCCAGGTCCGGGTGCCGTTCGGTGACTGTCCCGACGGCCTCGGTCACCGCGCCGTGCACCCACTCCGCCTGGCTGTCCGCGTCCCCGGCGATCCCCGCTTCGAGCGCCTCCTGCGGCTGGAACCGCCAGGCGTGCACCACGCGCAGCGGCCGGGCGCGCCGCACCGCCTCGCGGGCCGCCCAGCCGAGGGCCGCGAGGCTCTCCTGCGATCCGTCGACCCCTGCGGTGATCGGGCGTGTCATCCGGCTGCCTCCTTGTGTAACGGTCACTGAGTGCTGCTCAGTCTTCACTACCCTGTCCGCATGTCCTTGGAGTGGCAGCAGTTGATGGTGGACGCGGCCGATCCGGCGGCTCTGGGCCGCTGGTGGGCCGAGGCGCTGGGCTGGGCGGTGGTGAACGACGACCCCGACGAGTACGAGATCCGGCCCGCTCCGGACCGGCTGCCCGGGCTGCTCTTCGTGGCCGTGCCGGAGCGCAAGGTGGTCAAGAACCGCCTGCACCTCGACTTCCGGCCCGACGACCAGGAGGCCGAGGTGGCGCGCCTGCTCGCGCTCGGCGCGCGGCACGCCGACGTCGGGCAGGGCGAGCAGTCGTGGGTGACGCTCGCCGACCCGGAGGGCAACGAGTTCTGCGTGCTGGGGGCCCGCCGGAACTGATCTCCGTATCGGAGCGCGCCACGGCGATCGAACATACGATGGGCGAAGGTCGGCGCGGTGCCCGGGGGCGCCGCGCCGTGAGTCGACCGCCCGGTGTGGGGGACGTATGGCACAGGCCGCCGATGCGGCGCGGACCGTCATCATGACCGTGGACGACGACCCCGGGGTCTCCCGGGCCGTGGCCCGGGATCTGAGGCGGCGGTACGGCGCGTCGTACCGGATCGTGCGCGCGGAGTCCGGCGAGTCCGCGCTCGACGCGCTGCGGGAGCTGAAGCTGCGCGGCGATCTCGTGGCCGTGATCCTGGCCGACTACCGGATGCCGCAGATGAACGGCATCGAGTTCCTCGAACAGGCCCTGGACGTCTACCCGGGTGCGCGGCGGGTGCTGCTGACGGCGTACGCGGACACGAACGCGGCGATCGACGCGATCAACGTCGTCGACCTCGACCACTACCTGCTCAAGCCGTGGGACCCGCCCGAGGAGAAGCTCTACCCGGTCCTGGACGATCTGCTCCAGGCGTGGCGGGCCGGCGACCACCGGCCCGTGCCCAGCACGAAGGTCGTCGGGCACCGCTGGTCGGCGCGATCCTCGGACGTGCGGGAGTTCCTGGCCCGCAATCAGGTGCCGTACCGCTGGTACTCGTCCGACGAACCGGAGGGCCGGCGGCTGCTGGCCGCGGCCGGTGAGGACGGGATGCGGCTGCCGGTGGTGATCACACCGGACGGGACACCGCTGGTCGAGCCGGAGGCCGTCGACCTCGCCGCCCGGGTCGGGCTGGCGACGACCCCGACGGCCGACTTCTACGACCTGGTCGTGATCGGCGGCGGTCCCGCCGGGCTCGGCGCGGCCGTCTACGGCGCCTCCGAGGGGCTGCGGACGGTGCTCGTGGAGCGGTCGGCGACCGGCGGGCAGGCCGGGCAGAGCTCACGCATCGAGAACTACCTGGGCTTCCCCGACGGCGTGTCGGGAGCCCAGCTCACCGACCGGGCGCGGCGGCAGGCGGCGAAGTTCGGCGCCGAGATCCTCACCGCGCGCGAGGTGACGGCGCTGGAGGTCAACGGCGCCGCCCGGATCGTACGGTTCTCGGACGGCTCGGCGGTCGCCGCGCACAGCGTGATCCTGGCGACCGGCGTGTCCTACCGGCAGTTGGCGGCGCCCGGCTGCGAGGACCTGACCGGGTGCGGGGTGTTCTACGGGTCGGCCCTGACGGAGGCCCCCTCCTGCCAGGGCCAGGACGTGTACATCGTCGGCGGCGCCAACTCCGCCGGGCAGGCGGCGATGTACCTGTCGCGGGGCGCCAAGTCGGTGACGCTGCTGGTGCGCGGCGAGTCGCTGGCGGCGTCGATGTCGCACTACCTCATCCAGCAGATCGAGGAGTCCCCGAACATCCAGGTGCGCGCCCGCACGGTCGTCGAGGAAGCGCACGGCGACGGTCGCCTGGAGCGGCTGACGCTGCGGGACGTGGGCACCGGCGAGACCGAGCAGGTCGACGCGCAGTGGGTGTTCGTGTTCATCGGCGCGGCCCCGCGGACCGACTGGCTCGACGGCACGGTGCTGCGGGACGAGCGCGGGTTCATCCTCACCGGGCCCGACCTGACGCCCGACGGCCGCCCGCCGGAGGGCTGGGAGCTGGACCGGCCGCCGTACCACCTGGAGACGAATGTGCCGGGCGTGTTCGTGGCGGGCGACGCCCGCTCCGAGTCCGCCAAGCGGGTCGCGTCCGCCGTCGGAGAGGGAGCCATGGCCGTGATGCTCGTCCACCGGTATCTGGAGCAGTCGTGAGCGGGCAGCCCATGCCGTGCGCCCCGCAGGAGATCGGCTCCCTGTTCCTGTTCGAGAAGCTGACCCCCGAACAGCTGGGACGGCTGTGCGCCGAGGGGCGCGTGGAGCAGTTCGAGCCCGGCCCCGTGTACACCGAGGGCGAACCCGCCACCTGCTTCTACGTGATGCTCGAGGGCACGGTCGTGCTGTACCGCCGGGTCGGCGGCGACGACGTGGAGGTGACCCGGACCTCCCAGCGCGGGGTGTACGCGGGGTCCATGCAGGCCTATCTGGGCGACCGGGTGCGGCAGGTCTACAACAACTCCATGCGCGTCACCGAGCCGACGCGGTTCTTCGTGCTGCCCGCCGACACGTTCGCGGGCATCATGCAGGAGTGGTTCCCGATGGCGGTGCATCTGCTGGAGGGGCTCTTCTTCGGTTCGAAGAACACCCAGCGGGCCATCGGGCAGCGCGAACGGCTGCTGGCGCTCGGCTCGTTGTCCGCCGGTCTCACCCACGAGCTCAACAACCCCGCGGCGGCGGCCGTACGGGCGACCGCGACGCTGCGGGAGCGGGTGGGCAAGATGCGGCACAAGCTGGCGGTCATCGCGCAGGGTTCGTACTCCCCCGAGGTCATGGCGAACCTCATCGGCCTCCAGGAACGCACCGCGGAGCGCGTCGCCAAGGCCCCCACGCTGAGTCCGCTGGAGGCCTCCGACCGGGAGGACGCGCTCACCGACTGGCTCGACGACCACGGCATCGCGGACGGCTGGCGGATCGCGCCCGCCTTCGTCCAGGCCGGTCTCGACGAGGACTGGCTGGACCAGGTGGCGGCGGCGGTGGACGAGGAGCTCCTGCAAAGCGCGATCGGGTGGCTCAACTACACCGTCGAGACCGAGCTGTTGATGGACGAGATCAACGACTCGACCACGCGCATCTCGCATCTCGTCGACGCGGCCAAGCAGTACTCCCAGCTCGACCGGGCACCCTTCCGACACGCCGATGTGCACGAACTCCTCGACAGCACCCTGCTGATGCTGTCGGGCAAGATCGGCCGGCAGATCAAGGTCGTCAAGGACTACGACCGGACGCTGCCGAGGATCCCGGCGTACCCGGCGGAGCTCAACCAGGTGTGGACGAACCTGATCGACAACGCGGTCTCGGCGATGCACAGCGCGGGCGGGGAAGGGACGCTGACCGTACGGACGGCCCGGGACCACGACCGGCTGCTGGTGGAGTTCCGGGACACGGGCGTCGGTATCCCGGCGCAGGACCGGGGGCGGATCTTCGATCCGTTCTTCACGACGAAGCCGGTGGGTGAGGGGACCGGGCTCGGGCTCGACATCTCCTGGCGGATCGTGGTCAACAAGCATCACGGGAGCATTCAGGTGGAGTCGGAGCCGGGGGACACACGGTTCCAGGTGCTGCTTCCGCTGACAGCGGTCGAGGAGGAGTCGGCATGAGTGGTGGGAACGGGATCGACCCGAGTGTGCCGCCGAGTGGGAGCGGGTGTGCGGAGTGCGAGGCGGCCGGGGGGTGGTGGTTCCACCTTCGGCGGTGCGCGCAGTGCGGGCACGTGGGGTGTTGTGACAGTTCGCCGGCGAAGCATGCGACGGGGCATTTCCGGGCCAGTGGGCATCCCTTGGCGCAGAGCTTCGAGCCGGGTGAGGGGTGGTACTGGGACTACTCGACGAACGAGTTGTACGAGTCGGGGCCCGAGTTGGCGCCGCCGGTGAGTCATCCTGCGGATCTCGTCGTTTCGTGGCGGCTGCGGGTTGCTTGTGGTTGATCGCGCCCACGCGGCGGAGCCGCATAAAGTCACAGCCCCGCGCCCCTGAAAAAGAAGGTTGGTCCTGTGCCGCAGGCTTCATCTGTCACGCCGGTTGTCGGGAGGGATGCCGAACTCACGCGGCTGTCCGGGGTGCTGGAGCGTGCGCGCGGCGGAGAGGCCCGGGCCGTGCTCGTCGCCGGGGACGCCGGGGTGGGCAAGACCCGGCTGCTGGACGAGGCCGGCGGGCTGGCCGCTGACGCCAAAATGGCCGTGGTCACCGGGCACTGCGTGGATCTCGGTGACGTCGGTCTGCCCTATCTGCCCTTCACCGAGATCCTGGGCGTGCTCGCCGCCGACGAGCGGTTCGCTTCCGCTCTGGCCGCCCATCCCGTGGTCGAGCGGCTGCTGGGGGCCGGGACCGATTCCGCGCGGGACGTCGACGGACGGTTGCGGCTGTTCGAGGGGATGGCGGGGCTGCTGGCCGAGGTGGCGGATGTCGCGCCGCTGCTGCTCGTGCTGGAGGATCTGCACTGGGCGGACCAGTCGTCGCGGGATCTGCTGCGGTTTCTGCTCGGCCGGGGTGTTCTGCGGCGCCGGCTCGCGGTGTTCGCCTCGTACCGGGCGGACGACCTGCACCGTCGCCACCCGCTGCGGCCGCTGCTGGCGGAGCTGATACGGCTGCCCGCCGTGGAGCGGCTGGAGCTGCGGCCGCTGGGCGATTCCGATGTGGCCCGGCTGGTGCGGCAGCTCGAACGGCGTCCGCTGGCGGAGGCCACGGTACGGCGGATCGTGGAGCGGGCCGAGGGGAACGCCTTCTACGCGGAGGAGTTGCTCGCGGCGACGGACACGGAGTCCGGTGGAGTGCCCAGCGGACTCGCCGATGTGCTGCTGATCCGCTTCGAGCAGTTGTCCGACACCGCGCAGCAGGTGCTGCGGACCGCCGCCGTAGCCGGGCGCCGGGTGGAGCACGAGCTGCTGCGGGAGGCGGTCGGGCTTCCCGAGGAGGAGCTGGAGTCGGCGCTGCGGGAGGCGGTGGGGCGGCAGTTGCTCGTCGCCGGGGACGACGACACGTACTCCTTCCGGCACGCCCTCGCCCGGGAGGCCGTCTACGCCGATCTGCTCCCCGGGGAGCGGGCGAGGCTGCACGGCGCGTTCGCCCGGCTGCTCGCCGGGCGGGGCCGGGCCGCAAAGAGCGCTGCCGAGCGTGCCCACCACTACCGGGAGAGCCACGACCTCGCCGAGGCGCTGGCCGCCTCCCTGGAGGCCGCCGACCACGCCCAGCGGGTGGGTGCGCCGGCCGAGGAGCAGCGGCATCTGGAAGCGGCTCTCGACCTGTGGCCGGCGGTGGGTGCCCAGGCGCGGCCCTGCGGCGTCGGGGTCGACCGTGTGACCCTGACGTTGCGGGCCTCGGCGGCGGCCGTGCACGCCGGGGAGCTGCACCGGGCGGTCTCCCTCACGCGGTCCGCGTTGGCGGAGCTCGGCCAGGACGCCGACTCCGAACTCGCCGCCCGGGTCCGCTACACCCTCGCCGGGAACCTGCTGAGCGTGGACAGCCTGACGTCGGCGTTCGCCTACAGCAGCGAGGCCCTGGCGATGATCCCCGAGGACCCTCCGTCGCGTACGTGGCTGTGGGCGGCGGCCACGCATGCCATGGCCGCACGCCACGTCGGGGAGAACGAGACCGCGCTGCGGGTCGTCCGGCGGGCCCTGGGCGTGGCCGAGGAACTGGGAGCTACCGACGCCCAGGCGGACTTGCTGATCTCCCTGGCCGTCTTCGACGGAGCTGGACGGCGCGGTCCCGAGGGCCGTGAGCGGCTGCTGCGGGCCCGGGAGCTGGCGCGGAGTTCGGGCAACGCGGCCGTGGAGCTGCGTGCCCTGTTCAACCTGGCCATGGGCTCCTACGAGTCCGGTGCGCTGGCGGAGTGCGTGCCCTGGCTGACGGAGGGCCTGGACCGGGCCCGGCGCGCCGGGCTGCTGTCGTCCCCGTATCCGCTGGAGATGCGGTACCTGCGGTTGCAGGTGCTGCACGTGCTGGGCCGTTGGGACGAGTGTGTGCGGGCGGCGCCGGCCGATGCCGAGGTACTGCCGGCCGCCGGCGGGTACACGGTCGGTCCCGCGCTGTATGTCGCCCTGGCACGGGGCGACATGGCGGCCGCCGACCGGGCGCGTGCCCTGCTGGAGGGACCCTTCGACTGGATGGCCACCCTGGTCGCGGGCATCGTGCTCACCGACGCCGCGGCGCTGCGCCGTGATCCCGAGGACGCGGTGCGGTGGACGCGGTCCACGGTCGCGGCCCTCACCGACGAGGTGGGCACCCGCCCGGACGTCACGGTCCGGCTCGCCGCCCTGGCGTTGTCCGCGGTGGCCGACGCCGCCGCCGAGCTGCGGCCGGCCGGCGACGGGGCCGGGGCCCGCCGATGGACGGACATCGCGGCCGAACTGGTGGAGCTGGCGCGGGCCACCGCCACCCACAGCGAGGACGGCGCTCCCCAGGGCCCCGAAGGACAGGCGTGGCTGGCCCGTGCCGAGGCGGAGTGGATCCGGGCCGTCTCGGGGCCGGACGCCGAGGCCTGGTCGGAGGCGGTGACGGCGTTCGGCTACGGCGACGTCTACGAGCGGGCGCGCTGCCGCCTGCGGTACGCCGAGGCCCTGGTGGCGGCCGGGCGTCGTGAGGAGGCGGCGGCCGAGGCGCGCGAGGTCCGGGAGACCGCCGACCGTCTCGGCGCCACGCCGCTGCGGGACCAGGTGGACGCCCTGGTCCGGCGCGGACGCCTGGCGGACACGCCGGAGACCGACGAGCGCGCCGGTGTGCTCACCGCACGCGAGCAGGAGGTGCTGCGGCTGCTCGCGCTCGGCCGCAGCAACCGGCAGATCGGCGAGGAGCTGTTCATCACCGGCAAGACGGCGAGCGTCCACGTCTCCAACATCCTCGCCAAGCTGGGCGCGTCGAGCCGTGGTGAGGCGGTGGCGATCGCCTACCGGGAGGGTCTGATCACCCCGGAGCCGTCGGCGTCCGGCTGACCGGCCGGCTGCAGGGCGGGCCGGGCGAACCTGCCGCCTGTCCCTGATCCGGGCTAGCGGCTCCCGCAGTCGAGGCTCTCCGGATCGACGGCGTCGGCCATCGCCTGCATCCCCTTGTCGTTGGGGTGCAGGTGGTCGCCGCCGTCGAAGGCGGGGAGGATCCGCTCGGGGTCGTAGGGGCTGCGCAGGATGCGGTCGAAGTCGGTGACCGCGTCGAACTGGCCGCTGGTGCGGATGAAGGTGTTGACCTCCTGGCGCACGGCTTCCCCGGCAGGGTCCCACTCCTGCCAGCCCTTGTAGGGGGCGATCGTCCCGGCGACGACGCACTTCCCGGCCGCGTGCACCCGGTCGGCCAGCGTGCGGTATCCGGCGATGAGCTCGTCGGCCGTGGCGCCGGGCTCGGCCTTGATGTCGTTGACGCCCTGGAAGAGGAACACCGTGCGCAGGCCCGGCAGTGAGAGCACGTCCCGCGACAGTCGGTTCAGGGCGCTCTGTCCGGGGCCGTCGGTGAGGACCTTGTTGCCCGCGATGCCCGCGTTGGCCACTCCCCTGACGGTGGTCTCGGGGGACGTGCGCAGCCGGCGGGCGAGGTAGTCGGGCCAGCGGCGGTCGAGGTCGGTCGTGGACTGCCAGCCGTCGGTGATCGAGTCGCCGAGGGCGGCCACGGCGCCCGCCGCGGGCCGGGGCCGCACGGTGACGGCGTCGAGGTAGAACCAGGACCCTGTCCGCTGCGCCCAGTTGGCGCCGCTCTCCTCCGCGGTGTGGTCGCCGTCGGTGGTGTACGACGTCTGCATCGCCATCCAGTGCCCGGTGAGCACTCCGCCCGCCCGGGGGACGTGGAGGCTGACGGCGAGCGCGCTCGCGGCGGGGACGTGGCCGGGCAGCGGGTCGCTGTAGACGATGCCGCCGGCTGGGACCGTGACGGAGCGGGCGCCGCCGAAGGTCAGGCGCCGGTTGCTGCCGGGGACGAGTGCGGCTCCGTCGCGCTGGAGACCCGCGTGGACGTTGTCGAACGTCACCGGCTGGTCCCCGAAGGCGTTGGACAGCCGCACCCTGAGGCCGGTGCCGCCGACGCTGGTGCGCACGACCAGCCGGTAGCCGCGGCCGTCGACCGCCGCGCCGATGCGGTCGGCGGAGGAGGCCCAGGTGACCACGCCGTAGCCGGGCCCGGTCGGGGCGCTGGTCGGCGGGGCCGGCTTCTCCCCCTGGGGTGTCCCGCCGGACGCGCAGCCCAGCGCGAGGCAGCAGGAGAGGGTGACCAGGGCGGTGCGACCGCGGGGGCGTGCGGTGCGTGGCATCGTGGGCGCTCCTTTCGGCCGGTGTGCAGGGGCGGGCGGTGTCAGGGGGCGAGATCCCGCAGCGTCGCGGAGCCACCGGGAGCGAGTCGGATGCTCCGTGCCGTCCCGGCGTACGACACGGTAGTGGTGCGGCCTCCGACGCTGTGCAGGGTGGCCTCGGTCGGTCTGTAGATGTCGAAGAGGTTGAAGGCGGTCGTTGGCCCGGACTGACGTGGGAACCCTCGCGCGGCCACGGCCGTTGTCCGGGCATCCGCGTCCCCACGGGGAGGCCGGTACGACGACAGCAGTGGGGCGTGATGAGCGAGTTGGTCCCCGGTGGCAATCTGCCGCTTCCGGGCGGGGCGGTGACCGTCCGGGTGCCCGGCCCGTTCGACGTGTCCGCGCTCGTCACGGACGACGGCGGAAAGGTGCGGGACGACGGCGACTTCGTCTTCTACAACCAGCCGGCCGCACCGGGAGCGACGCTGCGGGGCGACGCGCTCACCGTGGACCCGGCGAGGCTGCGTACCGGTGCCACCCGGGTCACCGTCGCCGTCAGCCCTGCCGAGCCCGGAACCGCCCTCGGCCGTCTGCCCTCCCCCACGCTGCACGTCACCGACGCGGGAGGCCGCCCGCTCGCCCGGTTCACCCCGCCGCACCCCCGCCAGGAGACGGTCCTGCTGCTCGCGGAGCTCTACCGGCGCGGCGACCGCTGGAAGCTGCGCGCCCTGGGCCAGGGGTACGCCGACGGACTGGCGGGACTCGCCAGGGACTTCGGCGTCGACGTCGTGGACGACCCGCCCGTGTCCGGGCCGGACTCGGCGGCGGCCAGTGCGCCGGGCGCGCGGCCGGGATCCCTCGCCGGCGGCGCGCAGCGAGCGGCCCATGCGCCGAGGCCGGTCCCGGCCGAGCGGCGCCTGACCGGGAGCGCGGCCGGCGTCGGCCACTCCCCCGGGCCCTCCGCCTCCGTACCGTCCGCCCCCGACCCGGACGGCTTCGCCGCCCTGGTCAACTCCGCTCGTACCGCCGCCGGTTCACCACCGGTCTCGCTCGACCCGCGGCTGGTGTCCGCGGCGCGGGCCCACGCCGCCGCCATGGCCGCGTCCGGACGCCTCGGTGTCGAGAGCCGGGACGGCGCCTCCGTCTACCAGCGGGTCCTCGGCGCCGGGTACGCGTACCTCACCGTCGGCGAGCACCTGGTGTCCGGCCCGCGTACCACCGCCGAGTTCGTCGCGTACTGTCTGCGCACGGACGGGGCCCGCCGCACCCTGCACGACCCGGCGTTCACCCACGCCGGAGTGGCCCACGTCCACGACGGTCGCACCGCCGACACCTATTGGACCGCGCTCTGGGCCATGCCCCTCACACCGGACGGGCTGGCGGGCGCCGCGGCGGCCGTCACCGACCTCACCAACCGGGAGCGCGCCCGGGCCGGACTCACGCCCCTGGCCGCCGATCCCCTGCTCACCGCCGCCGCCCAGGCGCACAGCGCGGACATGGTGGCCCGCGGCTTCTACTCGCACACCGCGCCCGACGGCAGCCGCCCCTGGGACAGAGCCGCCGCCGCGGGCTCCACCCGGCGTTCCATCGGCGAGAACATAGCCTGCGGCCAGCGCTCCCCCGCCGAAGTGGTGGAGGGCTGGATGAACAGCCCCGGCCACCGGGCCAACATCCTCAAGCCCGGCTTCACGCACCTCGGGGTCGGCTTCGCGGGCGGCGGCCGGGCGGGTACGTACTGGACGCAGCTCTTCGGCGGCTGACACCGCGCCACCGCGCGCCCTGCCCGTCATACGCCCCCGATCTTGGCGGAGGGGGACGCTCCGGGTGAGGATGCGCCTATGAAGGGTGACCTCTTTTCCAGCCAGCACATGGCACAGCCGGCCGTCGCACCGGGTATGACGGTCGAGAACGCCAAGTGCCTCCGCTATACGGTGAACGGCGAGATGCTCGCCCGACAGGGCGCGATGATCGCCTACCGCGGCAACCTCCAGTTCGAGCGCAAGGGCCAGGGCGTGGGCGGCATGCTCAAGCGCGCGGTCACCGGGGAGGGACTTCCGCTGATGGCGGTGCGCGGGCAGGGCGAGGCCTGGTTCGCCCACGAAGCGCAGAACTGCTTCGTCGTCGACGTCGAACCCGGCGACGAGTTCACGGTCAACGGCCGTAACGTCCTGTGCTTCGACGCCACGTTGTCCTACCGCATCGCGACCGTGAAGGGCGCCGGCATCACCGGCGGCGGCCTGTTCAACAGCGTCTTCACCGGGCACGGCAAGCTGGGCCTGGTGTGCGAGGGCACTCCGCTCGTCATCCCGGTCTCCCCGCAGTACCCGGTGTACGTCGACACCGACGCGATCGTCGGCTGGACGGCGGGCCTGCAGACCTCGCTGCACCGCTCCCAGTCCATCGGCTCGATGCTGCGCGGCGGCTCCGGCGAGGCCGTGCAACTGGCGCTCCAGGGCGAGGGATACGTCGTCGTGCGGCCGAGCGAGGCGACACCGCAGAAGGCCGGTCAGCACTAAAGGCCCCTCCCCACGGTGATCTGCGCCTCACAGGCAACCCCGTCCGTACGGTCGACGTCTTGATCGACAACAGGTGATGCCCTGGCCCTTGTGGCCAGGGCAGGTTTCCACCTTTCTATACACGCCATGTATACGCCCTGTGTATACATAGCGAGCATACGGACGGAAGGCATCGATGTACGGCAAGGCATTCGCCCCGGAGTATCAGGGCGCGCTCACCACCCTGTCCGTCAACTCCTCACTGACCGACGTGCTGGCCGCCGGCACCGAGCAGTTGAGGGCGGCCGAGCGCGCGGGGAAGCCCGGGGAGGCGGCGCGTTCCGGACTCGCGGTGGCCGAGGCGCACCGCCGGCTGGGCCGGGTCGAGGACGCGGACCGGGCGTGGAAGGCGAGTTACCGGGCCGCCCGCCGGGCCGAGGATGTCGCTGCGATGGCCTGGGCGCTGTGGAGCGGCGGCACGCTGGCCCGGCAGCGCGGGGCGTTCCGGCTGGCCCGCCGGCTGTTACAGCTCGCGGCGGACCTGGGCGAAAAGGGCGGGGACATGGTCGTACGCGGCTACTCGCTGGCGGGCCTGGCCGAGACCGGCCGCATCCAGGGCGACTACGAGGCCGTCGGCCGACTGCACGAGCAGTTGCTCGCCGAGGCCCGGCGGCGCGGGGAGGCGCGGCACACGGTGTGGGCGCTGGAGGGCATCGCGCAGATCCACCGCAACACCGGGGACTACGACACCGCGTACGCCCTGTTCGAGGAGTCCGCCGAGATCGCCGCGCGCGCCGACGACCGGCGCGGTCACGCCTGGGCGTTGCGTGGCCTGGCCGACGTCGTGTCGGTGCGCGACGGTGACACCGAGCGGGCGCTGGAGCTGCTGAGCGAGGCGGAGGCGACGTGCCGCGCGATGCGGCTGTCCAGCGCGCTGGCCTACAACCACAAGATGCGCGGCAACGTCCTGTACCGGGCCGGGCGTTACGCCGAGGCGCGCGCCCTGTACGAGCAGGCCCTCGCGGAGTTCCGCGAGATGAGCGAGCCCCGCGGGGAGGCGCTGTCGCGGCTGGGCCTCGCCAAGTCCCTGGCCCGGCTGGGCCGCGACCGCGCCGAGACGGCGGCCGAACTGTCCGAGCTCGCCGGCACACTGGAGCGGATCGGTCTCCAGCACGCCCGCAAGATGGTGGCTCGCGCGTACGACGAACTCGGCATATCGGATGCCGGGCTCGCCGAAGCGAGGGTGGCGGAGGTGGCACGGTGACGGTGTCCTCCATGGCGGTAGGGGCGGCGCGGGGGGACGGGGTCGCGCATGACGAGGGGCAGGAGCAGGCGGACGGCCTTTCGGGCGGGCTCGGCCACGCGGGTGACCTCGCCCAGACGGGCGGCTCCGGCCACGCGAGCGGCTTGAGCCACTCGGGCGCCCCCGACCACGGGCTGACCCCCGACCACGCGGTCAGCTCCGGCCACGCGAGTGGCCTCGTACACGCGGCCGAGCCCGAACACGCGCGGGGCCCCAGCCACTCCGGCGGCCTCGACCACTCAGCCGCGCCCGACCCCCACCAGATCCTCCACCGCTGCCGCACCCTCGTGCGCCCCGCCTTCTCCGAAGCCGTCAGCCAACTGCACCCCTGGGTCGGTGAGATGGCCGCGTACTCCTTCGGCTGGTGTGAGGTGGGCGGTGCACCGGCCGTCACCTCGGGCGGCAAGGGTGTGCGACAGGCGCTCGCGGTGCTCGGTGCCGAGGCGGCCGGTGCGTCCGGGCGGGACGGGGTGGCCGCGGCCGTCGCGGTGGAGCTGGTGCACACCTTCTCCCTGCTGCACGACGACATCATGGACGGCGACGCGGACCGGCGCCGTCGCCCGGCCGTGTGGAAGGCCTACGGCACGGGACCCGCGGTCCTCACGGGCGATGCCCTGTTCGCGCTGGCCGTCGAGACGCTCGCCGCGCAGCCGGGCGGAGTCGCGGCCGTGCGGACGCTGTCCGTCGCGCTGGGCGACCTGGTGCGCGGGCAGGCGGACGACCTGCTGTTCGCCGACCGCCCCTGGACGGGACCGGAGCGGGTCCGGCCGGACGAGTACCGGGCGATGGCGGAGCACAAGACGGGCTCGCTGCTGGGCTGCGCGGCCGCGCTGGGTGCCGTGCTCGGCGGTGCCGACCCCGTAACGGCCGCCGCGCTCGACCGCATGGGCCGGCACCTCGGGATCGCGTTCCAGATCGTCGACGACGTGCTGGGCATCTGGGGCGATCCCCGGGTCACCGGCAAGCCGGTCCACGGCGATTTGCGGGAGCGGAAGAAGACGCTGCCGGTACTGGTCGCGCTCGGCTCCCCGAGTGGCGACCGGATCGCCGCACTCCTGGAGACGGGCGACGATCCCGGTGCGGCGGCGCAGCTGATCGAGCGGGCGGGCGGCCGTTCGGCGGCCATGGCTCAGGCCCGGCGCCACCTCGCCGCCGTCGAGACGGCGCTCGCCGGGGTGCCGCTGGAGGCGAGGGCCCTCGGTGAACTGCGGTCACTGCTCGGCTTCCTGGTGCGGCGGGAGGTCTGAGCCGACCGCCCTCGGAGAATCCGTCGCCGAATTCATCGCGAGGGGTGTCGAGTTCAACCGTTGGACACCATCGCATTTACCGTCGGTTACCAGCAGGCCAGCCGGGGATTCGGGAATCCGCGGGCCGCGGGGACGAATTCTCCGCACCCACGGAGACACCCGCGGCGGCCCCGCCCCGATCCCGGGGCGGCCGAGGTGAGCCGCCCCTGAGCCCGCGAAAGACGTTTTCCTCTCGCACACTTGATCCCCCCTCTTGAATAAAAGACAAGATTGAACGCGGAGTTGCGATCCCGTTGAACGCAGCACGGCTCGCCCCTCGTACTTCTGGAAAAGGTGAGAGCCAGGTTTCCAGCGAGGGATGGCCATGGGCAGGGCGCACGTCTCCACACACCAGTTGGTCGTCGGCCGGTACCGGCTGCTCGAGATCATCCAGCGCGAGACCAACCGCATCTGCTGGTACGCCGAGGACATCGGTGCCGGCGAGGTCTCCCGCCCGTGTCTCGTCACGCAGATCGGGCTCCCGGACGACGCGTACGAGACCGAGCGCCGGGCCGCCGGCCGCCTGCTGCGCACGTCCGAACGCATGGCGTTGCTGTGCCCCGGCCGGACCGCCACGGTCGTCGACGCCGTCGAGGAGGCCGGCACCCTGTGGACCGTCAACGAGTGGATCGACGGCACCCCGCTCGGCGAACTCCTCTCGGAACAAGGCACGTTCAACTACGTGCGGGCCGCCCGCATCGGCCTGGAGATGCTCGACGTGCTGGACGCCGCGCACGCCGAGGGCATCACGCACGGCGAGCTCAGCCCCGGCCAGGTGTTCGTACGCGAGGACCATTCGGTCGTCGTCACCGGCTACGGCCTGGTCGGCGCGACCCTCGCGCCCCGGCTCACGGCACCCGCGTTCGCCTCCCCGGAACAGGCGCGCGACGAGCGCATCGGGCCGGCGGCCGATCTGTGGGCGCTCGGCGCGATCCTCTACACGATGGTCGAGGGCCGTCCGCCCTTCCGGGACCGGGGCCGGCCGGAGAACACCCTCAAGGGCGTGGACCGGCTGCCGCTGCGCACACCGGTGCGCGCCGGACCGCTCACCCAGGTCGTGCAGGGACTGCTCCGCAAGGACGCACGGGAACGGCTGACCCGCCCGGTGGTCCGGGAGGCGCTGATCCGCGCGCTCAGCGAGGACCCGGAAGCGGCCATGGGGTCGGCGCCCGTGCCGCGGCTGCGCGGCGCGTACGCCGCGATGCGGCCGGGGGGTCCGGCATGGAGCAGACGGACCATGGTCGCCGGGACCACCCTGGCCGTGGTCACCGTCGCGGTCGCCGTGCTCGCCGCGACCCAGGGGCTGCCCGGCAGCGACGCGGGCAGCGACGCGGCGGACTCCCCGGCCCGGCCACCGGCCTCCGTCGCCCCGCCGGGCGAGGGCACCGGCGGCGGCAGTCCCGAGCCGTCCGAGCCACCCGGCCGGACCGGCTCCCCCTCCCCCACGCCCTCTCCGTCGTCCCCCGACCCCACGCCCACTCCGACCCCTACGCCTACGCGCACGCCGTCCGCCCCGGCCACGGCCCTGCCGCCCGGCTTCCACACGTATCGCGCGCCGGAGGGCTTCTCCGTCGCGCTCCCCGAGGGCTGGGAGCGGCTGGACACCGATCGCCAGGGCGATCTGCGGTACCGCGTGGTCTTCGGCGCCGACGGTGACGACCGCACGCTGGCCGTCACCTACAGCGAACGCGTGGGCCCGGACCCCGTGGCCGTGTGGCGGGACGACGTCGAACCCCACCTGGAGCGGTCGGGCGACTACCGGCGGATCGGCGAGATCCGCGCGACGACGTACCAAGGACGCGAGGCCGCCGACATGGAGTGGACGGCGGACGTCGACGGCACCCGGGTGCACACCTTCGGCCGGGGTTTCCTGCTGGGCGAGGGCCGGAGCTTCTCGCTGCGCTGGACGACCCCGGACGACGACTGGGAGGAGAAGGCGAACCAGGAGACGCTGCGGACCTTCCTGAAGACGTTCCGGCCGGGCTCAGACTGAGCCGCGCGGGGCGCGCAGGGAGGTGAGCGGGCTGGGGTTGAAGGGCTGCGTGCGCCAGCTCGCGGTGAGCGTACGGTCCGCGAGGGAGCACGTCAGCGCCAGGCGGTGCGGTGTCTCCAGGAACACCACCTCCACGGCCAGCGTGCCGGAGTCCGTCCAGCCGCCGCTCACCGCGGTCGGGAGCGGCTTCTCCGCCACAGTCCAGCCCTCCGCTCCGATCCGCAGGTCCAGCCGGTTCTCCCCCTCGGTGAGCCGGAGCGTCCAGCCGTCCGCGTCCGGTGCGAGCCCGGCCGACAGAGCGGGACCGTCCCTCTTGGAGGACACGAACTCGGCGACTGCCCATTCCTGCGCCCGTTCCGGCGGTGCCGGCCTGCCCGGGGCGGGCGGCAGCGCGAGCTGGGCGAGGCGCTCCCGCAGGGCCTCGTCGGCGGCGTCCCGGCCGGGCAGCGCCTCGGGGCCGAAGGCGGGCAGCAGGTGCTGCCAGACGAGGTGCAGGTAGTCCTGCATCCGTTCGGTCGCCGTGGTCGCGGCGATCACCGCGTCGTGCTCGGGCAGCACCAGGCAGAACTGGCCGTACGCGCCGTCGCCCCGGTAGCCGTGCCGGGAGGTCCAGAACTGGTAGCCGTAGCCCCGGTCCCAGTCCTGCCGGTCCAGGTCTCCCATGGCTCCGGCGGTCGGTATGCGCGGGCCCGTGGCCCGGGCCACCCACCCTTCGGGCAGCAGCCGCTCGCCCTCCCAGACCCCGTCGCGCAGATAGAGCTCGCCGAGCCGGGCGACGGCGTCGGTGGTGGCGTGCAGACCGCTGTAGCCGATCTCGCGACCGGCGCGGTCCCGCTGCCAGAACACCTCGCCGATGCCCAGCGGATCCAGCAGCCGCGGTCGCAGGTAGGTGGTGAGCGGCTGCCCGGTCACCCGCTGGACGATCGCGGCGAGGGTGTAGGTGGTGGGCTGGTTGTAGGCGAAGACGGTGCCGGGGTCGCGGTCCGGTGGCAGCAGCAGGAACCCGCGCACGGGCTCCTGCTTGTCCAGCCCGTAGACCTCATCGATGGTCTCCCGTTCGTGGCCGCTCGACATGGACGCCACGTGCTTCACGAGCATGGCCCGGCTGCGCGGGTCGGTGATCTCGGCCTCCAACTCCGGAAAGTACGAGATCACCGGCGCGTCGAAGTCGAGCAGCCCCTCGGCCTCGGCCAGGGCGGCGGCTGTCCCGGTGAAGCTCTTGCTGAGCGAGTACAGCAGGTGGAGGCGGTCGGGGGTGTACGGCGCCCACCAGCCGGAGGCGACCAGCCGGCCGTGCCGCATGATCATCAAGCTGTGCGGCTCGATCTCGGGGGCCGCTTCGAGGGCGTCGAGGAAGGCGTGGACGCCGGACGCGTCGACGCCCTGGGCGGCGGGGCTGCTGGTGGGCAGAGCGGAGGCACTCATGGGGGCATCCTGCCCTCGTCCGGGGGCCTTGATCGAGCAGTTTTCACGCCCGTCGTCAGGGGACCCGCCGGTTATGGTGCAAATCGGATACACGATGATGACCGAGCAGGCCGGCCCCCGAGAGCTCGTCGACCATGTGGTGCGGGCCGAGGAGGCGGGCTTCGACTTCTCGGTGACCTCCGACCACTACTTCCCGTGGCTGCGCTCGCAGGGGCATTCGCCCTACGCGTGGGCGGTGCTCGGTGCGGCCGCCCAGGCCACGTCACGTATCCCGCTGATGACATACGTGACGTGCCCGACGTTCCGCTACCACCCGGCGGTGGTGGCGCAGAAGGCGGCGACGGTCCAGTTGCTGTCCGAGGGCCGCTTCAGGCTGGGGCTCGGCTCCGGCGAGAACCTCAACGAGCACGTGGTGGGCGGCGGTTGGCCGTCCGTCGACGTGCGGCACGAGATGTTCGAGGAGGCCGTGGAGATCATCCGGGCTCTCTTCAAGGGCGGCCACGTCAACCATCGCGGCACGCACTTCGACGTGGAGTCGGCCCGGCTGTGGGACCTGCCGGACCAGGCGCCGCCCATCGGAGTCGCCGTCTCCGGGGAGCGGTCGTGCGAGCTCGCCGGCCGGCTGGGCGATCTGGTGATCGCCACGGAGCCCAAGGCGGGGCTGCTGGAGGCGTTCGACCGGCACGGCGGCGAGGGCAAGCCCCGCGTGGGCCAGCTGCCGGTCTGCTACGACCCCGACCGGGACACGGCCGTCAAGCGGGCCCACTCCCAGTTCCGCTGGTTCGGCAGCGGCTGGAAGGTCAACTCGGAGCTGCCGCACCCGGATTCCTTCGAGGCGGCGACCCAGTTCGTCACGACCGACGACGTCGCCGACGCGATCCCGTGCGGTGACGACCCGGACGCGTTCGTCGAGGCCGTCCGTCCGTACGCCGAGGCCGGTTTCACCGAGATCGCCCTGGTCCAGATCGGTGGCGACTCGCAGCCGGCGTATCTGGCCTGGTCGGAGAAGACCCTGCTGCCGGCCCTGCGCGACGCGTTCGGCTGAGGTCTGCCGCCAGCGCCTCGACGCTCTCCTCGACCAGTTGAGCCCTCCGCCCCGGGGGGCTCCTCTTGACCAGCGCGCTCACCCGCTGGGCCTGCTCGGTCGTCGGCACGAACCCGACCAGGAGGAGCGGCAGCAGCATGCGGCGGACGAGGACCTCGCTCCCGGAGGAGACCTGCGGCCTGCGCACCACCGAGACATTGACCCGGATCGCGTGTTCGTTGCCCGGCGGGACACCGGGCCGGTCGGTTTCGATCGCGGCGTAGCGGAAGCCATGCGCCCGGTCGCAGGCCGGGCAGCCGGCCGGGCCGCGTGCGAGCCGGTCGCCGCAGTCGGGGCACACCAGCCGGTCGAGGGCGGCGTCCACCACCCGCCAGTCGTGCCGGTCGGGTTCGGCCGCGACCATCTCGGCCAGCGCCCTGTCCTGCTCGCCGTCGGCGGCGTCCCAGTGCCGCAGGAAGGCCGCCCACTCCTCCTCGACGATGCCGTCCACCAGTTCACGGCAGACGGCACAGGCGGGGGCGCCGCCGTACTCGTATCCACCGCATTGCGCGCAGTGGCGCAACGCCGCACCGACTTCAGGTCTCACCATGGCCCGAGTCTCCCGCGCCGGGCGGAGCGAGGAGAAACGATTTGCGTCGGCCGGCCCGGGCCATGCGCTCGTATAGGCTGCCGACCTGCACGTACTCAATTGGCCAACCCCATTCAGGAGAGTCGTCCGTGACCCTGGCGATCACCCCGCCCGAAACCTCCCCGGCGCCCGTCACCGAGCCGATCGCGCGGGACGCGCGGGAGTTCGGGGCGTACGCCCGGACCGGAGGGTGGGCCTTCGGGTTGAAGGTGGCGCGCAGTGTGCGGCCCGGCGGGCAGTCCTCGGACGAGACGCCGAAGGTGTCGGCGAAGGAGTTCGCGGAGCTCGCCGGGTGCTCCCCCGAGCGCGTCATGCGCTACTACAAGGCGTGGGACCGGGCGGCCGACGACGGGCTGGTCCCGCACTTCGAGGCCCTGACGCCGGGTCAGGAGGTGGAACTGCCGGACGCCGACGTGTGGCTGAGCTACTACGTCTCCCGCTCCGGTGCCACGTCCGAGCGCGGCACCGCCATCGCCGAGGCCGCCGAGGCGGAGGGCATCCGGCCCACGAAGGCGCTGGAGGTCGCGGAGAACCCCACCGCTCTGCGCGCCGCGATCCTCGCCGACCCCGCCACGGCCCGCGCGGCCCGCCAGGCCCTGCTGGACCGGGTCCGGGAGGATCCCGAGCTCCAGTCCGAGCTGGCCCGTGACGTCGTGCGCACCGACGAACTGAAGAAGGCCGTCGCCGGCGAGAGCAGGGCGGCCGACCGGATCGGATACGTGCGCCAGATCGCCGAGTCCGGGCAGATCAAGACGCCCGCCGGGCAGACCGTGGACGCGCCGGCCGACCTCCGGCAGGAGGCCGAGCGGCACCTGTCGCTCATCGACGAGCTGGACGAGGGCGAGGACGCCGGCGAGTGGGCCGCCGAGGCGTACGAGACGATGAAGTCCCTCGTCGTCGAGACCGTCGAGACCGACCCGGGGCTGCGGGTGCAGGAGCGGCGCACGAAGTTCTACAGCGGCCTCCAGAAGGCGACCAAGGTGTTCGAGGAACTGACCTTCGACGACGCCGGGGATTTCTACGAGGACGACATGGTCCAGCGTCTGGAGGAACTCCAGCGGGCCGTGGCCGTGTGCATCGAGTCCCTGCGCGGTGCCCGCGGGAATCACCCGGAGGGCTGAGCATCTTGTGCGTGTAGGGGGTACTAGAGGGCTCTACGTCGGTTGGTTCTTCCCGGAGGCCCTCTCGTGAACTCCTTCGTGCACAAGACCCTGGTGGTGCAGCTCCAGGCGGGTGACACGGACCGCTTCTGCGTGCTCGCCCACCTGAGCTACGACGCCGCGGACCCGTTCGCCGTCACCGTCGTCTTCAGCCACGACGGCCGTGTCCTCGCCCGCTGGCAGCTGGACCGCGAGATGCTCGGCGAGGGGCTGCAGCGTCCGGTCGGGGTGGGGGACGTGCGGATGCGTCCCGAGTCGCTGGGCATGTGGCAGGAGCTGCGCCTGGAGTTCCTCGGTGACGCCCGACCCGACGGCGGCCGTCACCACGCGGTGGTGTTCGCGTGGGCTCCGGCGTTCGCGGCGTTCCTGCGGGAGACCCACGAGGTGGTCCCGCCGGGCCGCGAGGAGGTCCGCGTCGACGACTTCCTGGCGGACGTCATCGCCGGGGGCTGATCCGGGGGTTCTAGGTGTATTGACCCGCAGGGTTGTTCACGCGGGTGATGGGTGGTTGACCTTCGAGTGCGGTGTGGCAGCGGTGGTGGTTGTAGGTGTGCA